>JAHLFA010000119.1 GCA_018883985.1 Candidatus Ruminococcus intestinipullorum | reverse complement strand
TAAAATTGGCACTTGGAGGTTTGTTTGCCATGCGCAAAATTAGTAAAGTTTACATAAAACATAAAAATACCTCCAAACGCAACAATGGAGCGGGATTTATAAAATCCCACCCCAACTATTGACTTAGAACCATTTTTTATATTTAACAGAATTTTAACATAACGAAAACTATAAATTTTACAGATATAATATATATTTTGATTTGTAAAGAAGAACAATATCAGAAAAAGATAAAAGGAGAATCAAAATATGAAGAAAAGTCTTTCAGTATTTTTATCACTAGGAATGATAGCAACGTTGTTAGTAGGATGTGGAAATTCTGGTACATCAGTTACACAAGAAAATGCAGGTAGTGAAAGTATCGAAACATGGGATAGCACAAATGATATTACAATCGTATCTCGTGAAGATGGTTCAGGAACAAGAGGGGCTTTTGTAGAACTATTTGAAGTAGAAGAGAAAGTAAATGATAAAAAGGTAGACATGACTACACAAGCAGCTCAGATTACCAATAATACATCTGTTATGCTTACTACTGTGGCTGGGGACAAATATTCAATTGGATACGTTTCATTAGGTTCATTGAATGATAGTGTAAAAGTGTTAAGTATCGACGGTGTTGAAGCAACAGTGGAAAATATTGAAAATGGTTCTTATAAGGTATGCAGACCATTTAACATTGCTGTGAAAGAAAATGTAGAAAATAAAGCAGTGCAAGATTTTATGGCATATATTTTGAGTGAAGAAGGACAAAATATAGTAGTAGAAGCTGGGTATATACCTGTGCAAGATGTAAAGAAATATGAGAGTAATGGAGCATCAGGGAAAGTAGTTGTTGGAGGTTCTTCCTCTGTAGGTCCAGTTATGGAAAAGCTAATAGAAGCATATAAGGCAGTGAATCCACAAGTAGAAATTGAATTACAGGTAACAGATTCCTCTACGGGAATTTCATCCACTGTTGATGGCAGCTATGATATTGGGATGGCTTCTAGAGATTTGAAAGAAAATGAAATGTCACAAGGGTTACAAACAGTTGTTATGGCAACCGATGGAATCGCAGTGATTGTTAATCAGGACAATCCAATAGATAATATGAGCAGCGAACAGGTTAGAACAATTTATACAGGTGAGGCTCTTATCTGGGAAGAGGTAATGGAATAATATGAAGACAAATGCATGGAAAGAAAAATTTATGCAGGGAGTTTTTTTGGTTGCCGCTTGCACGTCTGTGCTAGCGGTAGCTCTTATTTGTTTTTTTCTATTAGTAAATGGAATCCCTGCAATGAAAGAAATTGGATTTATACAATTTATAACAGGAGATATATGGAAACCAAATAATGAGTTATTTGGAATATTTCCAATGATTGTTGGAAGTCTTTATGTAACAGCAGGAGCTATTATATTTGGAGTTCCAATTGGAATATTGACATCTATTTTTATGGCGATGTATTGTCCAAAAGTTTTATACAAACCTTTGAAAGCAGCAACAGAACTTTTGGCAGGAATTCCGTCAGTAATATACGGTTTCTTTGGATTGGTAGTTTTAGTACCATTGATGCGTCAGTTGGGATGGCAATTAAAAGCAGCAGGTGTTGTTCGGACAAGTGGAAACGGAAATAGCATACTAACTGCATCACTTTTGTTAGGAATGATGATTCTTCCAACAATTATAGGGGTTACAGAAAGTGCTATTCGTGCAGTGCCAAAGCATTATTATGAAGGAGCGTTGGCTTTGGGAGCAACACACGAAAGAAGTATTTTTACAGTTGTATTGCCAGCAGCAAAGTCTGGGGTAGTTGCAGGGATTGTTCTAGGGATAGGTCGTGCTATTGGAGAGACTATGGCAGTTATTATGGTAGCAGGAAATCAACCGTGGATTCCAAAAAGTATTATGCAAGGAGTTAGAACGATGACTGCTAATATCGTAATAGAAATGGGGTATGCAACAGATTTACACAGAGGAGCATTGATTGCTACTGGTGTTGTATTGTTTGTTTTTATCCTCATCATAAATTTGAGTGTTACATTGCTCAAGAGGAGGTCAGAACATGAATAATCAGACAACATTTCTACAGAAACTAAAAAATTATTTAAAGCATCCAGGCTCCTTTCTTTTGATGCTTTTGGTTGTTATAAGTGCAGTTTTAACATTTTCAGTCTTAATATTCTTGATTGCATTTATATTAATACAGGGACTTCCTCATATTAAACCGTCGCTATTTTCATTAGAATATAATTCTGAAAATGCATCTGTAGTTCCAGCTTTAGTTAATACAATTATTATGACATTCATGTCTTTAATCATTGCAGTTCCATTTGGAATCTTTTCAGCTATTTTCTTAGTTGAATATGCAAAGAGAGGAAATAAATTAGTAGAGTTGATTCGTCTGACTACGGAAACATTATCAGGAATACCTTCAATCGTATACGGTTTATTTGGTATGTTATTTTTCGTAAATACACTGGGTTGGGGATTCTCTTTGTTAGCAGGAGCGTTTACATTAGCAATTATGATTTTACCATTGGTTATGAGAACAACAGAAGAGGCATTGAAGTCTGTGCCAGATTCTTATCGAGAAGGAAGTTTTGGTTTGGGTGCAGGAAAGCTTAGGACGGTGTTTCAAGTTGTATTACCATCTGCTATACCAGGTATTTTAGCAGGAATTATATTAGCCATTGGTCGAATTGTGGGAGAAACAGCTGCTTTAATATATACAGCAGGTACAGTTGCCAAGATACCATCTAGTTTAATGGGTTCAGGAAGAACATTAGCAGTTCATATGTATAACCTTGCCAGTGAAGGGTTACACATGGAACAAGCGTATGCAACATCGGTAATCTTGTTGTTACTTGTAGTCGGTATTAATACTATTTCAAGTATAGTAGCAAAGAAATTAACAAAAGCGTAGGAAGGAAGAATATATGGGAAAGATTAGTGTAAAAAATTTAGATTTATATTATGGTGATTTTAAAGCACTAAAGAATATAAATCTAGAGATTCAAGAGAATAAAATTACAGCTTTTATAGGACCTAGTGGATGTGGAAAATCGACTCTTTTAAAATCTATGAATCGTATGAATGATTTAGTAGAGGGATGCCGTATTGATGGAGAAATTCTCTTAGATGGAGAAAATATTTTTAAGGGAATGGATGTAAATATGCTTCGCAAGAGAGTTGGTATGGTTTTTCAAAAACCAAATCCATTTCCAATGAGCATTTATGATAATATAGCATATGGACCTAGAACACATGGAATTCGTTCTAAGGAAAAATTAGACGATATTGTGGAAAAATCATTAAGAAATGCTGCAATTTGGGATGAATGTAAGAATCGTTTAAAGAAAAGTGCATTAGGAATGTCAGGTGGACAGCAGCAGCGTCTTTGTATAGCAAGGGCATTGGCTGTAGAACCAGAGGTATTATTGATGGATGAACCTACTTCCGCATTAGACCCAATATCTACATCAAAAATAGAAGACCTTGCTATGGAGCTAAAAAAACAGTATACTATAGTTATGGTGACACATAATATGCAGCAGGCCGTTCGAATATCTGATAATACTGCATTTTTCCTAATGGGAGAAGTGGTAGAATACAATAATACAGAAAGATTGTTTTCAATTCCATCTGATAAAAGAACAGAGGATTATATCACAGGGAGGTTTGGTTAAGATATGCGCAATAAGTTTGATGAGCAGTTACAAAGATTGGATGAGTATCTTATTAGAATGGGCGAGTTATGTGAGTCTGCAATTACAAATGCAACAAAGGCATTAAAGGAAGGAAGCATAGAACAGGCAAAGGCTGTTATTGAAGATGATTCTGAAATAGATGAAATGGAAAAAGATGTTGAGAAGATGTGCTTAAAGCTTTTGCTTCAGCAACAACCAGTAGCCAAAGATTTGAGAAGAATTTCTGCGGCATTGAAGATGATAACAGATATGGAGCGTATTGGAGATCAGACAGCAGATATTGCAGAAATTGTAATTTCATCTAAAATGACAGAGAGTGTAGATATTAAAGATATAGGAAAAATGGCTTCTGCAGTAAGTAAGATGGTTCGTGATAGTGTAGCATCTTATGTGGATAAGGATTTAGAGTTGGCAAAAAAAGTTATGCTAGAGGATGATGCAGTAGATGAATTATTCTTTAAGATTCAGGGAGAACTGATTCAATTTATTGCAGAGCAAAAAGGACAGCACGGAAGAAAAATTGTAGATTTAATTATGGTAACCAAATATTTAGAACGTATTGGAGACCACGCAACAAATATTGCAGAGTGGGTAGAATTTTCTATGACAGGCGTTCATAGAAATGGTGTTCAAGTTTAGAAACAAAAGAAAGGACGAGGCAAAATGATCTATTGCGTAGAAGATGATGACAACATTCGTGAACTTGTAATTTATACACTAGAAACAACAGGAATGAGTGCAAAGGGGTTTATGGACGGTGTAACTTTTTTCAAAGCGATGGAGCAAGAGTTGCCTCGTTTAATTTTATTGGATATTATGCTCCCAGGTGAGGATGGATTTGAGATATTGCGTAAACTTAAAAGTTCCTCAAGAACAAAAGATATTCCTGTTATAATGGTAACGGCAAAGGGGGCTGAATACGATAAAGTAGTAGGCTTAGATTCAGGTGCAGATGATTACGTTACCAAACCATTTGGCATGATGGAATTAATCTCTAGAATTAAAGCGGTATTACGACGTTCTGGAAAGCAAGAGGAATCTGAAATATATTCTCTCAATGGTGTTAGCATGGATTTAAAGAAACATCAAGTGACTGTAGATGGAAAGTTAGTACCATTGACATTAAAAGAGTTTGCTCTATTAGAAAAATTAATGCGAAACCAAAATATCGTATTAACAAGAAACCATCTTTTAGAAGAAATTTGGGGATATGATTTTGATGGTGAGACAAGAACTGTGGACGTACATGTAAGAACATTAAGACAGAAGTTAGGAAGCAAATGTGATATCATCCAAACTGTTAGAGGTGTCGGATATCGTATAGGTGGGCAAGATGAGAACTAAGATTCAGAGAAGTATGATAGCGATTACCTTTGGGACCCTTCTTATCTCCTATATACTTCTCACATGGATTATGTATGAGCAGAGTGTAGAGTTAAGAAAAGAAGAGGTAAATCAAGAGGCAAGATATATTCTTGCAGCAGTCAATATATCAGGCTCTGATTACCTCAAAGAAATGGATGAGGTGGATCTTAGAACTAGAGTGACTCAAATATCACCTGAGGGTGAAGTATTATACGACTCAGGAAAGGATGCTGAAACATTAGAAAATCATGGAAATAGACCAGAGGTAGCGTCAGCACTTACAAATGGTTTTGGAGAAGATATTAGACGTTCTGGAACAATCGGAGAGAAAATGTATTACTATGCATTGATTTTAGATGACGGAACCGTACTTCGTGTTGCTAAAACAATGGATAATATAGGGGAATTGGCACGTTCTGTTCTTTCGTTAATTATAGGGCTTGGTGTAGTAATGCTTGTGTGTGCATGGATTTTAGGAAAGTGGCAGACAGCACGTTTGATTAAACCAATAAATGAGTTGGATATTGAACATCCTTTAGAACATGTAGTATACGAGGAATTATGTCCCCTCCTTGTGGCAATGGACAAGCGAAATAGAGAAAGGGAAAAAGTGGAGATTATGAGAAAAGAGTTTTCAGCAAACGTTTCTCATGAACTAAAGACACCTCTTACTTCAATTTCTGGATATGCAGAAATTATGAAAAATGGTTTGGTAAAAGAACAAGATATTCCTAAGTTTTCGGAACGAATTTACAAAGAAGCAAGACGTTTAATTACTTTGATTGAAGATATCATTAAATTATCTAAGCTAGACGAAGGGTCTGTTGAATTAGAAAAAGAAAATGTTAATTTATATAACTTGTGTAGAGAGATTATTAGTAGACTATCTGTACAAGCGAATAATAAACATGTCCATATTACCATGTCGGGTGAATCGATTTACTATTATGGAATACGCCAGATTTTAGATGAGATGATTTATAATATTTGCGAGAATGCGATTAAGTATAATGTAGATGGCGGAGAAGTATCTGTTTGGACAGGGAATACTTTGAAAGGACCTAAAATTATCGTAGAGGATAATGGAATTGGGATTCCCAAAGAACATCATGAAAGAATTTTTGAAAGATTTTATAGAGTAGATAAAAGTCACTCCAAAGATAGAGGAGGAACTGGATTAGGACTTTCTATAGTAAAGCATGGAGCACTTCTACATAACATTCAGGTGAAAGTAGATAGTGAAGAGGGCAGAGGAACAAAGATGGAAATTCTGTTTTGGAATGAAGAGTAAAAGAGTAGTTGAAAAAACAGCTACTCTTTTTTGATTTTTGTTTGTTACTTGCAGTACGTGAATGTATGTGCTACTATATCTATAACAAAGGAAAAGGTGATGATATGCTGATAAAGATTGATTTTAATAGTGATGAGGCAATTTATATTCAGCTTAGAAATCAAATTATCTTAGGAATTGCTACATCAGTTATTCGAGAAGGGGATTCCCTCCCATCTGTAAGACAAATGGCAGAGTCCATTGGAATAAATATGCATACAGTAAATAAAGCATATAGTGTTTTGAAACAAGAAGGGTTTATTCAGTTAGATAGAAGACATGGTGCAGTTATAGCTGTAGATATAGATAAGCTGGGAGATTTTGAGGAAATGAAATCTCAGTTGTCTATTGTATTAGCAAAAGCAAGATGTAAAAAAATTTCTAGAGCCGAAGTACATCAGTTGATAGATGAAATATTTGATCAATATGAATCGTAGGAGGTAATATGCATAATATGTATACAAAACAGGCAGCAAAAGCAATAAAATATGCAGAGATGATGGCGAAAAAGCTAGGACATCCATATATAGGGTCTGAACATCTGCTCTTAGGGCTTAGGCAGGAAGTGACAGGGGTTTCAGGGCAAATTTTAGCAGCTCATGACATCGAGGAAGAGAAGATTTTACAATTGATGGAGGAATTAATTGTTCCATCTAGTGAGACTCTTGTAAAAGAGCGACCTGAAAAAAGTCCAAGATTTTTAGATTTACTTGATAGTGCCTATAAGGAGGCAGAGTATTTTCAATTAAAAGAAGTAGGAACAGAGCATTTACTTTTAGCAATTCTACAAGATATGGATTGTGTTGCGACACGACTTTTAATTACATTAAATGCAAATATTCAAAAGATGCAGCAAGACATTTTAAATGCAGTAGGTGGAAATGTGAAAGAATATCAAGAGCGGCATCAAGAAAATGGAAAAAAAGGTCGTAGATTTATTGAAAAGTTTTGTACAGATTTAACAGCAGCAGCCAAAGAAGGTCGTTTAGATCCCGTAATAGGACGTGAAGATGAGATACTGCGATTGATTCAAATATTAAGCAGACGTACAAAAAATAATCCATGTTTAATTGGAGAGCCAGGCGTAGGAAAGACGGCGATAATAGAAGGTTTAGCCTCTAGAATTGTAGCACAAGTGGTTCCAGATAATATAAAGGACAAGAGAGTTTTATCTCTAGATCTTCCTGGAATTATTGCAGGTTCAAGGTACAGAGGTGAGTTTGAAGAACGTATGAGAGAACTAATTTCAGAGGTACAATCTTCTGGAAATATCATTCTATTTTTAGATGAAATTCATACGATGATAGGGGCAGGAGGCGCAGAAGGTGCAATTGATGCATCTAGTATATTGAAACCAGCATTAGCAAGAGGAGAAATTCAATTAATTGGAGCAACAACAATTACAGAATATCGTAAGTATATAGAGAAAGATGCAGCACTAGAGAGAAGATTTCAGCCTATTACCATTGAAGAGCCTACCAAAGAGATGACAATGGAAATTTTACAAGGATTAAAGGCAAGTTATGAGAAGCATCATAAAGTTGATATAAGTGAAGATGCAATTGAGGCAGCTGTAAATCTTTCAAAACGATACATTGCAGATAGAAATCTTCCAGATAAGGCAATCGATGTATTAGATGAGGCTTGCTCTAGAGTGAGTTTGAAAGGATATAAAGTTCCAGATAATTTAAAAGAATTAGAGGAAAAATGGAAGTTGTGCATCAGTCAAAAGGAAGAAAGTATTCATCAAGGTGATTTTGAACAAGCATCCATGCTTCATGCACAACAAATAGAATTAGAAAAGAAATTGGAGTCCGTTAAGAAGAGATTTGAAAAGAGAAATGCATCCAATCATCCAGAGGTGAAAGTGGATGATATTGCAGATGTTGTATCAGCGTGGACGAAAATCCCAGTTCAAAAATTGGAAGGGGATGACATACAGCGATTAAAACATTTAGAAGAAGCTCTCCATAAAAGAGTAATTGGTCAAGATGAAGCTGTTAGAGCAGTAGCAAGAGCTGTAAAGCGTGGTCGTGTAGGTTTAAAGGCTGCCAAACGTCCAGTAGGTTCTTTCTTATTCTTAGGACCAACAGGAGTAGGAAAAACAGAATTATCGAAAGCACTGGCAGAAATTTTATTTGGAAACGAAGAAGCAATGATTCGTGTAGATATGTCAGAATATGTGGAAAAGCATTCGGTAGCGAAGTTGATTGGGTCACCTCCAGGATATGTAGGTTATGAGGAGGGTGGACAGTTAAGTGATCAGGTTAGAACACATCCATATTCTGTTATTTTATTTGATGAAATTGAAAAAGCACATCCAGATGTATTTAATGTATTGCTTCAAGTATTGGACGATGGACATATTACAGATTCTAAAGGAAGAAAAGTTGATTTTAGCAATACGGTGATTATTATGACTTCAAATGCTGGAGCAAAAGCAATTGTAGACTCCAAAAAGTTAGGATTTTCTACAAAAGAGGATCCAAAAGATGATTATAAGCGTATGAAACAAAATGTAATGGATGAAGTGAAAATGATTTTCCGTCCAGAATTTTTAAATAGAATTGATGAGATTATTGTATTCCATGCTTTAGGCGAGGAACACTTAAAGAAAATTGTATCTTTACTATGTAAAGAATTTAGTAAACAAGTAAAGGAACAATTGGGAATAGAATTAACCTTTAGAGAATCAGCGAAGAAATTAATCTTGGAGAAAGGAACGGATGCTAAGTACGGAGCAAGACCACTTAGGAGAGCGTTGCAAACAGAGGTGGAAGATAAATTAGCGGATGCAATTTTAGATGGGGATATTACTGCAGGAAAATGTGTGGAAGCAGGTGTTTCTAAAAAAGAAATGAAATTTTACTTAAAAGAAGGAAATGAAGTAGAAAAAGAAAAGTAATTATATTATAATGGATAGCAGTAGAAAAAGATTAATTTGGGATACCTAGGAGGAGAATGAAAATGGCAGCTGTAAAAGAGTTATTGCGAGTAGAAGAAGATAGAAGTTTAAGTTTTGGAGACTATACATTAGCATCCAAAACGAAACTAGAAGATTTCGAATTCGAGGGTGACATTTATAAAGTGAAGACATTTTCTGAAATTACAAAGTTAGAGAAGAACGGAATGTTTGTATATGAGTCTGTTCCAGGAAGTGCAGCAGAACACTTTAGATATACGGAGAACGAGGTGGCATTTCAAATCTCAGCTCCAGAGGATGTACAGTTTACATTAGAGTTAGAACCTGAAAGTGAATATGAAGTTTTGATTAATGAAGTTTCCTCTGGAAAGATGAAAACACATTTAAGTGGAAAATTAAGTGTAAGCATTGAGATAAGTGATGGAGAAGAGATTGACGTTAGAGTCGTGAAGTGTGACAAATAAGAATTCTCGTATAGGAGAGCTGAAACTATGATGGATACATGGTTTCAGCTCTAGTTTTATAAAAGGATTATATAGAGTAAAGAGGTTAATTATGGCAAAAGCAAAGAAAAGTATATTTTTTTGTCAAAATTGTGGACATGAAGAAAGTAAATGGCTTGGTCAATGTCCCTCCTGCAAGGAATGGAATACATTTGTTGAGGAAATATTGAATACTGGAATTACAAAAGGAGTTACCGTAGCTTCTAAGACGGTCAGAGAGGCTCAGGTTGTGCCATTGTCAAAAGTAAGTGCAGACGATGATACTAGAATGGAAGTTGGTATTAAAGAGCTAGATCGTGTGCTTGGAGGAGGAATTGTTCCAGGTTCATTAGTGTTAGTAGGTGGTGATCCTGGTATTGGGAAATCTACATTATTACTCCAAGTTTGCCAAAGAGTAGCAATGGAAAAGAGAGTTTTGTATATTTCAGGGGAAGAATCTTCCACTCAAATCAAAATACGTGCCAATCGAATGGGAAGATTTACAGAGCAAGTGTTACTTTTTTGTGAAACGAATTTATCTGAAATTCAAATGGTAATTGAAAAGGAGCATCCAGATTTAGTAGTAATTGATTCTATTCAAACGATGTACAGCGAAGGGGTATCTTCAGCACCAGGTAGTGTTTCTCAGGTTAGAGAAGCTACCAATATCTTTATGCATCTTGCAAAAGGCTTATGTATACCTATTTTCATTGTAGGGCATGTTACAAAAGAAGGAACTGTTGCTGGCCCAAGAGTATTGGAACATATGGTAGACACAGTGCTTTATTTTGAGGGAGATAGACATGCATCTTATCGAATTTTACGGGCTGTAAAAAATAGATTTGGTTCTACAAATGAAATAGGTGTCTTTGAAATGAAGCAGAATGGATTATCAGAAGTAGCAAATCCTTCAGAATATATGTTAAGTGGTAAGCCTGAAAATGCATCAGGGTCTGTTGTGGCATGCTCCATGGAAGGAACAAGACCGATTTTAATAGAGATTCAAGCACTGGTATGTCAAAGTAATTTTGGAATGCCTAGAAGAACAGCAGCAGGAACAGATTATAATCGAGTAAATTTATTAATGGCTGTATTAGAAAAGAAAATAGGATTAGCTATGTCTAATTATGATGCGTATGTAAATATTGCTGGCGGCATTAAAATGAATGAGCCAGCGATTGATCTTGGAATTGTAATGGCACTTGTATCTAGCTATAAAAATCGGGTTATTCATGAG
>JAHLFA010000118.1 GCA_018883985.1 Candidatus Ruminococcus intestinipullorum | reverse complement strand
AACGTCAAGTTAGTAAGACCCCTTGAAGACGACGAGGTAGATAGGGCAGAGGTGGAAGTGCGGTAACGCATGGAGCTGACTGTTACTAATAGGTCGAGGGCATAACCAAGCAAGGTGATAGGTAAGGATGATATTCTTTGTATGCAGTTTTGAAGGTATAGAGAAACCGAATAGGAATGAGAGGGCAGTATCAGTGATGATACTGTTTTTTTGTATATATAAAAAAAGTAGCGAAAGGAAAAAGTAGTATGGTTTATACAGTAACATTAAATCCGTCGTTAGATTATGTAGTAGGAGTGGAAAAATTTCAAGATAACACAATTAACCGTGCAAAAAGTGAAAATATATATCCAGGCGGAAAGGGCAATAATGTAGCAGTAATAGTTTCAGAACTTGGTACAGAAAGTAAGGCATTGGGCTTTAAAGCGGGATTTACTGGAAATATCATGGAGGAAATGTTAAGAACCTATAAATGTAATACGAATTTTATTCCATTAGAGGAAGGAATGACACGTATTAATGTAAAAGTAAAATCAGATACAGAATTTGAAATTAATGGTCAAGGTCCTAATATATCTGAGGAAAAAGTACAAGCTCTATTGAATAAATTGGATGAAATAATAGACGGAGATGTTTTAGTACTTTCTGGCAGTATTCCAAAAACACTGCCTAGTGATATATATGAGCGTATTTTAGCCAGATTACAAGATAGAGAAATACTTATTTTTGTAGATACAACGAAAAAGTTATTGTTTAATACTCTAAAGTATCATCCATTTTTAATCAAACCTAATCTAGAAGAATTAGAAGAAATGTTTGAATGTAAAATAAAAGAAGAGGAAGAGATTATAAAGTATGCAAGAAAATTACAAGACATGGGGGCAAAAAATGTATTAGTTTCTATGGCTTGCAAGGGGGCAATTTTACTTACACAAGATCAGGAAATAAAGAAAATGTCTGCTCCAAAAGGTGTTGTAATTAATTCTGTTGGAGCAGGGGATTCAATGCTTGCAGGATTTTTAGTAGGATATTTAAAAAACAAAGACTTTACATATGCATTACGACTTGGAACTGCAGCTGGAAGTGCAACAGCATTTACCTCTGGGTTAGCAGATAAAGACAAAATTTTTTCATTATTAAATTCAGAAGAAAATTCAGTTCAAAGGATATTGGAGATTTTGGATCAGGAATATGGAACAGAAAAATCTGGATTTTATCACCATCAAAATTGGCAGCTATTAATTGCAATTATGCTAAGTGCTCAAAGTACAGATAAACAAGTTGATGAAGTCATACCTGCACTTTTTGATAACTTTAGAGAAGTGGAGAAAATGGCAGATGCACCTGTTGAAATAATAGAGAGTTATATTCGTTCTATTGGTTTATATAAGAGTAAGGCAAAGAATATAAAAGCATGTTGTCGTAAAATAGTTGATGAGTATAATGGGGAAGTTCCTACAACAATAGAAGGTCTTTTAACTTTGGCAGGAGTTGGTAGAAAGACAGCAACATTGTATTTAGCAGATGCATATGGGATTCCAGGTGTGACTGTTGATACACATGTTTTTCGCATTTCAAAGCGTCTAGGATGGGCGAAGGGAAATAACCCTGAACAGGTAGAAAAAGAGCTGGAAAAAGTTCTTCCAAAGGATCATTGGAATCGAATCAATTTCCAGCTTATCTATCACGGAAGGGCTGTTTGTACGGCACGAAAAGCAAAATGCGAGCAATGTATTCTAAGCCCAGGGTGTGAAAAAATTATGGATTAAGTTGTCTTAAAAGTTCAATGAATTCTACATCATCTTGTTTTAGTTTTAAATTTGTTGTGAAATGGTTCCCATCTGGTGAAGTTACTGTAATTTCTATGATGGTATCTTCCTGAATTGCCTGTTGGCTGATGGCATTTAAAAAAGGAAAAAATTTGGGGTGATTCTGTTGAAAAATTTTAACACTCTTTCGAACTTTCTGAAGTAATGCAATTTGTTGAATGTTTAGTGACATGTTATAAACTCCTAATCTAATATTAATAACATCATATATCAAATTTTGGAAATTAACAAGTAGGATTTGTAATAGACGTATATTTCTAAATTGTGTTAATATAGAGCAAGAAGATAGGTATAGGGAGGGATTCCATGAGTTATAAAAATGAGTGGATTTTGATGGAAGCAACAGATGATATAGATGAGATGGAACATAGGGAGGTTGTTGAAGAGATTGCATTTTATCGTGCAGTAGCAAATGGCGATTTGAAGAAAGTTCGAAAGAACTGTGAGCAGGGACGTTTTATTGAAAATGATGGAGTTGGAGTTCTTTCAAGGGATCCAGTAACCAATTTAAAATATCATTTTGTAATTACAACTGCAATGATTGCAAGGTTATGTAGAGAAAAGGGAATGGAGCTAGAGCAAGCATTTCGATTAAGTGACTTTTATATACAAAAGCTTGATGATATTATGACGGAGAAGGAAGTTCAGAAGTTACATGATGAGATGGTTTTAGATTACACAGAAAAAATGCAAAAATATTTGCGAAATGATACGTATTCTAAGCATATTAATGCATGTAAGGAGTATATTTATTCTCATATTAAAGAAAGAATAACAATCGAAGATTTGGCCAATGTTCTTGGAGTTTCCACAAGTTATCTATCTAGGCTTTTTAAGAAAGAAGTAGGGATTTCTGTAAGTGCTTATATTAGAAAACATAAGATAGATATGGCGAAAAATTTACTTCGCTTTAGTGATTACTCTATTATAGAAATTGCAAATAGACTTTCCTTTTCTTCTCAAAGTCATTTCATACAGCAGTTTCGTGAGGTGATGGGAATAACACCAAAAAAATATAGAGATGAATATTACATGATTCAATGGAACATGGAAGAGAAATAGATACAGAAAGGTACCTCCCTTTACAAATCGAATAAGAGAGATACCTTTCATTTTTATATTACAAGAGTAATATCATTATTTTGTTGTAGTAGAGATTCTGGAATATAATTACTATCTAATTTCTTGCCATTTAATATACATTCTGTATACCCAGATTCTTGATGATTTGGATTTTCTATTTTAATATGTAAGTGTTTGCCACGAAAATCTTTTTCCATTTCAAAACAATCCCATGTTTTTGGAATAGCAGGTGCTATTTTTATGCCATCAAGGTCAGGTCTAAGCCCTAGGATTCCTTCTACACAACCTACCATAATTGTAGAAGCAGTACCTGTTAGCCAATGTACGTGAGAGCGACCAAAGTTTACACTGGAACGTCCCTCTGTAAATTGTCCATAACAGTAAGGCTCAAGTTGGCGTATCTCAGCATGTTCATTCTGTGCTGCAGGTGAATTTTCGCAAAAATATTGAAATGCACGTTCCCCATGACCAAGTAATGCTTCAGCAAGAATTAACCAACCTTGTGATTGTGAAAAGATTCCTGAATTTTCTTTTGCGCCTTGGTTATAAATTACAGCCAATGCTCCATCAAATGCATGAGCATGATAAGGTGGATCCATTAAAATAGCACCATATTCTGTATTTAGTTTTTTTGCTACATTTTCCAAAGCCATATCTGCTTGTTCTTTTGTCGCTAAACCACTAATGACAGACCATGTTTGAGGATTAAGCCACATATTTGCTTCTGGATCATTTGGGCATCCAATTCTTTCACCAGCTTCTGTAAATCCACGAATAAAGCGATCTGTATCCCAGTACAATTCTTGAATTTTTTCTTCAAATTCTTTTTGTTTTTCATCCAACCAAATTAAATATTCTTTATCTTGCTTATATTCTGCAAATTTTTTTAATATTGTCATAGCATAATAGAATTGGAAGGCAACAAATGAGGATTCTCCATTGGCTCCTAGTCTTAGACAATCGTTCCAATCTGCATATAGACCAGCAGGCATACCATGAGGACCTAGGTGGTCAAAAGAGAATTGAATTGCACGTTTCAAATGTTCGTATACGCTACCTTCATCTTTATTTGCGAAAGGAATAATTTCATCAAGAAATTCTTTATTTCCTGTTTCAGCAATATACTTATATACAGTAGGAAATAGCCATAGAGCATCGTCAGCACGGTAGGCAGGATGTCCTGTAGACTGTACATAAGAAATATCATCTGGTGTATCTTCATGTCCTGGGTTGTGTGTAAACTTTACTAGAGGAAGTCCACCTCCATTTGATACCTGAGCGGAGAGCATAAAGCAAATTTTCTCATATGCCATCTCAGGCTCCAAATGAATAATACCCTGAATATCCTGTACAGTATCACGATACCCATATCCATTTCTTAAACCACAGTAAATAAAAGAAGCGGCTCTAGACCACACAAATGTAATAAAGCAGTTGTATGCATTCCAAGTATTAATCATAGTATTAAAAGAAGCATCAGGAGTACGAACTTTTAGGTGATCTAGTTTATTATACCAATCATTCTTTAAAGAATTAAGTTCATTCTCTAGTATATTTTTTTCATTCTTATAGGTATCAATAATTTCCTTGGCCTCATTAGAAGGTTTCATACCAAGCAAGAAGAAAATAGTCTTTGATTCTTGTGGTTCTAATTTTATGCAGCAAGAGAGAGCACCACAAGAATTTCCATTATTACTTGTTTTATTTCCTAAATCTCCAGAACTTACACCTATTGGATTTCCATATCCATGATAGTTGCCTAGAAATGCTGATTTATCTCCAGCATAAGAGGAAACATCAGCTCCAGCCAAACCAAAAAATCGTTCAGTTACCTGCTTATTATCTACTTCTTCATTCTTATCTAGAGCGTCTAAATTACCATGAATTTGTTGGGTAATACGATTCTCTTCAAAAATAGTTCTTGTAATAAAGAGTGAATATTGGAGATTTACTTGGTCTTGCTCATAATTGCTATGATTTGTAAATTCAGCATATCCAGTCAATGTTAATTCTCGTGCAACATCACTTGTATTAGTAACAGTAATAGCCCATACTTCATGTGTTTTACCTAATGGTACATAGTAGATAGCTTCAGAATGAATTTGAGAGTAATCGGCTATAAATCTAGAATATCCCATACCATGGCAGCATTGACTTTTATAGGAATCTAAGTCTTTTCCGACAGGTTGCCATGAGGCAGACCAGTAATCCTTGGTTGCATTATCCCGTATATAAATATAGCGGCCTGGTTGGTCAAATTGATTAAATATATAGCGTAAAATTCGCCCATTAGCTCCAGATTTTGCAAAGCTGTAACCACCAGCATTATTAGATATAATAGCACCATATTCAGGAGAACCTAAGTAATTTACCCAAGGGGTAGGTGTATCAGGGCGTTCGATTACATATTCTCTATTTTTATCATCAAAATATCCATACTTCATAATAATATACCTGTCCTTTTTTATAAATTTAGATGAGATGAACGTCAATATGTGTTATTTCATTATTGAAAGAAAGAAGTTCATCCCTTGTTATAGTAAGTAAACCATTTTGAAAGGTTATCGAGTTTGTTTCATTATAATAAGCAGAATCTACAGTATATTCTCCATACTCTTTTCTTTGAGGATTCTTATAGGTAATTTGCAAAGGTTTTCCAGCAAAAGAAACAAGAATAGATGCATTTCCACTGTGGTCAAATTGTTCTGCAACAAGTTTTGGGTCTAAAATTAAATCCCCACATAAACCACGAACTCCAAATACTTGAGTGATCATGGTAAGCATAAACCAGCTAGCGGCACCAGTAAGATAATGATACATACCACGGCCATCCAGACGGAAATATTCGGGAATGCCTGGATAAATTTTACTAGTTTTAAAGTCCAAAGCAGTTTTAGCCAGTGTCTGCAAAGCCTTCCATCCTTCTTTTGCAAATCCACGTTGATAGAGTGCATTGGCAAACATTACTGTCATATGTGAAAAAACAGCACCATTTTCCTTTTCACCATAGGCAAATCCAAACATACGTCCCATATCAAATTTCAACTCTTGGAAATCAGTATTGAGGGCATATCCACCACGTTCAGGATGGTAGAGATATTTGTCTGCACTGCAAACAATTTGTTCTACTTGTTGTTTTGAAGCTACATTCCCCATAATTGCAAATACCTGTCCTGTTAACATCATACGTACGCCATTTGAGAAAATACCTTCCACTTGATTTCCGTGGTTATCGTAATAGCTATTGAACCAGCCAGTATCACCACTCTCAGTAATCCACTCATGTTCTCTTAAAAAGTTTGTAAGCCAATCCGCTTTTTTGTCTAAATGGTTTGCAAGCCAAGATAGATTCACATACAAATGACGCCCAGAGATACTGTGTGTACATGAATCCAAATATTGTTGTAAAATTACTTTTTTTGTATGAATGTCAGAAAAACTTTCAGGACTTTCTTGTAATAATGGTTTGATTTCTTCGATGAAAGGAACCTCTTCGATAGATAAATTTTCCTGTAATTTGCGAATAATAGCTGCAAGGTTTCGTAAATTTCCAGCATATGCATAAGTAAAGGCGACACTTTCTCCACGTTCAGACGCCATATCAATTGCATCATTCCAATCGGCACCACGAAGACGATAAATATTGTGTTCCCCAACATCATAGAAAGCAACTAATTGTTGGATTAGCAAGTGTTCTAAAATAGTACCCGTATAAATGGCTCCATCTGTTGTAAGTTGCTGATTGCCTTGCTTTGGCTCCCATAATGTATCAATTTCTGTTCCACGTTGTGTTTGTCCATCTTTAAAATAACTGACTTTTTTATTTAAAATATCGAAATCACCTGTTTGATTTATATAAAGTAAAGTTGTAATTTGTGGCCAAAGGGCATGATCCATCCAAACCCGAGTAATGGAGTTACGATCTGCAATAAAATTACCGTTTCCATCTCCAATAATGGTTGCATTTGTTCCATCAATTCGTACGCCACCAAAATTATTTTCTATCATTGTTCCTACATCTTTTGGATTAGCAAGCAGGAGTGAAAGACAGTCTTGCCAAAGATCTCTCCAACCTCTTCCCCCTCTTCCATAATCGTGATGTGGCAGGAAAGAGCATCCAAAAATTCTTCTTAAATGAGGTTGAAAGCAAACCCATTTCATAAATGCATCCATGTTTGAGTCGGATGTAGAAAATTGGACATTCACCTTCTCACACCAAGAATGGGATGTATACTTTAAGGAAGATTCAATTGTTTCAATAGAATTGTATTTTTGGTAAATCTCTTCAATTTTATCTTTAGAATCTTCTACACCCATAAGAATTACATATTGTATCTTTTCATGTGGCTTCAACGTTTTCTTTGGAAAACGCCAAGCTCCCATAGCTTCTCTTCCATAAAGACTCGTATTTGTTGGAATACCATCATAGGATTCATAAATAGCTCTAGGATGTGTGTAGGAACCGCCTTCTCCAATGAAATCTTCTACCGTAGGAAAGAATGCTTCAGGGGTATCTTGCATTTCGCTATAGCCATATACATAATAAATATTTTGATTTGGACGATGCCCTCGCTCATCAAAAGACATGGTAGGTGATACTGTGACACCATTCTTTGTTGTTTGAATTCTATGTAATAAAGAAGTAACATGCCTGTGATCACGGATATTGTCTGCACTACGTCCATAAATTGGAATAGCACAGTAAGGGGTAATTGTTTGTGCCTTATCGGATAGATTGTGCAAGGTAATGTACATGATTTCCACATTATCCTCAGGAGGAACAAATGATGTAATTTGAGTCTTTAAAGTGGTAGCAGAGTGAATTCTTTCAAGAGTATGCCACATAAAACCAGCTGTAATACTACAGTCATCTTGTGTTTTAGAAAATTTTTCTGCTTCTTGTACATCAGATGCTCCAGTAGCTGAAAATATTTCACCTGTATCAGTTTTTATCCAAAAGTTTCTAACTGCACGATTATTATGTAGATTTTCAGAGCTGACTGGTTCTAAAAGGAAAGTTTCTTGATTGATTTTCGAATCTCCCCCTAAGTTCGGTGAAACACAGCTTTTTAACCCTGTTTCTGATGCAAGAGGAAAGTACAGATAGTTTGTGTTTTCAGGATGTTCTATATAGAAGCTTCCAGAATTATCTACAAATTGTATTTCTTTCAAATTTGTACTCCTTTCATAACATTATTTTAAATATTTACACATTAGATTATATAGAAAAGTTTTTCGCTAAAAAATAAGAATACTGGATAAAAATATCAGATTCATGACACAAAAATCTTATAAATAGAGAGAATTATGTCATGAATCTGATATTTTTTTAAATTTTATAATATATTGATTTCGTTGTTTAGGATATAATGAGTCTCAGCAAATGCGGGGGAACCGTTAAAATACTAAGTATATAGGAGGAGTAAGGTATGAAGAAGAGAGTCGTTTCTGTATTACTAGCTACAGTTACAATTATGGGGTTACTTGCAGGTTGTGGCAGCAGTAATTCAGGTGATGGAGAAACAAAAAAGGCTGAAAGCACAGTAGATGAAAGCACAGAAGAAGGAAAGGTTATCAACATTTATAGTTGGAATGATGAATTTAGAAATCGTTTAGAAGCGATTTATCCAGAAGTGGAAAGTACATCTAGTGATGGAACTGTAACTACATTGAAAGACGGTACAGAAATTCATTGGATTATTAATCCAAATCAAGATGGAGTATATCAGCAAAAATTAGACGAAGCTTTATTAAATCAAGCAAATGCAGCAGCTGATGATAAGATAGATATCTTCCTTTCTGAAACGGATTATGTATATAAGTATACAGACGCAGATGCTGATGTAGCAATGCCATTAGAAGATTTGGGAATTTCACCAGATACAGATCTTGCAGATCAATATGAGTTTACAAAGCAGACAGCATCTGATCAAAATGGTGTACAGAGAGGTTCTACATGGCAATGTTGTCCAGGGCTTCTTGTATATAGAAGAGATATTGCCAAGGATGTTTTTGGAACAGATGACCCAACACAAATAGGAGAAAAAGTAAAAGATTGGGATACATTAAAAGCAACAGCAGAAGAGCTGAAAGCAAAGGGATATTACACATTCGCATCCTATGCAGATACATTCCGTTTGTATGGAAATAGCATTGATGAACCATGGGTAACTTCTGGAGAAACAGTCATTAAGGTAAATCAAAATATTATGGATTGGGTAGAGGATTCCAAAGAATGGCTTGATGCAGGTTATTTTAATAAAACAGTAAAGGGTCAATGGAATGACGACTGGAACAAAGCTATGGGATCTGAATCAAAAGTATTTGCATTCTTGCTTCCAGCGTGGGGAATCGATTTTACATTAAGTCCAAACTGGGATGGAGAGACAGGAGCATGGGCAGTTACAAATCCACCACAAGAATATAACTGGGGAGGATCTTATATTCATGCATGTACAGGAACAGATAATCCAAAATATGTAAAAGATATTATTTTAGCTCTTACAGCAGATAAGGATAATTTGATAAAGATTTCAAAAGATTATCTTGATTTTACAAATACAATGAGTGGTATGAGAGAAGCGGCAAAAGATCCTGAATTTTCTTCTGAATTCTTAGGAGGACAAAATCCATATGAATATTTTGCACCTGTAGCAGAGAACATCAAAATTGCACCACTATCTGCTTATGACCAAGGATGCGTAGAGTTAATTCAAAACTCTTTTAGTGATTATTTCCAAGGAAATGTAGATTATGACAAGGCAAAGGCTAATTTTGAAACAGCAATTGGAGAACGTTATCCAGATATTACAGAAATTCAGTGGCCATAATAGAGTAAACAAAATAAATCACCGTACTGGAAGTCCTCAGTACGGTGATTAGATATGGAAAGGAATCATAGCCTATGAAAAAGAAGTCAAAAAAAGTCAGTTATGCAAAATGGGGATATATTTTTATACTTCCTTTTTTTCTATGCTATTTTATCTTCTCTTTAATCCCATTAGCAGATACAATACGATATAGTTTTTTTGAATATTATCGCTCAGGAATTAAAGAGGTAGGACCTAATTTTGTTGGGATGGAAAACTATGTAAGTCTTTTACACTCTGATATGCTTAAATACATGGGAAATACAATGATTCTTTGGATTATTGGATTCATTCCACAGATTGTAATTGCATTGTTACTTGCAAATTGGTTTACAGATATACGTTTAAAAATTCGTGGAAAGCAGTTTTTCAAAGTTGTAATCTATTTACCAAATCTTATTATGGCATCGGCATTTGCAATGCTATTTTTTGCATTATTTTCTACAAATGGTCCAATCAATTCTATTTTAACATCCTTAGGATGGGCAAAAGAACCTATTGATTTTATGGGATCTGTGGCAGGAACAAGAACTTTGATTGGATTTATGAACTTTTTGATGTGGTTTGGAAATACAACCATTATGTTAATGGCAGCAATTATGGGAATTAGCCCAGATATTTTTGAGGCATGTGAATTGGATGGATGTAGTGGAGTGAAACGATTCTTCTATATAACGCTCCCATTGATTAGACCAATACTAGCATATACATTGATTACATCTATCATTGGAGGAATTCAGATGTTCGATGTACCACAGATTTTGACGAATGGTCAAGGAAATCCAGATCGTACTTCTATGACATTAATTATGTTCCTTAATAGTCATTTAAAGAGTAAGAATTACGGTATGGCAGGAGCATTATCAGTATATCTATTCATAGTTAGTGCAATTTTGTGCTTCTTAGTATATAGAATGACAAATGGAAGTAAGGGGGAAGATAGATGATGAAGTCAAAAAAAGGAAATCACCTCCAGATGATTCTGGCTTATGTGGTACTTGTAATATTGGCATTCCTATGCTTATTCTTTTTTTACATTCTTATAATAAATGCAACACGCTCACATGCTGATCTTCAGAAAGGATTTTCGGCAATTCCAGGAGCTTATCTTTTAAAGAATTTAAAGAGTGTGGCGAATGATGGAAGCTTTCCAATGTTTCGAGGAATTTTAAATAGTTTACTGGTATCTACATGTACAGCAGGCTTATGTACATATTTTTCCTCATTAACAGCATATGGGCTATATGCATATGATTTTAAACTGAAAAAAATTGCATTTACTTTTATTATGGCAATACTTGTAATGCCAACGCAAGTTACAGCAATGGGATTTTTACGCTTAGTTACAAATATGGGATTATATGATTCGTTATTGCCATTGATTATACCATCAATTGCATCACCAGCAGTGTTTTATTTTATGTACAGTTATTTACAATCTTCTTTACCACTATCACTTGTAGAAGCAGCAAGAATAGATGGTTCTGGAGAATTTATGACCTTTAATAAAATTGTATTACCTATTATGAAACCAGCAATTGCAGTACAGGCAATCTTTACATTTGTTGGGGCATGGAATAACTATTTTGTTCCAGCATTGATTATTCAGTCAAAAGATAAAATGACGGTTCCAGTTTTAATTGCTATGCTGCGTGGTGCAGATTATATGAATTTTGATATGGGAAAGATTTATACAATGATTATGGTAGCCATTGTACCAATTATTATCGTATATTTAATTCTTTCAAAATACATCATCGCAGGAATTACATTGGGTGGTGTAAAAGAGTAGAAAGGGAAATTGTAATGTTAAAAAAAATTGCACACAGTGGGAGTATGGATTCTTGTCCGTCTTTGTTAGAGCAGAAACATAGAGAACTTGCAAGGGAACTTGCAGCAGAAGGAATTGTAGTTCTTAGAAATGATCAGATTTTACCATTAAAGGTTTCAAAACCATTAGCTCTTTTAGGAAGTGGTGCTGGAAAAACTGTGAAAGGTGGAATTGGATCAGGTGATGTGAATAATCGACAAACAATTTCAATTTATGAGGGTTTGTTGGATGCAGGTGCTGTTATTACAAGTAACTCTTGGTTAAAACAATATTCTAATTGTTATCAGAATGCGAGAGAAGTGTGGAAAGAAAAAATTTTGGAAGAGGCAAAACATGTGGATAATCCATTTGATGCATATGCTTCCAATCCATTTGCACTTCCAAGTGGACGTGATATTGAAGAGCAGGATTTAGAAGGAGCGACGGCGGCAATTTATGTTATTAGTAGAATTTCTGGAGAGGGGAAGGACAGGAGATTAGAAAAAGGGGATTATTATCTTAGCGATCAAGAAAGAAAAGATCTTCTGTACCTTGACCAAAGGAATCTTCCAATTATTTTACTGATTAACTCTGGCGGACCTGTAGAGTTGACGGAGATATTAGAAGAAACAACAAATATTCGAGGAATTCTCAACATATCTCAGACAGGACAGGAAGTTGGGGGAGCAGTTGCAGACATTCTTTTTGGAAAGGTTGTTCCATCAGGAAAATTAACTTCTACATGGGCAATGAGTTATAGTGATTATCCTTGTGGGGCTGACTATAGTTATTTGAATGGAGATTTAACAAAAGAGAGATATAAAGAAGGAATTTATGTTGGATATAGGTACTTTGATAGCTTTGGAATCCATCCTCTTTTCCCATTCGGATATGGGTTATCGTACACGAAATTTCAGTTAGGATTTCAGGAAATAGAAGTCAGAGAGAATAAGCTGCAAATAAAAGTAAATGTAAAAAATATAGGAAATACCTATGCAGGGAAGGAAGTTGTACAAGTATATCTTACATCTCCACAAGATGAAATTCCAAGAGAGTATAGACGATTAGTTGGATTTTGCAAGACAAATAAATTACAGCCAGAAGAAGAGGAAGTTGTTTCCATAGAAATTAACCAAAAATCATTTGCAGTATTTTCAGAAGAGAATCAGGAATGGTTTATTGAGGCAGGTAAATATGGAATATGGATAGGTAACAGTTCTGACAACCTACAACTTGAGGCTTTTATATCAATTTCAAACAAAGTGGTTTTGGAAAAGACACATCGTATATGTTCTTTAGAAGAAGATTTAGAAGAACTTGTTTTATCTCATGAACGAAAATTAGAATTAAACACTTGGATTGAAGAGGGAGAAAAATTACAAATTCCAGAGTATTATTTCACTCCTCAACAAGAGGAAAAGTTAAAAGTACATAATGTAATTGCAGATCAAAAATATTCTGTAGAAGAGCTAATTCCTCTTTTATATGGAAATATTACAGAGGGGACAAGTACATTAGGTTCGGCAGGAATAAGAGTACCAGGTTCAGCAGGGGAAACTTCAGAGTGTTTGGAGGAGAAGTATGGAATCCCATCACTGATTATGGCAGATGGACCAGCAGGGATTCGATTAAGACAATGCTACCAGGTGGACAAAATATCTGATATTGTTTATGGTACGGGAGTATTTGGTTCTCTTGAAAATGGTTTTTTAGAGCCAATGAAATACTATGATAATGCAGATACATATTATCAGTTTTGTACGGCATTTCCAGTAGGAACGGCATTAGCACAAACATGGAATCTGAATCTTGTTAGGAAATTTGGTATTGCAATTGCAGAGGAGATGAAAGAGTATGGTGTAAATTTATGGCTGGCACCAGGAATGAATATACAGAGAAATCCACTTTGTGGACGTAACTTTGAGTATTTTTCTGAGGATCCTATTTTAACTGGCTATTTGGCAGCAGAAATAACAAAAGGGGTGCAAAGTATTTCTGGCTGTGCAGTAACTTTAAAGCATTTTGCATGTAACAATCAAGAAGATAATCGTATGTCAGTAGATTCACAGATTTCTGAGAAAGCACTTCGAGAGATTTATCTTCGAGGATTTGAGATAGCTATTAAAGAGAGTAATCCAGATGCACTTATGACATCTTATAATTTAATCAATGGAGTACACACAGCAAATAGTTATGATTTGTGTACTGTTGTTGCCAGAGAAGAGTGGGGATTTCAGGGAGTGATTATGTCGGATTGGAATACAACTGTTCCTTGGGATGGAAGTATTCCATGGAAATGTGTAGAAGCAGGTAATGATATTATTATGCCAGGGAACCGAGATGATGATAAAGATATTAGAACGGCATATGCACAAGGTAAGTTGTCAGAAATACAGATACGTGAATGTGCAGGTCGTATTATAAAACTTGCTCAAAAATTAAGTAGGGGATAGAAGAAGGAATGTTCGACTTCTCCTGTGTTTTGTGCTATGATTTACATACAATTGTAGGACAAAGGGGGAGAATTATGAAGATATGCTTTGCTCTTCTGGCACATGTAGATTCAGGAAAAACTACTTTGACAGAAGCCATTTTATATCATGTAGGAAAAATAAGAACAATGGGAAGGGTAGACCATCAGAATACTTGCTTTGATACACATGAGATAGAGCGACAAAGGGGCATTACAATCTTCTCTGAACAAAGCTCATTCTCATGGAATGGACAAGAGTTTGCACTGATTGATACACCAGGTCATACAGATTTTTCGGCAGAGATGGAAAGAATACTACCTATTTTAGACTATGCGGTTTTGTTAATAGATGGAAGTAGTGGAATACAAGGGCATACAGAAACTATTTGGGAATTGTTGAAAGAGTATCAAATACCAGTTCTCTTATTTGTTAATAAAATGGACAGAAGTTTTAGAAACAAAGATGAAATTCTTGAGGAAATACAAAAGAAATTTGGGGAAGAGTGTATTGATTTTACAGAAAATTCACAAGGGGATTATTCAGAGGCATTTTTAGAAAATGTGGCGTTATTAGACGAAATGTGGATGCAGGAATTTATAGAAGGAAATCAAGATTCCACTTGGTGGGAAACTCAATTTACAAATGCAATAGCAACGCGTAAAATGTTTCCTTGTATTTTTGGGTCGGCTTTACAAAATAACAATGTAGATAAGTTACTATCTATGTTGAAAAATCATGCAAAATCAGAGAAATATGAGGAAAAGTTTCACGCTAGAGTGTATAAGATTTCATACGATACACAAGGAAACAGGCTTACGTTTCTGAAAGTCTTAGGTGGAAATCTTTTTGTAAAGATGCCGATACATCATGGTGAAACGTACGAGAAAGTGAATCAGATACGGATTTATAGTGGCACAAAGTTTGAAACTGTATCATCAGTAGAAGCAGGTGAGGTGTGTGCAGTTACTGGATTAACTTTTACAAAACCTGGGATGGAAATTTGGGAATCTGGGGAGTGTTTAGAAAATAAAGCACATTTAAATCCAATGCTTTCGGCTTCTGTATTATGGGATAAGAATACAAATATTCATACTGTGGCAGCAGCTTTTAAGCAGCTAGAAGAGGAGATGCCCGAGTTATCTGTTTCATTTTTAGAAAAAACACAAGAAATACAGATTCACGTAATGGGGAAAATTCAACTTGAAATTTTAAAAGAGTTAGTAAAAAATAGTTTCCAACTAGACATAGATTTTGGTCCATGTTGTATTTTATATAAGGAAACTATATTGGAACCAGTTATGGGATATGGTCATTATGAGCCTCTTAGACATTATGCAGAGGCTCAGATAAGAATTTCCCCAGCTGAAAGAGGGAGTGGCATTCAAATTCATAACAATTGTAGTATAGAGGTATTAGATAAAAATTATCAAAATTTAATTTTAACCCATATAAAAGAGAAAGAACATCTTGGAATACTAACAGGTTCTCCTTTGACGGATGTTGTCTATACATTGACTGCAGGAAGAGCACATTTGAAACATACTGAGGGTGGAGATTTTAGAGAGGCAGTATATCGTGCTATTAGACAGGGGTTAGAGAAAGCAAAAAATATATTGCTGGAGCCTTATTATACTTTTCAGATTCGAGTACCCTCTGAGATGACTGGAAGGGTAATGTCTGATATTCAAAGAATGTATGGCAGTTTTTGGCCACCACAGATTACAGAGGACGAAACCATTTTAATTGGGGAAGGACCTGTGGCATGTTTTATGGATTATGCACAAGAGATTCAAGCATATACAAAAGGCAGAGGAAGCATTGTTTTTCGGGATGGTGGGTATCGTAGGTGCCATAATGAAGAAGAAGTAATTCAAACGATTGGTTATGAAAAAGAGCATGATCTTGAAAATCCTTCGTCCTCCATCTTTTGTTCCCATGGTGCAGGCTATGAAGTGAAGTGGGATCAGGTAGATGATTTAAGGCATGTCAAAATAGAATGAGTGAAAATAATTAGGCTGCAAGTGAAGAAATTCGTTGCAGTCTAAAAAATTAAAAAAATAATTTCAAAAATTTAAAAAAAGGTATTGCATTTTTAAATTTCCTGTGATATTATATCTCTTGTCTTAAGGAAACACAAAAAAATAAAGACATGCGGGTGTAGTTCAATGGTAGAACACCAGCCTTCCAAGCTGGATACGTGGGTTCGATTCCCATCACCCGCTTTTTTCATGTCTAAATATTCTAATTTTAAATCTACAGGTATTCCATCATATTTCCAAACATGATATAATTAATAAAAATACAATAGAAAAGAGAATAAAGGTATGAATTGGACGGATAATGTAGTAACACGTGGTTTAGGAAAAGTAGCTGATTTTATGATATTAAATGTTTTGTGGATTATTTGTTCCATTCCAATTGTAACAATTGGTGCAGCTACTACAGCAATGTATTCAGTTATGCTAAGGCTAGTGAAAGATGAAGAGGGGTACATTGTAAAAGGCTTTTTTAAAGCATTTAAAGAGAACTTTAAGCAAAGTACGATTATGTGGCTTATTTATATGGTAGTAGGTACGATTATCTTTGTGGATATTAACTTTGCAAGAGTGATAGGTGGACAGAAAGGGATTTTTTTACAGATGTTTTTCCTAGTGCTTTCTGCTGTCTTATTTGGTATGGGTATTTACATATTTTCTTTGCAGGCGAGATATGTAAATTCCATTAAACTTACAATTAAGAATGCAGCACTACTTACTATAGGTAGATTGCCATATACTGTGCTACTTATCGTAGTATCAGGTGGTGCAATTCTTCTTACATTTTTGACAGTAGAAACATTAGCATTTGGTATTTTGTTTTGGCTGTTCCTTGGAGTCTCTGTAGTTTGTTGGTTAAATTCCTTGATTCTCCATAGAGTCTTTGCTATATTTGATAAATAATTTTATTGTCTTCACCATGAAAAGCTAGTATAATGGATGATAAAATATGTAAAAGCAGTAGGAGAACCTTAAGATGAATTTTTTAGAAGAACGTATTGTAAAAGATGGTATTATAAAGGAAGGAAATGTATTAAAGGTAGATAGCTTCCTCAATCATCAAATGGATATTGATTTGTTTAATGAAATAGGTCAAGAGTTCAAAAAACGTTTTGCAAATAAAGAAATTAATAAAATATTGACTATAGAAGCTTCAGGAATTGGAATTGCATGTATTGCTGCACAACATTTTCATGTACCTGTTGTTTTTGCTAAAAAGTCTAAGAGCATAAATTTAGAAGGTGAGATGTTGGTAGCTGAGGTAGAGTCTTTCACTCACAAGTGCAAGAATAATGTGATTGTTGCGAAGAAATTTTTAAATCCTGAAGACAAAGTCCTTATCATTGATGACTTTTTGGCAAATGGTTGTGCATTACAAGGATTGATTCAGATTGTACAGTCTGCAGGAGCATCTGTAGAAGGAATTGGAATTGTAATTGAAAAAGGATTCCAGTCTGGAGGAAGAATAATTCGTAATTTAGGCTTTCAATTAGAATCGCTTGCAATTATTGAGAGTATGGATGATAAGGCAGGTACTGTTGTATTTCGTGAACAATAAAGTGAAAAGAGGATAAAGGTATGAAATATGAGATTGTAGGGGAAAATCTTCCAGCCGTGATTTGTACACTTGAGGCAGGAGAAAAGATGATTACGGAAAAAGGTGCTATGAGTTGGATGTCACCAAATATGAAGATGGAAACAGGTGCAACTGGAGGACTGGGGAAAGCATTTGGGCGTATGTTTTCAGGAGAAACGATTTTTCAGAATACATATACTGCACAAGGTGGACAAGGAATTATTGCATTTGCATCTAGTTTTCCAGGAAAGATCTTGCCTTTTGAAGTTCGTCCAGATCGGGAGATTATCGTACAAAAATCAGGTTTCCTAGCATCGGAAGCAGGCGTAGAATTATCTGTATTTTTCCATAAAAAGTTTGGTTCTGGATTGTTTGGTGGCGAAGGATTTATTATGCAGCGTTTATCAGGTTCTGGAATGGCTTTCTTAGAGTTTGATGGACATATTGTAGAATATGATTTGCAAGCAGGACAGCAAATTATAGTAGATACAGGGTATTTAGCAGCTATGGACGTAACTTGCAGTATGGAAATTCAGACGGTTCCAGGAGTTAAGAATATGCTCTTTGGGGGAGAGGGATTGTTTAATACAGTTATACATGGTCCAGGTCATGTTTGGTTACAAACTATGCCTTTGTCAAATGTGGCACAAGTGTTGGCACCATTTTTTACAACAGGAAAATAGGCGGTATCATCTGAGAATGATATCGCCTATTGTTTTTAAGAATTAACAATCGGAGCAATACTTCGCTCAAGAATCCCCTGCATTTGGGCAATTGCAATTCCATAATTCGTAATTGGTATGTTTTGTTTTTTTGCACAATCCAAACGATGTTGCATTTCTTTTTCGTTCAAAGTGCATCCCCCACAATGAATAATTACTTTATAATGGGAGAGGTCGAGTGGAAATTCTGTTCCGCTAGAAAAATGAAAATTTAAATTCTTTCCTGTATACTTTTTCAAAAGGTTTGGTAATTTTACAGTTCCAATATCCCCACATTGTCTATGATGTGTACAACCCTCGGATATAAGGACATGATCATTTTCCTGTAAATCTTTTAAAGCATAAGCACCTTGTAAAATAATATCGAAATTCCCTTTGTACCGTGCAAATAGAATCGAGAATGATGTTAGAGGGATTTCTTTTGGAACAATAGCAGAAACTTTTGCAAATGCCTGACTGTCTGTAATAACTAATGCAGGTTTCGTTCCTAATTTTTCCAATGTTTTCGTAAGTTCAGTATCTCTTGTCACAACAGGAATTGCCCCAGTATCAAGAAGTTCTCGAATGGTTTGCTGTTGTGGAAGGATGAGCCGTCCCTTTGGAGCTGCTTTATCAATTGGCACAACCAATACAACAAAATCGTGAGGATTAATAAGATCACAAACAAGTTTCTTAGAATTTTCCTCAGATGGGGCAAGTGCAGCAATTCTCTCTTTCAATTCGTAAATATTTTTTCCTGTAGTAGTACTTACAGAAATAACCCTTTCTTTAGGTATTTCGTTTGGAATAGAAAACTCTGTTGTTAAATCTGATTTATTTGCCACGATAATAAATGGAATATTCTTATTGCGTATTAAGGAGAGTATATCTAAATCTTCTTTTGTTACCCCAATAGATGAATCGATAACGAGCACTGCAATATCGGTTTTATTTAAAATCTGATACGCTTTTTCTATACGCAGATTGCCAAGGTCACCTTCATCATCCAAACCAGGGGTGTCAATGATTACGACAGGTCCTAAAGGAAGAAGCTCCATAGCCTTTAATACAGGATCCGTAGTGGTACCACCAATATTGGAAACAATGGCGAGATTTTGTCCTGTAATTGCATTAATTAAGCTAGATTTTCCAGCATTTCTTTTTCCAAAAATTCCAATGTGTAAACGATTGGAAGAGGGAGTTGTATTTAAACTCATAGAAACCTCCTTTTTGATTTAGAATCTAAAATCACGTCTATTGTTTTCTTCAATAAGGCGTAGGTTTTCTAAAACAACAGCACGGGCTTTTTCATTTGGTACGTTCAATACTTCTTTTGAAATTAGGCGATCACCAAGGGCTTTTGTTGCTGGTGAAGCGTAGTCCATTAAGTATTCTTTTAATGTCATAAGTGCATTAGGGTGGCAGCAGTTTTGTATTTGTCCACTTTTACAAAGTGACATAAAACGATCCCCAGTACGTCCTTCCCTATAGCAAGCAGTACAAAAGCTTGGAATATAACCTAGTTCCATAAGCCAATGAACTACTTCGTCCAGTGTACGAGTATCACTAATGTCAAATTGCTCGGATTTTTCATTCTCTGGTTCTTGTTCATAATATCCACCAACGCTTGTACGTGAGCCTCCACTTAGCTGAGATACTCCAAGATGAAGAACACGTTCACGGCATTTTTGACTTTCTCTTGTGGAAACAATCATTCCAGTATAAGGTACTGAAATTCGGATACATGCCACAATTTTAGCAAAAGTATCATCATCAATTCCGTTATCAAAAGAATCCGCATCAATGTCATCTGCATGGCGTAAACGAGGTACACTAATTGTATGAGGACCTACACCATATGCTGCCTCTAGATGTTCAGCATGCATCAAAAGACCAGCAAATTCATAACGATATTTATCAAGTCCAAATAGCACACCAATTCCAACATCATCTACACCACCTTCCATAGCACGGTCCATAGCTTCTGTATGGTAATTATAATCGTGTTTTGGTCCTGTTGGATGAAGCTTTAAGTAACTTTCTTTGTGATATGTTTCTTGGAATAAAATATAAGTACCGATTCCAGCCTCTTTAAGAAGACGATAGTTATCCACTGTAGTAGCAGCAATGTTAATATTAACTCTTCGGATAGCACCATTTTTATGCTTAATACTATAAATTGTGTTGATACTATCTAAGTAATATTCCATGGTATTTCGTACAGGATCCTCTCCAGCCTCCAAAGCTAAACGTTTATGTCCCATATCTTGTAGGGCAATTACCTCACGGCGAATTTCTTCTTGTGTTAATTGCTTTCTAGCAATGTGCTTATTCTTCAAATGATAAGGACAGTAGGTACAACCATTTACACAATAATTTGATAAATATAATGGGGCAAACATTACAATTCTATTGCCATAAAAATCTTTTTTGATTTGCTCTGCAAGAGCATAAATTTCTTGATTTTTCTCTTCATTAGAGCAGGCAAGCAATACAGATGCTTCTCGATGATTGAGTCCTTTACGTTTTTTTGCTTTCTCAAGAATTGAGTCAATTAGTGTCAAATTATCCTTATTTTCTTCTGCATATGCTAAAGTGTCTAAAATTTCTTCATGATTAATAAAATCTTCAGCATGTTTTGAATATACATCATACATATATGTAATCCTCCAATTATTCTGTCATATTTTTGGAATCGCCTCTATTAATGGTTATATGATATCCAATAGATTCCATACGTTTCTCTAATTCTTTTAAAGATTCTGCTGCTTCACTTCCAGTGCTTATTTTATTGTCATAGAGTAAATAATCTTTTCGAACATCTTCAGGTGAAAGATTTGGCATAACTACATTAGCACCAGCTAAAATTCCGAGTTCCCTCCCATTTGGGGCAATCGTACCTAAAGCAGTAGTAGCTGGAAGTAAAACCTTTGGAAGCGTTAAGCGTATCAATCCTAACATAAATAAAGTAAGCTCCAGTGTTCCAGCAGAGTGGTTTTTAAATGGGGTATCATGATGCGGGATAAAAGGTCCAACACCGACCATATGTGGGTTAAAATTTTGTAGAAATAACATATCTTCAGCAAGATTTTCTACAGTTTGATAGGGGGAGCCTACCATGAATCCACTTCCAACTTGAAAACCAATCTGTTTCAAATCCCAGAGGCAATCTTGTCGATGTTTGGCACTCAATTTGGCAGGATGTAATTTACTATAGTGTTCAGCATTAAATGTTTCATGTCTTAATAAAAATCGATTTGCTCCAGCATCAAAAAGTTTTTGATAACGTTCGTGAGAGCATTCTCCAATAGAAAGTGTAATGGCACAATCAGGATAATTCTCTCGTATAGATTGAACAATATCTACCATAATATCATCTTGAAAATACCCATCTTCGCCACCTTGTAATACGAAGGTACGAAATCCTAGTGCATATCCTGTTTTACAACAAGAGAGTATGGTTTCCTTTGATAGTCGATATCGGCGAACATTTGAATTACTACGGCGTATACCACAATAGTAGCAGTCATTTTTACAATAATTAGTAAATTCGATTAATCCTCGAATATAAACATCATGTCCATAGTGCTGGATACGAACCTTTTGTGCTTTTTCAAATAAGTATTGAGAAAGTTCTGGAGTTCGATTTTGAATTAATTGAATCCATTCATCTTTCGATAACTTATGATCGGCCTCTAGTTGGTCGATTAAGTGTTTCATAAATTTGTCACCTCATTCTAATAAATTTGTATGTTATTTTTGAGCATACAGCGTTTTTGTGCTAATTCCAGGTAACATTCCAAGTTTTCCTGAAAGGGAACTGATTACGTTCTGAGGTGCATCAACAGCAATGCTTATAATGGAAAGGTCTTTTTCACGATAGGGGATTCCCATACGTCCAATAATAAATTGACCATATTCTGTGAGAAGTTCATTTACTTCGTTTATATGTGTTTTGTCTTCGACAACAATTCCAATGAGTGCAATACGAGTTTTTGATGTTTGTTCCATCTATAAACCTCCTATCTTAAAAATAAAAAATGCTTACACCATGTGGCGCAAGCATGAAAAACAAAGGGAATTTAAAATCCCTTTGTAGAAATAGCATAGAGCGCCTTCTTACGCAGAAAAATCTTTGTAATCAGAACGTAATACTCTATTAGTATAGCATGGGGGAAAAAGAAGCACAACAAGGGATTTCTTGACAGTGTTTTCTGTATGTGATAAGTTGAGAACAAAACAAAGATGTACGAAAACAGGTGAAAGAAAAAGGAGAATATAGTATGAAATTAGGATTTATCGGAACAGGAAATATGGCAGGAGCTATGATAGGTGGCATTATAAAAAAAGGCCTAATGAAACCAGAAGAAATTATTGGCTCTGATATCTTAGAAGCAGGACGAGAAAAGGTAAGAAAGCTTTATGGAATTTCTGTAACTGATAATAATAAAGAAGTGGCAAAAGCGGACATTATAGTACTTTCCGTAAAACCACAGTATTATGTGCAGGCAATTGCAGAAATCAAGGATGAAATTCAAGAAAACCAGCTGATTATAACAATTGCACCTGGAAAGAAGCTTGCATGGTTGGAAGAGCAGTTTGGCAAAAAGGTAAAATTAATTCGTACTATGCCTAATACTCCAGCTATGGTGGGAGAAGGTATGACAGCAGTTTGTGCGAATGAACAGGTTACAGAAGCTGAATTACGTGCGGCATTAGATATTCTAGAGGCATTTGGAGAGGTAGAGGTTGTAGCAGAACATCTGATGGATGCAGTTGTAGCTGTAAGTGGAAGTTCTCCAGCTTATGTTTTTATGTTTATTGAGGCAATGGCAGACGCAGCTGTATCAGAAGGAATGCCAAGGCAGCAAGCATATAAATTTGCAGCACAGGCAGTATTAGGAAGTGCTAAAATGTTGTTAGAAACAGGAAAACACCCTGGGGAATTAAAGGATATGGTATGTTCACCAGCAGGAACTACAATTGAAGCAGTGCGTGTATTAGAGGAAAAGGGATTAAGAAGTGCAGTGATAGAGGCAATGAAGTCTTGTGCAGAAGTGTCACGTAATATGTAAAAGGAAAGCAATATTTGTTTGTGCATTCTCCATAAAAAACCAAGTATTTTTTTGATTAATCTAACAAAATGCAAGACAAACTATAAAATGTACTTGCATAATATTAGTGAATATATTAAGGTAAGTACATAAGGTAGACAGTAAAAAATGAAACGTTTCCAAATTCTCAGAGCAAGGCCGCTCTGAGAAAAAATAGTCGAATTTTGGAAACGTTTCCAAAAAATAGGAGGAAAGATGTATGAAAAGAAAATTAGTATCAGGCTTACTATGTGCGGCGACACTGACAATGTTATTAGTTGGATGTGGTCAGAAGAAAGAAGAGAATGGTGTTTATTATCTAAACTTTAAACCAGAAGTTACAGATGTTTGGAAAGAGATTGCAGAAGTTTACACAGAAGAAACAGGTGTTCCTATGAAAGTAGAAACAGCAGCAGGTGGAAACTATGAATCTACTTTAAAATCTGAAATTGCAAAAAAGGATGCACCAACATTATTCCAAATTAATGGACCAATTGGCTATGAATCATGGAAAGACTACTGTGCAGATATAACAGATGCTGATTTTACAAAAGCTCTTACAGATGAATCTTTGGCAATTACAGGTGAAGATGGAAAAGTTTATGGAGTACCATACACAGTGGAAGGATACGGTATTATCTATAATGATGAAATTATGCAGAAGTACTTTGCTACGTCAGGAGCTGTTGTAAAATCTGTAGATGAAATTGATGGATTTGATACATTAAAAGCAGTTGTAGAAGATATGCAAAGTAAAAAAGAAGAGTTGGGAATCAAAGGTGTATTTGCATCTACATCTCTTCTTCCAGGTGAAGAGTGGAGATGGCAGACACATCTTGCAAATCTTCCAATTGAAGCAGAATATGTGGACAAAGGTGTAAACGATTTAGATGAAATCGAATTCACATATAGTGAGAATTTCCAAAATATTTTTGATTTATATTTGAACAATTCAACAACAGATCCTAAGATGTTAGGAAGCAAAGGTGTAAATGACTCTATGGCAGAATTTGCACTAGGACAGTGTGCAATGGTTCAGAATGGTAACTGGGCATGGGGACAAATTTCAGAAGTAGATGGAAATGTTGTTACAGCAGAAAATATCAAGTTTATGCCTATTTACTGTGGACTTGAAGATGAAGAAAATCAAGGACTATGTATCGGAACAGAGAACTATTTTGCAATCAATAGTCAGGTAAGTGAGGAATCACAAAAAGCATCTATTGATTTTGTAAACTGGCTGATTACATCAGACACTGGAAAAGATTACATGGTGAATAAATTAGGAAATATTGCACCATTTACTACATTTGAAGATGATGAAAAACCAACAGATCCACTTGCAGTTTCTATGTTAGAAAGTATGGACAGTGGTAAAGCAAGCATCCCATGGATTTTCCAAACATTCCCAAGCCAGACATTCAAAGATAACTTTGGTGCTGCATTGTTAGAGTATGCACAAGGAACTGTTGATTGGTCAGAAGTAGAAAACGTTGTAGTTGAACAATGGAAGATTGAAAAAGAAGCAATTAAATAATAAAAATCTCCCTGCTAACTATATATAAAATATTAGGAAAGGAGTGTATGGTGTAGGATTGGCTGCACCATACAAGAAAAAATGCAGAAGAATTTAAATAAGTATTTTCCTATTTTAGTTTTACCAACATTGGTAGCATTTTTATTGGCATTTGTAATTCCGTTCTTTATGGGGATATATTTATCATTCTGCGAGTTCTCTACAGTTACGAATGCAGAATGGGTAGGAATTGAGAATTATATCAGTGCGTTTTCAAATAAAGATTTTATCAATTCTTTAATTTTTACTGTTAAATTTGCTGTTGTAGCAGTAATTACAGTTAATGTATTTGCCTTTTTATTAGCGTTATTATTAACAAAGGGAATTAAAGGTACTAATATATTTAGAACAGTATTCTTTATGCCTAACTTAATTGGTGGTATTGTCTTGGGTTATATTTGGCAGTCTATTATCAATGGTGTATTGGCAAACTATGGAATTACAATGTTGATGGATGAGAAATATGGTTTTTGGGGACTAGTTATTTTGATGAATTGGCAGTTAATTGGTTACATCATGATAATCTATATAGCTGGTCTGCAAAATATTCCACAGGATGTTTTGGAAGCTGCAAGTATTGATGGAGCGACTAAATTACAGACATTGATTAAAGTTAAATTACCAATGGTAATGTCATCTATTACAATTTGTTTATTCCTTACAATTACAAACTCATTTAAAATGTTTGACCAGAACTTGGCACTTACTGCTGGAGGGCCAGCAAATAAAACAACTATGATGGCATTAGATATTTATAATACATTCTATGGAAAAGTAGGATTTGAGGGAGTTGGACAGGCGAAAGCTGTTATCTTCTTCCTGATAGTAGCATTCATTGGAATTTCTCAGGTAGCTTACTCAAGACGTAAGGAGGTAGAGGGTTAATGAAGAAAAATAAAGCGTCAAATACACTTAGTTTTATTTTGTTAATAGGATTAGTAGTTTTGTTCATTGCTCCTATTTTCTTTGTGTTGATGAATTCTTTTAAAAATAAACTTTATATTAGTGATCAACCTTTTGCGTTACCAGTAGGGGAATTAAGTGCAGGCTTGAGTAATTATATAGAAGGTATTGAAAAAACAGGATTTTTTACAGCATTTGGTTGGTCAGCATTTATTACAGTATTTTCTGTATTGGCTATCGTCTTATGCACATCCATGACTGCATGGTATATTGTAAGAAGCAACAACAAGTTTTCAGAAGTGTTATATTTTATATTTGTATTTTCTATGATTGTACCATTCCAGATGATTATGTTTACAATGTCAAAATTAGCTGATATGCTATCATTAAATAATCCAGTAGGAATGATTGTACTATATTTAGGGTTTGGAGCTGGTTTATCTGTATTTATGTTTACAGGCTTTGTGAAAGGAATACCATTAGAAATCGAAGAAGCAGCGTTAATTGATGGCTGTAATGCACTTCAAACATTTTTTATCATTGTAGTTCCTATTTTAAAACCTACAGCAATTACTGTGGCAATTTTAAATGCAATGTGGATTTGGAATGACTATTTATTACCTTATCTTGTAATTGGTATTTCTACTGATTACAAAACAATTCCAGTTGTTGTGCAATATTTGATGGGATCCTATGGTGCAAAAGATTACGGTTCCTTAATGGCGTTACTTATCTTATCTATTATACCAGTAGTTGCCTTTTATCTAGCATGTCAGAAACATATCATTAAGGGAGTAGTTTCAGGTGCTGTAAAAGGCTAACGAAAAGCTAGAAATTGAGGAAGAATCCATGACAATTAAAGATATTGCAAAAGAATCAGGGTATGCAGTGGGTACTGTATCAAGGGTTTTGAATAACCATCCAGAGGTTTCAGAAAAAGCTAGAAATCGTATTATGGAGGTTGTTGAAAAGTACCATTTTCGGTTAAATAACAATGCAAAACATTTAAAGCAACAGACAAATAGTGGAGTCGCAATTATTGTTAAGGGAACAAGAAATATGTTATTTGCGAATCTACTAGAGTCATTGCAGGGATTTATTAAGAAAAAAGGCTATGCCTGTCTTGTTTATTATATTAGAGAAGAAGAACATGAGGTAGAGCAGGCATTACAAGTATGCCGAGAAAGATCTCCAATCGGAATTTTATTTCTAGGAAGTAACTTAGAGAATATAAAAGAACGATTTGCTGATGTAGATGTTCCATGTGTTTTAGTTACAAATTCTGCGGAAGAATTGGGGGTTGAACATTTATCTAGTGTAAGTATTGATGACAAGGAAGCAGCAGGAAAAGCAGTTGAGTATTTAATAAAGCTAGGACATCGTCAAATTGGAATTTTGGGTGGGGAAATGGAACATTCAAACCCAGCTCGTACTCGATATAATGGATGCATTGAGGCATTCTGTAAATATGGTGTAGAGTTTGATTTGCAAAAGCAGTTTGAATATTCTAGTTTTACAATGCAAGGTGGATATGAGGCAATGCGAAGGTTATTGGAAAAAATGCCTAAAATCACAGCGGTTTTTGCAATGTCAGATGTAACGGCCTTTGGTGCGATTCGAGCAATAAAAGATCAGGGATTATCTGTTCCAGAGGATATATCCGTTGTTGGATTTGATGGAATCGAGATGGGACAATATCTTGTTCCACAATTAACAACGGTACAGCAACCGATAGAACAGATTGTAGAAAGTTGTGTAGAGATTCTTCTACAGTGTATCTATGAAAAAAGAGGTGCAATTAACGTGCGTATGCCGTTTTGTCTTATTGAAGGAGAGAGTACCAAGAGAATAGATTAAGAAAAGATGGCCTTCTAGTTCATTGGAACAGAAGGCTATTTTTATGGAGGAGAAAGATTATGGAAAAAAAGTGGTGGCATAATAAAGTAGCATATCAAATATATCCAAAAAGTTTTAATGACTCAAATGGAGATGGAATAGGAGATGTTCGTGGAATTATTCAGAAATTGGATTATTTAAAATCCCTTGGAGTAGATATTATTTGGATATCTCCAATTTATCAATCACCAATGGTGGACCAAGGATATGATATTTCTGATTATTATAATATTCATCCATCTTTTGGGACAATGGAAGATATGGAGGAGCTGTTAAGAGAAATTAAGAAAAGAGATATGTATTTATTAATGGATCTTGTGATTAATCATTGTTCCGATCAGCACGAATGGTTCCAAAAAGCAATAGAGGATTTGGATAGTGAATATGCAGACTATTTCTATATAAAGGAAGGAAAAGATGGAAATCCACCTACAAATTGGAGATCCTATTTTGGTGGTAGTGCATGGGAGAAAATAGGAGATACAAATAAATACTATCTGCACATGTTTGCAAAAGAACAGCCGGATTTAAACTGGGAAAATGAAAAAGTAAGAACAGAATTATATAAGATGGTAAATTGGTGGCTTGAAAAAGGGATTGATGGATTCCGTATTGATGCGATTATCAATATTAAAAAGCAGTTGGAGTTTAAGAACTATGAGCCAGACGGAATAGATCAATTATCTGGTTTGCATAAGATGTTAGAGGAAGTAGATGATGTAGGTGAGTTTCTTACAGAGCTTAGAGATCAAACATTTAAAAAATATGATGCGTTTACAGTAGCAGAGGTTTTTAATGATAAACCAGGCGAGTTGGAAAAATTTATTGGAGAGGATGGATATTTTTCTACAATTTTTGATTTCACGATGGAAAAGGCAAGATCTGGAGAAACGTGGGAAAAATCACCAAGACTTTCTGGAGAAGAAGTGAAAAAGCTTATTTTTCAAGCACAAAAAGAGAGTGAATCGGTTGGTTTTCGTGCAAATATTATTGAAAACCATGATGAGCCAAGAGGTGCTACTGTATTTTTGCCAGAGGGCAAATCTACCCCTGAAGGGATAAAAATGTTGGGAACTATTAGTATGTTATTAAAAGGAATCCCATTTATTTACCAAGGGCAAGAGATAGGAATGACAAATGTAGAATTTACAGATATTTCAGAAATAGACGACATTTCTACAAAAGATCAGTACCAAATCATGCTGGAAAAAGGATATACAGCTAAAGAAGCTCTAAGAATTGTGAATGAAAAAAGTAGAGATAACTCTAGAACACCATTTCAATGGAATGGAGAGGAAAATGCAGGCTTTACAACAGGTACTCCATGGTTAAAGGTGAATCCAAATTATGTAACTGTAAATGTAGAGAAAGAAGAAAAAGAGGAGGATTCTATCTTATCCTATTATAAGAAATTGATTAAGCTCAGAAAAACGGTAGAATTGGAAGATGCTTTTGTGTATGGAAGATTTCAGGAGGCATACGAATCCAAGGAAAATATTCTTGCATACTATCGAATTGGAGATGAGCATAAAGTTTTAGTTATTGCAAATTATCAAGAAGAAAAGCAGCAAATTGTAATAGAGGATACTGTGAAACAATTACTTCTTTCCAATTATGATAGAAAAGATACAAGTTTTGACACCATAGAATTGAATCCATATGAAGTGGTAGTTTTAGAAATATTGAATTAGAAAAAATACCCATATATAGTAAGCTGTATAAAAAGGCATACTATATATGGGTTGTTTTTATTGACAGTAATTTAAGTGAATGATAGAATGTACCTATCAATGACGAAATATGGAGGAAGCTTTGTATGTTTGATATTGCGATTATTGGAGGTGGAACAGCTGGTCTTACAGCAGCAATCTATGGACAGAGAGCTGGAAAAAGAACAGTAGTTTTTGAAGGTCTTAACTTTGGAGGTCAGATAGTAAATTCTCCAAATGTAGAAAATTATCCAGGACTTGAAAGTATTAGTGGAAGTCAATATTCTATGAATTTATTGAATCAGGCATTAAAACTTGGTACAGAAACGATTTCTGAGAAGGTAAAAGAAATCCGTGAAGAGGAAGGAATTAAGATTATTGTAACAGAAGCAAAGGAGTACCCTTGTAAATCAGTTATTATTGCAACGGGAGTTGCTCATAGACATTTAGGTATAGAAAAAGAAGACAAGCTAGTCGGCTCAGGAGTATCTTATTGTGCAACCTGTGATGGAGCATTTTTTAGAGGACGTGACGTAGCGGTAATTGGTGGTGGAAACACTGCATTGCAGGATGCTGCATTTTTAGCAAATTACTGTAATAAAGTGTATGTTGTGCATAGAAGAGAAGAGTTTAGAGGGGAAAGTCGTCTTGTAAATGCATTGAAAGAAAAAGAGAATGTAGAGTTTGTTTTAAATGCAGTTGTAAAAGATATCATAGGGGAGTTTATGGTAGAAGGGGTTCTTTTACATGATAAAAAGGAAGAAAAGGACTTTCAGATTCCTGTGGCTGGAGTTTTTGTTGCCATTGGACAGATTCCTCAAAATGAAATATTTGATGGGGTAGTGAAGCTGGATGAATATGGGTTTATCTTAGCATCTGAAGACTGTATGACATCTCATTCTGGAATCTTTGCGGCAGGAGATTGTCGTACAAAAGAAGTACGTCAGCTTACAACAGCAGCAGCGGATGGAAGTGTGGCAGCATTGGAAGCTTGTAAATATTTAGATGCAAAATAGAAATAAATAAGGTGGTATAGTTAATTTGTACATCCTATTTGGATATTTTTAGTTACTCGTGATATTGTCCTTTTTTGTCTTCTTATATATACTAATTTACAGAGAATAACGAAATGATATTTCAAGGAGGCAAAGAATAATGGCAAGTTTATCATTAAAAGGAATTCAAAAAATTTATCCAAATGGATTCCATGCAGTAAAAGATTTTAATTTAGATATTGAGGACAAAGAATTTATTATCTTCGTAGGACCATCAGGATGTGGAAAGTCTACGACTTTACGTATGATTGCTGGATTGGAAGATATTTCTGGGGGAACATTAGAAATTGACGGAAAAGTGATGAACGATGTAGAACCAAAAGATAGAGATATCGCAATGGTATTCCAGAACTATGCGTTGTATCCACACATGACAGTGTATGATAACATGGCATTTGGTTTGAAACTTCGTAAAGTTCCAAAAGATGAAATTGATAGAAAAGTAAAAGAAGCAGCAAGAATTTTGGATTTGGAAAAATTATTAGATCGTAAACCAAAAGCTCTTTCTGGTGGACAAAGACAGCGTGTTGCTATGGGACGTGCAATTGTTCGTAATCCAAAGGTATTCTTGATGGATGAGCCACTTTCTAACTTGGATGCTAAGTTGAGAGTTCAGATGCGTATTGAGATTTCTAAGCTTCATGAAAACTTAGGTGCTACAATTATCTACGTAACACATGACCAGACAGAAGCTATGACACTTGGTACAAGAATTGTTGTTATGAAAGATGGAGTTGTTCAGCAGGTAGATACACCTCAAAACTTATACAACACACCATGTAATCTATTTGTAGCAGGATTCATTGGTTCTCCACAGATGAACTTTATGGATGCTTTAGTAGATGTAAAAGGTGAAGATGTAACTCTTACAATTGGAAAACATGTATTAAAAGTACCAGCATCTAAGAAAAAAGCTCTTATCGAAGGTGGATACAATGGAAAAACAGTTGTTTTAGGTATCCGTCCAGAAGATGTACATGATTCACAGGCATTTATTAGCAATTCACCAGATAGTGTTATTGAATCTACAATCAAAGTATATGAATTGTTGGGAGCAGAAGTATATCTGTATTTTGATGTGGAAGGCACACAGATGACAGCCCGCGTAAATCCACGTACAACACTTAGAACAGGAGATCATGCAGTGTTTGCATTGGATATGGAAAAAATTCATATCTTTGACAAAGAAACAGAGTTGACTATTACAAACTAGTCATTTAAAATGAATATAATTAAAAATGGAGGGGCTGTACATCATGTGCAGTCCTTTCCTTTATCTATAGGAGAAGAGAAATGGATTATATCTCTGAATTGAATAAATCATTAAACGAACTCAACCGTGTGACGGGGCTTTCGTTTCAGATACAGCCACAGACAGACGAAGAAGCTAAGTATGCACTAGAGCAGTTAAAATTGTTATCTTCTGCGTATAAGGAAAAGTATAATAAGATACATTTTTTACAGAGTTTGATGACAGATAGTATTCCGTCTTATTATATCTATGAGAGAGCATCTAGGCTTCATATTGAGCCAGAGGAATCACGTGTTTTATATTTATTAGAAACCAAACATGGAATGATAGAAACAATTCCAGAAGTTATAAAGCATTTATTCCCACCACAGCCACAGTCATATCTTATACCATTGACGGATAATACGTATGCAATTTTATGTGCAAAAAGGAAGGTGGATGATGTACATAAGACAGCACAGATGCTTGTAGATACATTGAATGCTGAGTCGTTGGTACATGTAAGGGTAGCATATAGTAAGGTAATGGATTCATTGATTGGATTATCAGAGGCGTTTCGTGAAACGAGTTTGGCACTAAAAGTTGGGAAAATATTTTATTCAGAACAGACGATTTTTCCATACAACAAGTTAGGAATAGGACGATTAATATATCGTTTGCCATATACACTTTGTGAAAATTTCTTGCAGGAAGTATTTGGAAGCACTATTCCTGAGGTATTAGATGAAGAACTGCTAGTATCTGTTAATAAGTTTTTTCAAAATAATCTTAATATAGCAGAAACATCTAGACAGTTACATATGCATCGAAATACCTTGATTTATCGTTTAGATCAGGTGCAAAAGCTTACTGGTTTAGATTTAAGAAAATTTGAAGATGCTATGACCTTAAAGATAGCATTTATGGTAATGAATTATTTAAATACAGAAAGGAAAATCCCGAATGAATGACGCACTTTATGAACAATTAGTAAAGAGAAAGGCACGTCCGATTGATTATATTCTTCGTATATTGATTATTGCAGCACTTGCATTGCTTTTCTTTTTTGGAACAATGATTTTTGGCAGTTTTGCTATTATGGTAGTATTGATTCTTGCAATCGTAGTATATTGCTTTGTATTTCCAAGATTTAATGTAGAATATGAGTATACACTTTTAAATCACGATTTGGAAATTGATGCAATTTATAATAGAGCAAATAGGAAAAAGCAAGTATCTTTTGATATTAAGCAAGCAGAGATTATTGCACCAAACAATTCGCCAAGATTACATTCTTATAGTAATTTGAAGGTGAGGGATTTTTCATCTGGTGAAGACTCTTCAAATATTTATGCAATTGTGCTACAGATGGAACAAGAGATGTTACGTATTTTAATTGAACCAGATCAAGATATGATTCATCACATGCAGCAGTGGATGGGAAGTAGGATGTTTACAGATTAGTGGGAATACGTTACAATAGCATATAAAAGGACACAACTTAAAAGAAAAGAGGAAGAGAATATGACAAATCCAGTAGTTACATTTGAAATGGAAAATGGAGATATTATAAAGGCAGAATTATATCCAAACATTGCACCAAATACAGTAAATAATTTTATATCCTTAGTAAAAAAAGGATTTTATGATGGATTGGTGTTCCATAGAGTTATTCGTGGTTTTATGATTCAAGGAGGATGCCCAGATGGAACAGGTATGGGTGGCCCAGGATATACAATTCAAGGAGAATTCAATCAAAATGGTATAGAAAATGGATTACTTCATGAAGAAGGTGTTTTATCTATGGCACGTGCAATGCATCCAGATTCTGCAGGGTCTCAGTTTTTCATTATGCATGAAAAATCACCTCATTTGGATGGAGCTTATGCAGCATTTGGTAAGGTGATAGAGGGAATGGATATTGTAAATAAAATTGCAGAAACAGCAACGGATTATAGCGATAAGCCATTGGAACCACAGAGAATGAAGAAGGTAACAGTAGAAACATTTGGTGAGGAGTACAAAGAGCCAGAAAAAATGTAAATCTACCATGATAGCCGAGATATTTCTATTGAGATATCTCGGCTTAAGTTTTGTATAGATTCCTATATAAGAAGTATGTTATACTATTTGACATAAGAATTTTTCTTGTCCCATGTTTCGGGATGTGTAAAGGAGAAAAGAGAATGGAAATGATACAAGCTGAGAACTTGGTCTATGAGTATGAGAAGAAAGATGAAGAAGGAAATGTTATTGGAACGAAGAGAGCTATTGATGGAATAGATATTGAGGTTTCAGAAGGATCCTTTGTGGCAATTTTAGGACATAATGGGTCAGGAAAATCCACATTAGCAAAACATATAAATGCCATTTTAGTACCTACTGGTGGGACGCTATGGGTGAATGGAATTGATACAAAAGATATCAATAGAATTTGGGACGTACGCCAATCTGCTGGCATGGTATTTCAAAATCCAGACAACCAAATTATAGGGACAATTGTGGAAGAGGATGTAGGATTTGGTTTAGAGAATCTAGGAGTTCCTACGGATGAAATATGGAAACGTGTAGAAGAGAGCTTGAGGGATGTAGGAATGCTAGAGTATAGAACTTCTTCACCAAACAAATTGTCTGGAGGACAGAAACAGAGGGTGGCTATAGCTGGGGTGATTGCAATGGAACCAAAATGCATTGTTTTGGATGAACCTACAGCGATGTTAGATCCAAATGGTAGACGAGAAGTAATTAAAACGGTGCAAAAACTTCAAAAAGAAAAAAAGGTGACAGTCCTTCTAATTACACATTATATGGAAGAAGTTATTGATGCTGACAAAGTATTTGTTATGGATAAAGGAAAAGTAGTGATGCAAGGCACACCAAGGGAGATATTTTCTAGAAGTGAGGAGTTAAGACGGTATCATTTAGATGTTCCACAAGTGACGCTTCTTGCAGAGGAATTGAGAAATAGAGGGCTGAATATTCCCAAAGGAATTTTAAGGAAGGAAGAATTGGTAGAAGCATTATGTCAATTGAACTAAATCATATTAATTATATCTATAGCTTAGGCACTTCATATGAAAAACAGGCATTAAAAGAGATTAATTTTTCAATTCCTCAAGGACAATTTGTAGGTCTTATAGGGCATACAGGTTCTGGAAAGTCTACATTGATTCAACATTTAAATGGCTTGATTCGAGCCACGAGTGGTGAATTGTATTATGAGGGACAGAATATATATGAGGAAGGTTTTGACCTAAAATTCCTGCGAAGTCAAGTCGGTTTAGTTTTCCAGTACCCAGAGCATCAGTTATTTGAAGTAGATGTAATTAGTGATGTATGTTTTGGACCTAAGAATCAAGGTCTTACACAAGAAGAATGTGAAAAGCGTGCGAAAGAAGCGTTGGATTTAGTAGGTTTTCCGAAAGAAATGTATCATCAATCACCTTTTGAATTGTCAGGAGGACAAAAAAGGCGTGTTGCCATTGCAGGAGTTTTGGCAATGCGTCCAAAGGTGTTGGTTTTAGATGAACCAACGGCAGGATTAGATCCAAAAGGGCGAGATGAGATATTAGACCAAATCCAAGAACTTCATCAAAAAACAGGTATGACAGTTATTTTAGTGTCACATAGTATGGAAGATATTGCTCGCTATGTGGATAGGATTATTGTGATGAATCGTGGAGAAGTATTTTTGGATGGAACTCCAAAAGAGGTATTCAAACATTACAAGGAGTTAGAAGAGGTTGGCTTGGCAGCACCACAAGTTACGTATATTATGGATGAATTACACTTGAAGGGACTAGAAGTGAAAACGGATGTAACTACAGTGGAAGAAGCAGCAGATGAAATTATGCACTATTTTAAAAAGAAAAGGAGGGATGATGTACTATGATTCGAGATATAACGATAGGTCAATATTATCCAACGAATAGTATAATTCATAGATTAGACCCTAGAGTAAAACTTGTATGTACATTGTTATTTTTAATCTCCCTTTTTCTACAAAATAGTGTTTTAGGCTATGCAATTGCAACTCTATTTTTATTTACTGTAATTAAGATGAGTAAGGTGCCGTTTAAGTTTATTGTAAAAGGATTAAAACCTATTGTTGTACTACTGTGTATTACAGTTTTATTTAATCTATTTTTAAATGGAGGAGGTAAGATTCTAGTAAGTTTCTGGATTTTTACGATTACAGAAGAGGGTGTTAGAATTTCTGTTTATATGGCAGTACGTTTAATTTATTTAATTATGGGGTCTTCTATTATGACATTTACAACAACCCCAAATAGCCTGACAGATGGTATTGAAAAACTTCTTCGCCCTCTAAATAAAATAAAAGTGCCAGTTCATGAAGTGGCAATGATGATGTCCATTGCATTGAGATTTATTCCAATACTTCTAGAGGAAACGGATAAGATTATGAAAGCACAAATTGCTAGAGGGGCTGATTTGGAAAGTGGAAATATTTTGCAGAGAGCAAAGGCAATGGTGCCAATTCTTGTTCCATTATTTGTATCAGCTTTTCGTAGAGCAAATGATTTGGCGATGGCAATGGAAGCAAGGTGTTATCGTGGAGGCGATGGCAGAACACAAATGAAGCCTTTGAGCTATCAAAAGAGAGATTATATAGCGTATACAGCTATGATAGTTTATATGGTTGCAATTGTAGTGCTTGGGAGAATGATTCCATTGCATATATGGGTATTTTAAGGGAAAAGGTAGTCAGAGATGAAAAGGGTTAAGTTGACAATTGCTTACGATGGGACAAACTATTGTGGATGGCAAATACAACCAAATGGAATTACAATTGAAGAGGTCTTAAATCAGAAGTTATCTAAGATTACAGGAGAAGATATTGTTGTAATTGGAGCAAGTCGTACAGATTCAGGTGTACACGCCTTAGGAAATGTTGCTGTATTTGATACAAACTCTTCTATTCCAGCAGACAAATTTTCTTATGCTTTGAATCAAAAGATGCCTGAAGATATTGTGATTGTAAAGTCGGAAGAAGTGCCATTACATTGGCACCCAAGATATTGTGAGTCTAAAAAGACGTATGAATATCGTATTCAAAATGCAAAAATACCAGATCCCACGAGAAGACTTACACATTATTTTGTTTCATTTGATTTGGATGTAGAGAAGATGAAAGAGGCTGCAAATTATTTTGTGGGAACTCATGATTTTGTAAGCTTCTGTAATGTACGTTCTGAAGTTGAAAATACAGTGAGAACGATTTACTCTTTGGAAGTGGAGAAAGAGGACGATGAACTTATAATTCGTATAGAGGGAAACGGATTTTTATACAATATGGTTCGTATTATTGTAGGAACTTTGGTTCGTGTAGGTCGAGGATTTTATGCCCCAGAGCAGATACAGGAGATGTTAGAGGCAAAGAATCGAAAAGCAGCAGGGGTTACAGCCCCGCCACAGGGCTTGTTTCTAGTACAGATTTCTTATCAATAGAAAAATAAGGTTGTGAAAAAAAACAGGACATTATATAATAAAACGACAAAGAAGCAATGCTTGCAAAGGTATGTATACGTATAGGAGGAAATTATAATGATTATTTATAAAGCGGAAGATTACAAGGATATGAGTAGAAAGGCAGCTAATATTTTATCTGCACAGGTAATTATGAAGCCAGATTGTGTGTTAGGGTTGGCGACAGGTTCGACACCAATTGGTACTTATGAACAGTTAGTAGAGTGGTATAAAAAAGGGGATTTAGATTTTGCAAAGGTAAAAACTGTGAATTTAGATGAATACAAAGGGTTAGAACGTACGAATGAACAAAGTTACTACCATTTTATGCATCAACATTTATTTCATCATGTAAATATAGAAGAAGATAACATCCATTTGCCAAACGGTATGGAACCAGATGCCAAGAAGGAATGTGCACGTTATGAACAATTGATTCAGTCTTTGGGAGGCGTGGATTTACAACTTTTGGGCTTAGGACATAATGGACATATCGGATTTAATGAGCCTTGTGAAGTATTTGAAAAGGATACTCATTGCGTTGATTTGGCAGAGAGAACAATTGAGGCTAATAAACGCTTTTTTGATTCTATAGAAGAAGTTCCAAGACAGGCATATACGATGGGAATCCGAACAATTATGCAGGCAAAGAAAATTTTGATTATTGTAAGTGGAGAAGATAAGGCAGATATCGTAAGAGATGCTTTCTTTGGACCTGTGACACCTATGGTACCTGCATCTATATTACAAATGCATAATGATGTAACATTGATTGCTGATAAAGCAGCTTTATCTAAGATTCCAGAATAGTTGCTATAATAAAGGAGTAATAAACATGAAATATGTACTGGAAACATGCGTAGATAGTGTACAATCTGCAATTGAAGCACAAAAAGGCGGTGCAACAAGACTTGAGCTATGCTCCAATTTAGTGATTGGTGGAACATCGCCAAGTCAAGCCTTATATGAGCAAGTGAAAGAGCATACAAATTTAGAGGTTCGTGCATTGTTGCGTCCAAGATTTGGAGATTTTTGTTACGATAATTATGAATTCCAAGTATTAAGATCTGAAGTAAAAATGTTCCAGAAATTGGGAGCTGATGGAATTGTGATTGGAATTTTAAATCCAGATGGAACACTCAATATGGAGCAAATGAAGTATCTTAAGGAAGATGCAAAGGATATGAAAGTTACATTGCATCGGGCATTTGATGTTTGTAAAGACCCATATGAAACTATGGAAAAAGCAATCGAATTGGGAATTGATACAATTCTTACAAGTGGACAGAAAAGTTCAGCTTGGGATGGTCGAGAGTTGATAGCCGATCTAATAGAAAAAAGCAAAGGAAGAATTGAAATTCTGTCAGGGGCAGGGATTAACCCAGAAGTAATTAAGAAACTAATTCCTTATACAAAAGGAACTTCATATCATATGTCTGGTAAGATTGTCGTAGATAGTAAAATGCAGTTCAGAAGAGAGGGAGTACCAATGGGAATTCCTGGATTTAGTGAATTTGAGATTTGGCAGACCTCATCAGAAAACATAAAACTGGCAGCACAAGTATTAGAAGAGCTAGTATAAGGGTTACTTGACAAAAAAATGAGAATACGATATTCTTTTTGAAAGAATAAGATACAGGCAATGAAAAGAACAAGTAGTATAAGAGCAGAGAAAACAGAAAGTAGTCGGTTGATGAGAGACACATGATAGGTTTTTATACGAATACATCTTGGAGCTTTACACTGAAAGCATAGAGCAAGTAGGCTGTGACGGAGTAGTGCACGTTATCGCACGGCGTAGAGATGCATTTTAAAGTGCAGAATTTACCCATAGAGGCAGATAGTGCGAACTGTCTGTAAAAAAAGGTGGTACCACGAGTTTCAAGAGCCCTCGTCCTTTTGGATGATGGCTCTTTTTAATTGGGGACGTAGTAAAACTGATTTTACTACGTCCCCAATTAAAAGTCACCCTGTCCCTAAATGGAGGTAGAAAGGAAGGAAAAGAATATGAAGATGTATGATGAGTTGAAGGCAAGAGGGTTAATTGCACAGGTAACGGACGAGGAATTGATTGCAGATTTAATAAACAATGGAAAGGCGACATTTTATATTGGTTTTGATCCAACAGCGGATAGTTTGCATGTAGGACACTTCATGGCTTTATGTTTAATGAAACGTCTTCAAATGGCTGGAAATAAGCCGATTGCATTAATTGGAGGCGGTACAGGTTATATTGGGGATCCATCAGGACGTACAGATATGCGTTCCATGATGACACCAGAGCAAATTCAACATAATTGTGACTGTTTTAAAGAACAAATGAGTAAATTCATTGATTTTTCAGATGGAAAAGCATTGATGGTAAATAATGCAGATTGGTTATTGGATTTGAATTATGTAGATTTACTTCGTGAAGTAGGGGCTCACTTTAGTGTAAACCGTATGCTTAGTGCAGAGTGCTATAAGCAGAGAATGGAGAGAGGACTTAGCTTTTTAGAATTTAATTATATGATTATGCAAGCATATGACTTTTATGCATTGTATCAAAAATATGGATGTAATCTTCAGTTCGGAGGAGATGATCAGTGGAGCAATATGCTAGCAGGGACTGAGTTAATCAGACGTAAACTTGGAAAGGATGCGAGTGCAATGACTATTACATTGCTCTTGAATTCTGAAGGGAAAAAGATGGGAAAAACTCAATCAGGAGCTGTATGGCTTGATCCTAACAAAACTTCTCCGTTTGATTTCTATCAATATTGGAGAAATGTTGCCGATGCTGATGTGTTGAAATGCATTCGCATGCTCACATTCCTACCACTAGAAGAAATTAATAAAATGGATAGCTGGGAAGGTGCACAGCTAAATACAGCAAAAGAAATTCTAGCATATGAGCTTACAACACTTGTTCATGGAGAAGAGGAAGCTAAAAAGGCTCAGGAAAGTGCAAGAGCATTATTTAGTCAAGGAAATGCAGCACAGATGCCAACAGCAGAAGTTACAGCAGAAGATTTTCAAGATGGAGAAATCGATATTTTAACACTTTTATTAAAGAGTGGATTGGTTCCTTCTAAGTCAGAAGCAAGACGTGCAGTTCAGCAAGGTGGTATTTCTGTTGATGGAAATAAAGTAGATGATATCTCAACAAAATTTTCAATCGATAGTTTTGGAGAAGAAGGGGTTATATTAAAGAAAGGAAAGAAAAATTTCCGTAAAATTGTTCTTAAATAGAATAGTAATATAGGAAAGGGAAGTATGTGTCGTACATGCTTCCCTTTCTTATTATGAAATAAGTTTTAGATAATAAATAGAATATGGTTCCATTTGAAATGCCTCAGACAAAGTGAGTATTTTCTCAGGTGTATCGGCTAACAAGCTAAAAAATGTTCCGTGCAAATTCTCATTTTGTACATTAAAAGCATAATCTCCAGCATTCACAAGAACAAAAATCTCATCGTTATTTAAACTTCTTCTAAAAATCAGTTGATGATTTGTAATCATAATATTTTGATAATCCCCAAAAGCAAAAACCTCGTTATTTTGATGAATAGAAATCAAATTACCAATAAAATGAGTCAATGCATTTGGACAAGGTCGACTAAAGGCTGGACGTAATGCGTAGTCATTATCAGGGGCTTTGATACCCTCCACACCCCATTCACTTCCATAATAAATACAAGGAATTCCGGGTATTGAAAATAAAAGTCCATAAATGAGTGGTAAATGCTGAGGATTTGTTAACATGCTTGAAATTCGAGTTACGTCATGATTATCCACAAAATTCATTAAATGTTTTCCCTTATATAGTGTCCAGTTTTCAGGCCCATATTGACGGTTTAGAGAATGTGCAATTTCAAATAAATTCATACTATTAAAACTAGAATAAAGTCCCTTATAACATTCATAATTTGTACAACTGTGCAGCATATGTTCATTGACAATATTATTGTAATCCCCAAATAACACTTCTCCAATTAAAATGAAATCACACTTTTGGCTGGAGCAAAATTGACGTAATTCTTGTAGGAAATCGTGGTCTAAACTATAAGCCACATCTAGACGTAATCCATCAATATCAAATGTATCAATCCAAAATTTCACACAATCTAGTAAATACTTTCGAACATCTGGATTTCTTAAGTTTAGTTTTACAAGTTCAAAATGACCCTCCCAGCCTTCATACCAAAAACCATCATTGTAAGAACTATTTCCATCAAAATGAATAAAGAACCAGTCTTTATAAGGTGACTCCCATTTCTTCTCTAATACGTCTTGAAATGCCCAAAATCCTCTTCCTACATGATGAAATACCCCATCAAGTACAACCTTGATATGATTCTTATGTAAGGTGTTGCAAACATTGATGAAATCCTCATTTGTACCAAGTCTACAGTCAATTTTTTGGAAATTGCGAGTATCATACCCATGAGCATCGGATTCAAATAATGGATTGAATAGAACAGCACCAATTCCTAATTGTTGAAAGTAATCACACCATGTATTGACCTTCAAAATTCTAGAGGTGATGTTTCCATCATTCAAAGCAGGAGCATCACAGAATCCAAGGGGATAAATTTGGTAAAATGTTTCGTTATAAGCCCACATAGAATACACCTTCCTTTTGCATAATGTAATAACTAAATTATAACATAAAACATACAAATTGTATTGCAGTAATAGCGAGAGAAACAGCAGCTATATTCCTGAAAAAATCATTGACAATAGTGGTTGAAAGTAATATAATATTACAGCATGATAAAAGGAGAAACAGTGTACACCAAAGCCCCGGGGTAGACTGATTTCATATAGAAGAGTTAAAGTAATCTATGATAATAAATCAAGTAGGAGGAATACTCATGAAAACTTATATGCCAAATCCAGAGAAGATTGAAAGAAAATGGTATGTAGTTGATGCTGAAGGATGTACATTGGGACGTCTTACTTCAGAAATCGCTAAAGTATTAAGAGGAAAGAATAAACCAGAATATACACCACACATTGATGCTGGTGATTATGTTATCGTTGTAAATGCTGAAAAAATCAAAGTAACAGGTAAGAAGATGTTACAGAAAATCTACTACAATCACTCTGATTATGTAGGTGGAATGAAAGAAACAACATTAGCAGAGATGCTTGCTAAGAAGCCAGAGAAGGTAATTGAGCTAGCTGTTAAGGGAATGCTTCCAAAAGGACCTTTGGGAAGATCTATGATTAAAAAACTTCATGTATATGCTGGACCAGAGCATCAAAATCAAGCTCAGAAACCAGAAGTACTAACATTTTAAGGAAAGGTTGAAAGGAGGATATTACATTGGCTAACGCAAAATATTACGGAACAGGAAGAAGAAAAAAATCTATCGCAAGAGTATATCTTGTACCTGGAACAGGAAAAATCACAATAAATAAAAGAGATATCGATGAATATCTTGGTTTAGAAACATTGAAAGTAGTTGTTCGTCAGCCACTTGTAGCTACAGGAACAACAGATAAATTTGATGTAATCGTAAATGTACATGGTGGTGGATACACAGGACAGGCTGGAGCAATCCGTCACGGTATTTCAAGAGCACTTCTTGAAGCAGATGCTGATTACAGACCAGTATTGAAAGCAGCTGGATACTTGACACGTGATCCAAGAATGAAAGAACGTAAGAAATACGGACTTAAAGCAGCTCGTAGAGCACCTCAGTTCAGCAAACGTTAATCTTAGTTATGCAAGAGATAATCGTAGAGAATATGAAAATGCAGATAAACCTCAGAAACATCACGTTTCTGGGGTTTTTCTTGGTTCTAAGTCAATAGTTGGGGTGGGATTTTATAAATCCCGCTCCATTGTTGCGTTTGGAGGTATTTTTATGTTTTATGTAAACTTTACTAATTTTGCGCATGGCAAAAAAACCTCCAAGTGCCAATTTT
>JAHLFA010000117.1 GCA_018883985.1 Candidatus Ruminococcus intestinipullorum | reverse complement strand
TTCATGAATATTTCTAAGTGTTGCTTTGCTCATCCGAATTGCTGCTGGTACATCTCTTAAAGTACTCTTCATTAAAACTACATCAGCGGCATCAATTGCAATATCGGCTCCAGCACCAATGGCAATTCCTATATCTGCTCTAGTCAAAGCTGGTGCATCGTTGATACCATCTCCAACCATAGCAACTTTTCCATTCTGCTTCAAGGTAGAAATTACACTTTCCTTTCCATCTGGAAGCACTTCTGCTATCACCTCGTCCACTCCTGCCTGTTCTCCAATAGCTTTTGCTGTTCGCTCATGATCTCCTGTTAACATGACAACACGAATTCCCATGTTCTTTAACTCTTCCACAGCTTTTTTGCTATCCTCTTTCATAGTATCTGCAACAGCGATTATTCCTAAAAACTCTCCACCTCTACTAAAGAATAATGGAGTCTTTCCACTCTGTGCTAACTGCTCTGAAAGCTGAATAATTTCTTGGGATACTTCTGTACTGTGTGAAATAAATTTTAAATTTCCACCATAAAAAGTTTCTCCATTTATAGTTCCAGTCAACCCATTACCTGCAACAGCTTGAAATTGAGTTACTTCCATTTCTGAGGTTATATTCTCTTCCTTTGCTTTTTTTAAAATCGCCTGTGCTAGAGGATGCTCACTTCTCTCCTCCAAGGCAGATGCAAATGTCAATAACTCAACCTCTGATACTTCATTTACTGGAAAGATATCTGTTACCGTTGGTTCTCCCTTTGTAATTGTTCCAGTTTTATCTAAGACAACAATCTGTGTCTTTCCTGTTTCTTCCAAAGCAACTGCTGTTTTAAACATAATTCCATGCTTTGCAGCCATTCCATTTCCAACCATGATAGCAACAGGAGTTGCTAACCCTAATGCACATGGACAACTAATGACTAAAACAGAAATTCCCATAGACAATGCAGTTCCTATGCTTGCACCCACGCACAACCAAATAATAAATGTAATCAATGCAATTCCCATAACAACTGGAACAAAAATTCCAGATACCTTGTCAGCAACCTTTGCAATTGGAGCTTTCGTTGCCGCTGCATCACTAACCATTTGAATAATCTGAGAAAGTGTTGTATCTTCTCCAACCCTTTGTGCCTCACATTTCAAAAAACCAGATTGGTTTAGCGTAGCAGCTGATACAAAATCACCCACATTTTTATCCACAGGAATACTCTCTCCTGTTAATGCTGCTTCATTGATTGCACTGCTTCCCTCTAACACAATACCATCTACGGGTATATTTTCCCCTGGACGAACAACAAAAGTATCTCCTTTTTTTACCTGTTCAATTGGAACTTCTTTTTCCTTTCCATTTTCCAGTATTACTGCTGTCTTTGGTGCTAATTTCATTAAGCCTTTCAAAGCATCTGTTGTTTTTCCTTTGGAATATGCTTCCAACATTTTTCCTAACGTAATAAGAGTAAGTATCATGGCTGCTGATTCAAAATAGAAATCGTGCATATATCCCATAACTGCTTTTACATCCCCTATTGTCTGTGCATGTGTCATAGCAAATAATATATACACACTATATCCGTAAGATGCACTAGAACCAAGAGCTACTAACGTATCCATATTGGGTGCTTTATGATACAATGCTTTAAAGCCACTTATAAAAAATTTCTGATTAATTATCATAACTACTGTTGTGAATAACAGTTGAAGTAATCCCATTGCCAAATGATTTCCTTTTAGGATGTATGGAATTGGCCAGCCCCACATCATCGCTCCCATAGATAGGTACACCAAAGGCAGTAAAAAGCACATTGAGGCAATAAATCTCTGTCTAAGTCCTTTTATTTCTTGCTGATTTGATAACTCTTCATCAGGTTGTTTTCTATTCTTTGTTTCCTCTAACTGCTTTCTCTGTGCATGATAGCCTGCCGCTTCTACAGCTGCAATAATTTCCTCTTCGGATGCTGTTCCCTCCACACCCATAGAATTGGTTAAAAGACTCACAGAACATGACGTAACACCAGAAACTTTAGAAACGGCCTTTTCCACTCGTGTACTACATGCCGCACAACTCATCCCTGTGACTGTATATTGCTCCATCTTCTACCTGCCACTCAAAATATGGACAAATATACCCATATCGAGATGTTGTAAGTTCTCACGAACATTACTTACTGTTTCACCGTGTATGTTTTTGCGGTTACAAATAACACGCTACTCACAAGTTCTTGTACACTTCACAGTCGTAAATTCCCGACTAAAGCCATCGGTACATACCTACAAATGCTTGACTATGCTATTTTGTAGGTTAAAGCATCTCTTAAATTTAGACTTGCATTAAAATCCCTGTCTGCATGATATCCACATTCACAAATATACTTTCTATCAGAAAGTTTTAAATCTTTCTTAATACATCCACATTCATGGCATAGCTTGCTTGATGGATACCATCTGTCTATAATTCTTAATTCAATTCCCAATTCTTTACATTTGACTTCTAGTTTATTTCTAAATTCATAAAACTTTTGTGAAGCAACTGCCTTAGAAAGATGCTTATTCTTCATCATACCTTTTACATTTAAATCTTCAATTGCAATATAAGATGGTTTGGTTTTCACTATCTCATTAATACATTTATTGATATAATCTGTACGAATATTATCTATTCTATGATGAATTTTTTGTACCTTTAAGACCTGTTTTTGTATATTTTGTCTAGTGGCTCCTCCTTTCATTGTTTTATCGCGTTTCTTTAAGTCTTCGTATCTCCTCGATAGACGACGCTGTTCTCTTTTTAATTGTTTTTCCAACTTCTTTAATTTTGCAGTTTTGTTAATATTTTTCTTTATAATACCATTGCTTATTACTGCGAACTCCTTTATTCCTAAATCAATTCCTAATCCAAAGTCATTTAACTGTGATTTCTCGGTTTTCGGCATATCAATCAAAACTGATACATAATATCTTCCTGCTTTACAGGAAACTGTTCCACTTTTAATGGCATA
>JAHLFA010000116.1 GCA_018883985.1 Candidatus Ruminococcus intestinipullorum | reverse complement strand
CCCTATTTTGTATATAAAGAATCAAGGTATTGCTATTCTCGTCTTTTTGACGTATTATAATAAAAGGTATTACTACAAGGAGGATGAACATGTATAAGATATTAAAAGCCCAAAAGCTGGCAGAAAATATTTTCTTGATGGATGTACATGCACCACGTGTTGCAAGTCATTGTGAACCAGGCCAGTTTGTAATTGTAAAGATGGATGAAAAGGGGGAGCGTATCCCACTTACAATTTGTGATTATAATAGAGAAGCAGGAACAATTACTATTGTTGTTCAGGAAGTAGGGGCTTCTACAGTTAGAATGTCTGAATTGAAAGAAGGAGATGCATTTAGGGATTTTGTTGGACCTTTAGGATGTGCATCCGATTTCATTTATGAAGATATAGAAGAATTGAAGAAACAAAAGCTATTGTTTGTAGCTGGTGGTCTTGGAACTGCACCAGTTTATCCACAGGTGAAATGGCTTCATGAAAAGGGAATTGACGTAGATGTTATCATAGGAGCGAAGACAAAGGATTTAGTAATCATGGAAGAAGAGATGAAGAAAGTTGCTGCAAATGTATATGTAACAACAGATGATGGATCTTATGGTCGTTCTGGTATGGTAACTCAGGTTATTAAAGACTTAGTAGAAAAGGAAGGAAAACATTATGATAAGTGTGTCGCAATTGGACCTATGATCATGATGAAGTTTGTCTGTCTTTTAACAAAAGAATTGAATCTTCCAACTATCGTAAGTATGAACCCAATTATGGTAGATGGAACAGGTATGTGTGGAGCATGCCGATTACAAGTAGGTGACGAAATTAAATTTGCCTGTGTAGATGGTCCAGAGTTTGACGGACATCTTGTTGATTTTGATCAAGCAATGAAGAGAAGCCAAATGTATAAAACAGCAGAAGGTAGAGCAATGTTGAAATTACAAGAAGGCGATACACATCATGGTGGATGTGGACAGTGTGGAGGTGACAATTAATGGCAAATGTATTAAATAGAGTTCCTGTAAGAGAGCAGGATCCAAAAGTACGTGCAACAAATTTTGAAGAGGTTTGTTTAGGATATAATCAAGAAGAGGCAGTAGAAGAGGCAGCACGTTGCTTGAACTGTAAAAATGCAAAATGTATTGAAGGTTGTCCAGTTTCTATTAATATTCCTGCTTTTATTCAGGAAATTAAGGAAGGAAACATTGAAGAAGCATACAAAATTATAGGACAGTCATCCGCACTCCCAGCAATTTGTGGCCGTGTTTGTCCACAGGAGTCACAGTGTGAAGGAAAATGTATTCGTGGAATCAAAGGGGATGCTGTAGCAATTGGAAAACTAGAGCGTTTTGTTGCGGACTATGCATTAGAACATGATATTAAGCCAGAAGGTGCAAAAGAAAAGAATGGTCATAAAGTAGCTGTTATTGGTTCAGGTCCTTCAGGTCTTACTTGTGCGGGTGACTTGGCGAAAATGGGGTATGATGTTACTGTATTTGAAGCATTGCATGAATTAGGTGGTGTTTTAGTATATGGTATTCCAGAATTCCGTTTGCCAAAGGAAAAAATAGTTGCAAAAGAGATTGAAAAAGTAAAAGAACTTGGTGTAAAATTTGAAACAAATGTTGTAATTGGAAAATCTACAACAATTGATCAGCTTTTAGAGGAAGAAGGTTTTGAAGCAGTATTTATCGGTTCTGGAGCAGGTTTGCCTATGTTCATGGGTATTCCAGGGGAAAATGCAAATGAGGTATTTTCTGCAAATGAGTATTTGACAAGAAGTAATTTGATGAAAGCCTTTGATGACTCTTATGATACACCAATTGCAGCTGGGAAGAAGGTTGCTGTTGTTGGTGGAGGAAACGTTGCAATGGATGCAGCAAGAACTGCATTAAGACTTGGTGCAGAAGTACATGTAGTTTACAGACGAAGCGAAGCAGAATTGCCAGCCAGAGTAGAAGAAGTACATCACGCAAAAGAAGAAGGTGTTATCTTTGATATTCTAACAAATCCAAAGCAGATTAATGTGGATGAAAATGGAAGTATTAAGAGCATGACTGTTGTAAAAATGGAGCTAGGTGAAGCAGATGCATCTGGAAGAAGACGTCCAGTTGAAATTCCAGGTTCTGAATATGAAATTGATGTAGATACCGTAATTATGTCACTTGGTACATCACCAAACCCATTGATCTCATCTACTACAAAAGGTTTGGATATTAACCGTAGAAAGTGTATTGTTGCAGAAGAGGAAAATGGACAGACTTCAAAAGAGGGTGTATATGCTGGAGGAGATGCTGTGACAGGAGCAGCAACAGTAATTCTTGCGATGGGTGCTGGTAAAGCAGGTGCCAGAGGAATTGATGAATATTTAAGAGGTAAGAATCCTTCCTAATATTCAAAAAAAGATTCTACATAGAGAAAATAATCTCCACAAGGAGCCGTAACTTCCGTGTGGGGATTTATTTTATATTATTAAGAAAAGGAACAAAGGAGTCATTATGCGAACATTAAAGCCAAAACAAATAGTGTCTTTGACATTAACACTTTTTGCAGTATTTTTTGGTGCTGGAAATATGATTTTTCCTCCTTCTATGGGACAATTAGCAGGTAAGAATTTTATTAGTGCACTAACGGGATTTATTTTAACAGATGCAGGTATTGCACTGCTTGGAATGATTGCAGTTGTACTTGTAGGTAGTGAAGTGGGGGATTTGGGAAAGCTAGTTAGCAAAAAGTTTTCTATCTTTTTATCAGTATGTATTTATTTATTGATTGGTCCACTGTTCGCACTGCCAAGAACAGGAAGCGTTTCTTTTGAATTAGCAATAAAGCCATATGTCCCATCAAATAGTGTTTGGATTGCTTCTCTTATTGTTACAGGTATATTTTTCCTTGTTACATATTTCCTTAGCAGTAATCCAAGTAAGGTAATTGATATTGTAGGGCGTATCCTTACTCCAATTCTCTTGCTTTGTATTGTTACTTTATTTTTTGCTTGTTTTTTTCACGATAAGTCTGCAGTGGGAGCTATACAATATGGGGAAATTCCAGACCCTCAAGGAGTTTATAAGGATATTCCTCTTTTTCAGGGAATGATAGAAGGATATAATGCACTAGATGGTCCAGCAGGATTAGTTTTTGCGATTATTATTATAAATGCAGTACGTGATTTTGGAATAGAGAGCAAAAAATCTATTATAAAATATACTGTTATTTGTGGAATTGGAGCAGCTGTTATCCTATCTGTTGTATACTTTATGCTTACATATGTTGGCGTAGTTACTTTAACACCATTTGAAAACGGTGGTGCTCTTTTGCATGCAGTATCTAGTGATTTATTGGGAACTGTAGGGGGAGTCATTTTAGGAGTAGCAGTATTGTTTGCTTGTATGACAACTGCAATAGGACTTACAACATCTTTTTCGGACTATTTCCATGAATTATTTCCATCTATTTCATATAAGAAAATAACAGCATTAGTATGTTTATTTAGTTTTATTATCAGTAATATCGGTCTGACACAATTGGTGGCTATTTCACTTCCAATTTTAATGATGATTTATCCAGTAACGATTGTTTTAGTCGTGTTATCATTTTTCAACAAGTACATACAGCATCGAAAAATGGTGTACATATGTGCCATGGTATTTGCATTTTGTGTAGCGTTTATAAACGCTATGGAAAATACTGCACTTCCATTGGGAGTTTTGGTAGAATGGTGTAGACATATCCCATTTTATAATTTGAAATTTGGATGGGTATTGCCTGCGATACTAGGAGCTTTGATAGGAATGCTACCATTTTGGCCAGCAAATAAAGAAAAGAACGTGTAGAAAGGGTGTAACAAAATATGCAGTATACAGTACCTCATTACTATAAAAAATTTCAATGTATTGGAGGAAAGTGTGAAGATACATGCTGTGTAGGTTGGCAAATTATGATTGACCAAAATACATTAAAAAAATATAGTAAGGTAAAAGGGGGATTTGGAAATCGACTGCATAATGAAATCAATTGGAAACAGGGATGCTTTCGACAGTATGAAAAAAGATGTGCTTTCTTAAATGAGGAGAATTTATGTGATATCTACCTAGAAGGCGGAAAGGATTTATTTTGTAAAACTTGTCGTTTGTATCCCCGACATATAGAAGAGTTTGAAGGATTAAAAGAAATTTCTCTTTCATTATCATGTCCAACAGCAGCAGAGCTTATATTAGGCTGTGAAGAAGCTGTTACCTTTCTACATGCCCAAAATGAAAAGGAAGAACCAGAGATTCCAGATTTTGATTATTTACTTTTCACAAAATTAATGGATACTAGGAAATTGATGTTTGAAATTTTGCAGAATCGAGAGAAACCATTTGCACTTAGGGCTTCTATTATCTTAGCATTGGCACATGATTTACAGGAACGAATAAGTAGAAATGCATTATTTCAAGTTGATGAACTATTAGAACGTTACTCACAAAATAGGGTTTGGGAATGGTTTGAAAAACGTATTTCTTCCTATCGGGAGAAAGAGAAGCTGCGAGAAGTAACAATGGGAAACTTACTTGTTATTTTAAAACAGCTGGAAACCTTACAGGCAGATTGGGGTACATACATAAGTAAAGCAAAAAAGATTATTACTTACCCTATAAATGAGAGAGAAGGATTGTCAGAAGTTATGCTGGAACAGTTAAGTATGTACTTTATTTATACTTATTTTTGTGGAGCGGTATATGATGGTAAGGCTTATGGAAAGATAAAGTTTGCATTTGCAAGTGTCTATATTATTCAAGAAATAGCAAGAGCAGTTGGAGTATCAAATATTTATGAAGTTGCAAGGTACTATTCTAGAGAGATAGAGCATTCAGACTTTAATAAGAATAAACTGGAAGTACTTTTAGAAGATGAAGAGAAGTTTGGATTAAATTCCTTCTTAGTACTCTTTTCAACATAAAAAATGAAAAAGAGGTGGTTCAATGACGTTATATCTTTTATTGTTAGGAATTGTAATTTTAATTTGTATTTTATTATCGAGGTTTTTAAATAAGATACCAGTTCCTTCGTTGTTATTTTTTATAGTATTAGGAATGTTATTTGGGGAAAATGGAATTGTAGGAATTTCATTTAATAATTACATAGCCTCGGAGGCTATTTGTTCAGCTTGTTTAATTTTTATCATGTTTTATGGTGGATTTGGAACGAATTTAAAATCTGCAAAATCAGTAGTTGTCAAATCCGCTGTATTATCTACCCTAGGTGTTATATTAACAGCGTTTAGTATTGCAGCATTTGGACATTATGTTTTAAATATATCCTGGGGAGAAAGTTTTCTGATAGGTTCCGTAATATCTTCAACAGATGCAGCATCTGTCTTTAATATTTTACGTTCTCAAAAATTATCATTAAAGTACAATACAGACTCTCTTTTAGAACTAGAGTCAGGATCTAATGATCCAATTTCATATATGATGACAATACTAGCGATTGCATTACTTTCAGGTAGCGAAATTTCTATTCCAATTTTGTTTTTAAAACAATTAGGAATTGGAATTGTATTTGGTTTAGTTATAGGGAAAATTGCTGTTTATATATTGAATTCATCTATATTTACGGGTGAACACGAAAAAACAGTATTGGTATTTGCAGTGGCTGTTATTGCATATGCAACAGCGACAGCAGTGGACGGAAATGGATATTTAAGTGTTTACTTATGTGGAATTTACATGGGAAATGCTCATTTATCTCAGAAAAGATATTTGGTACACTTTTTTGATGTAGTCACAGACGTAGCACAGGTAATGATATTTTTCCTATTAGGACTTTTAGTAACTCCAAAGGAGCTTCCACAAGTTTTAGTTCCAGCAATTTTATTTTCATTATTTTTAACTTTGATTGCAAGACCTTTCGTTATTGGAATCTTACTTGCATGTTTTCGGTCTAAAATGCCACAAATAGCCTTAGTTTCTTGGGCGGGTCTTCGTGGTGTTGCATCCATTGTGTTTGCGATTATGGCAATGATTCAAAATATAACATTACAGTATAACTTATTTAATCTGGTGTTTTGTATTGTATTGCTCTCCCTTTCTATTCAGGCAACACTCTTACCATGGGTATCAAGAAAGTTAAAAATGATTGATGAAAATGCAGATGTTAATAAAACATTTAATGATTATCAGGAAGAAAGTGATGTTGCTTTTATCAAGATTCATATCGGAGGAGAACATCCATGGAAAAATAGAAAGTTAAAAGATTTACAGTTCTTAAAAGATTTATTAGCTGTTATGATTTTTCGGGAAGGTCAAACTTTAATACCAAATGGAAATACAACAGTACAAGAAGGGGATTTGATAGTCCTTGCTTCTAGAACTTTTGAAGAGCGAGAAAATCTTACCCTACGAGAACTTTTTATTGAGAAAAGTCATAAATGGAATGGGAAATCATTGGGGGAAATACAGCTTCCAAAAGGAGGACTTATTGTTTTAATTCAAAGAGAAGGAAAAACAATTATTCCGAGAGGAAATACTTATATAAAAG
>JAHLFA010000115.1 GCA_018883985.1 Candidatus Ruminococcus intestinipullorum | reverse complement strand
GTATTTCTATTGTACTTTTAATTAATATCCTTTCTCGTGTCCCAGATGATTTTGTAACACTGTATTCTCAGTTTATTCAGGGAAAAACCTTGGCTAAAGGAATATTGGCAGCAATAATTATTGTTGTAGTTCTTCTTGCAGTTGTAGTATTTGTAATTATTCTACAAGGTGGAGAAAGAAGAATTGCAGTACAGTATTCTCAAAAAGTACAAGGTAGAAAAACATACGGCGGACAGTCCACACATATTCCATTAAAAGTGAATACTTCAGGTGTTATACCAGTTATTTTTGCATCTTCCTTGATGCAGTTCCCAATCGTAATTGCATCTTTCTTAGGAAAGGGCAATGGAGATGGTATTGGAAGTCATATTTTAAAAGGAATGAATTCCAATAACTGGTGTAATCCTGATAATTTAGTATATTCAATAGGACTAATTGTTTATATAGCACTTACAATCTTCTTTGCATATTTCTATACATCGATTACATTTAACCCATTAGAAATTGCAAACAATATGAAGAAAAGTGGTGGATTTATTCCAGGTATTCGTCCTGGAAAACCTACAGTAGAGTATCTTCAGAACATCTTAAATAGAATTATATTTATAGGTGCTTGTGGACTTGTTATCGTACAGGTAATACCATTCTTCTTCAATGGTGTATTTGGTGCAAATGTTTCTTTCGGTGGAACTTCACTAATTATTATAGTTGGGGTTGTTTTAGAAACAATGAAAAAGATTGAATCACAGATGTTAGTTAGAAATTACTCAGGATTTTTGAGTAATAAAAGCTCATCTGGAAAAAATAGTTTTCTTGGATATTAATTAGAATCATTTAGCTCGTTGTGTTCTGTATTATTACAGAATGCAGCGGGTTAATGTGCTATATGGATGTATAAATGGAGGTATCTTTTTATGAAAATCATTATGCTAGGGGCACCTGGTGCCGGAAAAGGGACACAAGCTAAGAAAATTGCAGAGAAATATAAGATTCCACATATTTCAACAGGAGATATATTTAGAGCAAATATAAAAAATGGAACAGAGCTTGGAAAAAAAGCAAAAACTTATATGGATCAAGGGTTATTAGTTCCAGATGAGTTAGTTGTAGATTTGGTAGTAGATAGAGTAAATCAAGATGACTGCAAAGACGGATATGTATTAGATGGATTTCCAAGAACAATTCCACAGGCAGAAGCATTAGATCAGGCATTAGCTCGTTTAAATCAGAAGGTAGATTATGCAATCAACGTAGAAGTTCCAGATGAAAATATTGTAAATCGTATGTCTGGACGTAGAGCATGTGTAGGATGTGGAGCAACATATCACATTGTATTTGCACCAACACAAAAGGAAGATGTTTGTGATAATTGTGGTGGAAGTCTTATTTTAAGAGATGATGATAAGCCAGAAACAGTTCAAAAGCGTTTAGGTGTATATCATGAGCAAACACAGCCTTTGATTGAGTATTATACAAATGCTGGTATCTTAAAAGAGGTAGATGGAACGATTGATATAGAGGATGTCTTTAGAGAAATTACAAATATTCTGGGAGAATAGCAATGCGTTTAGAACCAGGAATGCTTGCAAAATCTAAAGCAGGACATGATAAGAATTGTATATATGTCATAATTTGTGTCAATGATGAATATGTATATTTGGCAGATGGTTTAGAAAAGTCCATCTTTCATGCAAAAAAGAAAAATAAAAAACATATACAGCCTATTACAAAGATAAAATGTAATTCGTTGTCAGATGATCAAGAAATTAGAAATATCATAGATAAATATTCTAAATCAATAGAATCTAGAAATGAAAAGCGCTAAAAGCGGGAGGATGAGAGATGTCAAAAGCTGACGTAATAGAGATTGAAGGAGTTGTGGTGGAGAAACTGCCAAACGCTATGTTTAAAGTTGAGTTGGAAAATGGTCACATCGTATTAGCTCACATCAGTGGAAAACTGCGCATGAATTTTATTAAAATTTTACCTGGAGATAAAGTTACTTTGGAGATGTCACCATATGATTTGAGCAAAGGTAGAATTGTTTGGAGAGACAAGTAAAAAGGTATTGACTTTATAAAAGAAGAAGTGTTATACTGTTAAATGACTGTTTAGAGGTAAGTATACTTTAAAACAGTTGGTAACGTAAGGTTTTAGCAAAGGATGGAAGGAGGATTTGACATGAAGGTTAGATCATCAGTAAAACCAATTTGTGAAAAATGCAAAATTATCAGAAGAAAAGGAAGTATCAGAGTAATCTGTGAAAATCCAAAACACAAACAACGTCAGGGATAATCATTTAAAAGACAAGAAGTTTGTGAAATTATTTAGGCGGCTGACAGCACGACACACTAGGAAGTGTGTAGAGCTGTTTAATATACAGTAAGGATACACCACTGCTACGCATTTGGCAGGTGCCTTATAAGGTTGGTGGTCTTGACACATTACGAAAGAACTTCTTATAAGTTCTTTATATTACGTTAAGTAATAAGTGATGTGTGTGTATATTGCTTATAATACCCGACGCTCATTTACGAATAGAAAGAGATATATTCGTGTCGGGAAAGGGTATACATTTGTATACCTGGGCAGTTAAGGAAGATTTTCTTAATTCGCCCCAGTTAGGGACAATATTAAATTAGATTAAAAATGGAGGAAAGACACATGGCTCGTATTGCAGGTGTAGACTTACCAAGAGACAAACGTGTAGAAATCGGATTGACTTATATTTATGGAATCGGTAAAACATCTTCTAACCGTATTCTAGCAGATGCAGGAGTAGATCCAAATACTCGCGTAAGAGATTTGACACAAGATGATGTAAAAAGAATTAGTGAAGTTATCGATGAAACACAGGTTGTAGAAGGTGACTTAAGAAGAGAAATTCAGTTAAACATTAAGAGACTGAAAGAAATCGGATGCTATCGTGGAATCCGTCATAGAAAAGGTCTTCCAGTACGTGGACAGAAAACAAAAACAAACGCTAGAACATGCAAAGGTCCTAAGAGAACAGTTGCAAATAAGAAAAAATAATAAAAACAGTAAATAAACTCCCCTCATAGTGGGGAGAAACAAAAATTCAAGAAAGTAGGTTAGTTTAAATGGCTAAGAAAGTTACAAAAAAAGTGACAAAAAAACGTGTCAAGAAAAACGTTGAACGAGGACAAGCACATATCCAGTCATCTTTTAATAATACAATCGTAACATTAACAGATACACAGGGAAATGCTCTTTCTTGGGCAAGTGCAGGCGGTCTAGGATTTAGAGGTTCAAGGAAATCTACTCCATATGCAGCTCAGATGGCAGCTGAAACAGCAGCAAAAGCAGCATTAGTACATGGTCTAAAAACAGTTGACGTTTTTGTAAAGGGTCCAGGATCAGGAAGAGAAGCTGCAATCCGTGCATTACAGGCTTGTGGAATTGATGTAGTAAGTATCAAAGATGTTACACCAGTACCACACAACGGATGCCGCCCACCAAAACGCAGAAGAGTGTAGTTTTTCTGCTCTTTAGGTGAGCAATTCTAGGAAAGACCAATAGTAGAGCGGATCACAGCATTTCCGCTGATTTTTAAGGAGGATAATCATGGCAGTTAATAGAGTTCCAGTTCTTAAAAGATGCCGTTCATTAGGTATGGACCCAATCTATTTAGGAATTAACAAAAAATCTAACAGACAGTTAAAAAGAGCTAATAGAAAAATGAGTGAGTATGGTCTTCAGTTACGTGAAAAACAGAAAGCAAAATTTATCTATGGCGTATTAGAAAAACCTTTCAGAAATTACTATGCAAAAGCAAAACAGATGGAAGGTATGACAGGTGAAAACCTAATGATTCTTTTGGAATCTAGATTAGATAACGTAATGTTCCGTATGGGATTTGCAAGAACTAGAAAAGAAGCAAGACAGATTGTTGGACACAAACATGTTTTGGTAAATGGTAAGCAGGTAAACATTCCATCTTACCTTATTAAAGCAGGAGACGTAATCGAAATCAAAGAAAAGAATAAAGGAAGCCAAAGATATAAAGATATCTTAGAAGCAACAGGTGGAAATATGGTTCCTGAATGGTTAGATGTAGATGCTGAAAACCTAAAAGGTTCTGTAAAAGAGCTTCCTACAAGAGACGCAATTGACGTTCCTGTAGATGAGATGTTAATCGTCGAGTTATATTCTAAATAATACTTAGATATCTGATGATTCGAAGATTTGATATCGATCCCCTCAACATTTTATAACCCATAAGGAGGGTCTGAGTAGTGTTTGATTTTAATAAACCTAATATTGAAATTACAGAAATTTCAGAAGATAAAAAATATGGAAGATTTGTAGTAGAGCCTCTTGAAAGAGGTTACGGAATTACATTAGGAAACTCTTTGAGAAGAATTATGCTTTCTTCTCTTCCAGGAGCAGCAATAAGTTCTGTGAAAATAGATGGAGTTTTACATGAATTTAGTTCCATTCCAGGTGTAAAGGAAGATGTAACAGAGATTATCATGAATTTAAAATCATTGGCAATCAAGAATACATCAGAATCAGACGAAGTTAAGACCGCATATATCGAATTTGAAGGAGAAGGTATTGTAACAGGTGCTGATATCCAAGCAGATTCAGATATTGAAATTATGAATCCAGAACAAGTCATTGCTACATTAAGTGGTGGTAAAGACAGCAAGTTGTACATGGAATTAACCATTACAAAAGGCAGAGGATACGTAAGTGCAGATAAAAACAAAACAGAGGATACACCAATTGGTGTGATTCCAATTGATTCTATCTATACACCAGTTGAACGTGTGAATATGACAGTTCAGAACACACGTGTTGGACAGGTTACAGACTACGATAAGCTTACATTGGATGTTTGGACAAAAGGAACACTACTTCCAGATGAGGCAGTGAGTCTTGCGGCAAAAGTACTTAGTGAGCATCTGAAATTGTTTATTGATTTATCAGAAGTTGCACAGTCAGCTGAGGTAATGATTGAAAAAGAAGATGACGAAAAAGAAAAAGTACTTGAGATGAGCATCGATGAGTTAGAGCTTTCTGTACGTTCTTATAACTGTCTAAAGAGAGCCGGTATCAACACAGTAGAAGAGCTTACAAACAAGACACCAGAAGATATGATGAAGGTACGTAATCTTGGACGTAAGTCATTAGAAGAGGTATTGGCAAAATTAAAAGAATTAAATCTTGAGTTAAATCAAGGTGATGAATAAAAGATTATATTATTATTGTGTGATCCTACCAGTAAGTCCGATGTGCATGGTAGGAGCATTTGATTAATAAGACCGAAGATTGCATAACCAAATGTGAAAGATGGAGGATAATAATCATGGCAAAATATAGAAAGCTTGGAAGAACATCTAGCCAAAGAAAGGCTTTAATTAGAAACCAGGTTACAGCATTGTTAAACAATGGTAAAATTGTAACAACAGAAGCAAAAGCAAAAGAAATTCGTAAAGAAGTAGAGAGCTTAATTGCATTGGCTGTAAGAGAAAAAGACAACTTTGAAGAAGTTACTGTAAAAGCAAAAGTAGCTAAAAAAGATGCTGATGGTAAAAGAGTAAAAGAAGTTGTAGACGGTAAAAAAGTTACTGTATATGACGAAGTAGAAAAAACAATCAAAAAAGATATGCCAAGCAGACTTCATGCTAGAAGACAGATGATGAAAGTTTTGTACTCTGTTACAGAAGTTCCAACAGCTGCAGCTGGTAAGAAGAGAAATACAAAAAAAGTTGATTTAGTAGATAAATTATTTACAGAAATTGCACCAAAATACGCAGATCGTAACGGTGGTTACACAAGAATCATCAAAATCGGACAGCGTAAAGGTGATGCTGCAATGGAAGTATTAATCGAGTTAGTATAATTATAAGGCACGTAGAAGCTTATAAAGCTTTTGCGTGTTTTTCTTGCTATTTTAGCATATATTTTATAGGTTCTAAGTCAATAGTTGGGGTGGGATTTTATAAATCCCGCTCCATTGTTGCGTTTGGAGGTATTTTTATGTTTTATGTAAACTTTACTAATTTTGCGCATGGCAAAAAAACCTCCAAGTGCCAATTTTAATGTTAATTAGTTACAAGAAAAATACGAGTTCTAAGACGTTCAAATTTTCGTATTCCATAAGA
>JAHLFA010000114.1 GCA_018883985.1 Candidatus Ruminococcus intestinipullorum | reverse complement strand
GGTCATAGGAAGTATTGATAATCTATTAGTTATATTACCTCAAAATAAGGTAGATGAGATTGCGATTACACTTGGTTTGGACGAGTATCATAAGCTGGAATATATTGTGAGTATGTGTGAAAAATCTGGTGTGCATACAAAGTTTATACCTGATTATAATCATATAATTCCTACAAAGCCCTATACAGAGGATTTACAAGGGCTTCCAGTAATTAACATTCGACATGTACCGTTGAATAATGCGTTAAATCGATTTATGAAACGAGTGATGGATTTACTTGGAGCAATTGTAGCAATTATTTTATTTTCACCTATTATGTTGGTCGTGTCTATTTTAATTAAAATAACAGCACCAGGACCATTGATTTTCAAACAAGAAAGAATAGGGTTACAAAATAAGCCATTTTATATGTATAAGTTTCGTTCTATGATTGTGCAAAAAGAAAGTGAAGAGAAAAAAGGTTGGACAACAAAGGATGATCCAAGAGTCACACCGATAGGAAAATTTATTCGCAAGACAAGTATTGATGAGTTGCCACAATTGTTCAATGTCCTAAAGGGAGATATGAGTCTTGTAGGTCCACGTCCAGAAAGACCGTTATTTGTTGAGAAGTTTAAAGAAGAAATTCCAAGGTATATGATTAAGCATCAAGTACGTCCAGGATTAACAGGATGGGCACAAATCAATGGGTATCGTGGAGATACTTCTATACGAAAGAGAATCGAGTGCGATTTATATTATATAGAAAATTGGACACTCGGTTTGGACATTAAGATTATACTGCTTACTTTCTTAAAGGGATTTATTAATAAAAATGCATATTAATCAATCGTGGAGGTCTTGATATGTTTGGAGTTCGTGTGGATAAAAAAAGGTTACTAAAGCGACGTATTAGAAGACGGAAAATTTTACTGATTTTAGAGTGTTTCTGTTTGACAGTACTTTTAGTAACAGCATTTTTTATACATCAGATAGAAAAGCTGGACTATACGAAATTAGATGAGAGTGTTTTAGAGTGCCAGAATACACCGAAGGGATATTTTAATTTTGCACTTTTTGGATTGGATTCTAGAGAGGGTGAATTAGAAGGCGGAGTTAGAAGTGACTGTATTATGATTGCAAATTTAGACACACGAACTGGAGAATTAAAGCTGGTGTCTGTATATCGAGATACCTTGCTGAAACAACAAGACGGAACATACGATAAGGCAAATGCAGCGTATTCCTATGGTGGCCCACAAGAAGCAATCGCTATGTTGAATCGAAATCTAGATTTAGGGATTGAACAATATGCAGCAGTCAATTTTAATTCATTATCAGAAATTGTAGATATTTTGGGAGGTATAGATATTGAATTAACCAGTGAGGAAATTTTTTGGTTAAATGGATATGCAGCAGAAACATCGCAGGTAGTAGGAAAAGAAACAACACACATAGATGAAAATGCTCCAGGAGTACATCATCTTGACGGAATTCAAGCAGTTTCATTTACGAGAATTCGATACACCCAAGGAGATGATTTTAAAAGAGCACAGCGACAGAGAATCGTTTTGGAGCAGATTTTAAAGAAAATAAAATCTTCAGGTCCATGGAAATGGATGCAAATCGTAGAGAATGTTTTGCCACAAATTTCTACAAATATGGATACAGCAACACTTTTAAAGCTAGGAGCGCAGATGTTTCATCTAAAAATAGGCGAAATGAAAGGATTTCCATTTGACATTGCAACGAGTGATTCTGTAATTGGATTAGCAGGCTCTTATGCAGCAGCAATTGGACATGCAGATAATGTAAAACAGCTCCATGAATTTTTCTTTCAGGAGATGGATTATCAACCTTCTGAAGTGGTTTTACAGGTAGATGCAGATGTGGCATATTTAACAGGAATTTACCCTGAAAATTATATACAGTAATGTTGTAGAAAGAGGACTTTATGAGAAAACAAGTAACAATTATGAAACAAATAGATTATCTATCCTATGGGATTTTATATGGATGTGCCTATCTAGGTGCAAGGCAAGGATATCATACGCTTTCTGCACTTTTTTTGATAGTTGCAGCATTCTTGTTATATATTCTACAGGTTGGTAGAACAAAAAATCTTGTAGACCTTAGAGGAATCTTTGCACTTTCTTGGATAGGTGGGGAAGGAATTGCATGTTTTCAATTGAGTCATCTACAGCATGATTGGGCAGATAGGACATGGCTTGCTTTTTTCCTTGTGTATCTTTGTTTTCAAATAGGGTATGATTTCAGATTATTTCAGTTTACAGAAGAAACACGAGAAATAGAGCATGATGAAAAACAGGCAAAACGCCTTTTGCTATGTATTGGAATTATTATGGGAGTATCTATAGCCTGTTTTTTGTGTGAGGCTCTTCTTGTAGGTTTTATCCCACTCTTTGATTCTGCTCCGCATGCATATTCACATTTTCATGTGTCTGGTGTACATTATTTTACAATCAGTTGTGTTTTGATACCAGCATTGACGGTGTTATACACAAAGGTTTCTTTGTTGGTTCCAAAGAAAGTGATTGTATTTCTTGTCTTTGCAAATATTACAGCAGCGGCAATTCCTATCTTATGTGTTTCCCGCTTTCAATTATTGTTTGCAGTAGGATTTGCAGTGGTGACCTATCTTATGTTATATCATAAAATAACTTGGAAAATGATAGTAGGGCTATTTCTAATTATGATTCCAATGTACGTTTTGCTTACGGTTGCACGTCGACATGATGTATCATATTTAAATGGGATATTTGAAATGAAGAATGTGAATACACCAATTTTTATTACACAACCTTATATGTATATAGCGAATAATTATGAAAATTTTAATTGTATGGTAGAACAATTAACAGAGCATAGTAAGGGATTAAAAATGTTATTTCCAGTCTTTGCATTAAGTGGCCTAAAATTTGTTTTCCCAGAATTGTTGTCTTTTCCTTTGTATATTACGAAAGAAGAATTGACTACATTGACGATGTTTTATGATGCATATTATGACTTTGGAGTGATTGGCATTATTGTTTTTTCCTTGCTCGTAGGAATTCTGGCAGCACAAATTAGGCGTTGGACACTGCAAAATAAAAATCCTATTACGTATTTGTTTTATGGGCAGATGGCTATTTACTTAGGGCTTTCGTTTTTTACGACATGGTTTAGCAACCCAACAACTTGGTTTTGGTTTGTATTAACAGGGCTTATGTATATTGGGATTGAATATAAAGGGAAGAGGAAGAAATCATGATGGAAAATGTAAGAGCAGTAGATATCATTATTCCTACATATCGTCCTGATAAAAAGGTAGTAGAATTAGTTAGAACACTATTATCTCAGAGCTATCCAGTAGGAAATATTTATATCATTGATACAAAAAGTGGAGTTTTTCCACAAGAGTTATATCATCTTTCTGAAAATGTTCATATAAAACACATTGAACCAAAAGAGTTCGACCATGGTGGGACAAGACATTTGGGAGCAAAATTATCAAATGCAGAGATTTTAGTTTATATGACACAAGATGCGATTCCAAAAGATGAGTTTTTGATTGCGTATCTTTTAGAAGCATTTCAAGAAGAGGATGTGGCAGCAGCTTATGCAAGACAGCTTCCTTTGGAAGACTGCCATTTACTAGAAAAAATCACAAGAGATTTTAATTATCCAGAACAATCACGTTTTAAGTCCAAAGAGGATTTAAGCACACTTGGAATTAAGACATATTTTTGTTCCAATGTTTGTGCCGCATATAGAAGGAGCGTATACGATGAACTTGGAGGTTTTGAGAAGAAAACCATTTTCAATGAAGATATGATTATGGCTGCAAGGATGATTCAAAAAGGATATCGTATTTATTATGCTGCTAAGGCACAGGTTTCGCATTCTCATAATTATAGTGGTATTCAACAATTTCATAGAAATTTTGATTTAGCAGTTTCGCAGGCAGATCATCCCGAGATATTTGACGATGTTCCATCGGAAGGGGAAGGACTAAGGCTTGTAAAAACTACATTGCTGTATTTACTAAGAAAAAAAGAGTTTACAAGTATTCCAGAGTTTATTTATAAAACAGGATGTAAATATTTAGGATATCAACTTGGAAAACATTATAAGCAACTTCCCAAGGGTATTATTATGCGTTGTACTATGAATCCACGTTATTGGCAATAGGCAGAGTTCATAGTTTTTTCATTGATGTTTTTGAAAAAATATTGTATGATGTAAAGTGCGTAAATTAAGAAATGATAAATTTCTTAATGATTGAAGAAAGGAATTTTTATGGCAAATCAGAAAAATGGCCCTGAGATTTTATCAGGTGGAGAACGAAGAACACAAACAAGAGCAAGGACATCGAATCGTTCCAGGCAAACAAATAGTGTTCCTAAGCAAAAGCAGAGCAGATCTCAAGCTGTAAGAACTGGAACAAGGAGAAATCCTTCAGGACGCAGTACTCAAGGAGTACGTAGAAGAAAGCGAACAAGAAGAGTTGCACCTTGGAAGAGGGCGATTTTTATTCTAACTGGCGTATTTTTATTATTAATAACATCAGCCATAGTAGTTGTTGCCAGTAAATGGGGAAAGGTAAATCAAGTAGACCTAGATATTGATAAATTGAATATTTCAGACGTAGGTGAGGAGAATGCCACAGGATATCTGAACGTAGCACTGTTTGGATTGGATACAAGAGCCAATGATCCAGAGATGGGGTCTAGAAGTGATACAATTATCGTTGCAAGTTTGAATCGAGCAACAAAAGAAGTGAAGTTAGTATCCGTATATCGAGATACTTTGTTAAGACTTCAGGATGATTCTTATAATAAGGCGAATGCGGCATATGCATATGGAGGTGCGGAAGAGGCAGTTGCTATGTTAAACGAGAACCTCGATTTGAACATTCAAAAATATATAACTGTTGATTTTTCATCTTTAGTAGATGTAATTGATGCATTAGGTGGCGTAGACCTAGAAATTACAGAAGAAGAAATCCCATATGTTAATAATTACACAGTAGAAATTATTAAAAATATTGGAAAAGACTCTGGTCCAGTAGAAGTGGCTGGTATGCAGCACTTAAATGGAATTCAGGCAACAGCCTATGCAAGAATTCGATATGCAGGAGATGATGATAATGATTATAGACGTACAGAAAGACAGCGTAAAGTAATCGAGCAAATTGCATTGAAAGCAAAGGAAGCAAAATTGTCAACATTAAATAAAATCATTGATAGAGTCTTCGATAAGGTAGAAACAAACTTTACATTGACAGAAATTGTTGCTTATGCAAAAGATATTAAGAAATATGTAATTGGAGGTTCTCAAGGATTTCCATTTAATCTCACAACAGAGGACACAGATGTTGGAAATGCTGTAATCGCTTTAGATTTAGCAGAAGACGTACAGCAGTTACATGAGTTTCTTTTTGGAGCTACTGACTTTACTCCATCTTACACTGTGGAGGAGATAAGCAGAAGTATCCAAAACTCAAGTTATAGTGTAGGAACGACTTATGATACAGAAGGGGAATATTATCCTTCCTATTCTTCAGGATATGACTCCTATAGTTCTGGTGGAAGTTACTATGAAGATAGCTACAACGATAATTATAACGATAATTCTTACTATGAGGATACATCAGGTTCGGGTAGCGATTATAATGTAATAGGAGATAGTTCTGGCACAACAGAGGATGAAACATGGGATAATACCCAAGAATCATATACACCGTCCGACGAGAGTGGAAATGTTTATGATGATGGCATTTCAGAAGAAACTACAGATTCTTATTAAGAGTCTTCGGAAGATGGAATAAGAAGAATAACAAAAGGAGAGGATATGTACATGAGCAAATTCAAAAAAATCACAGCAATAATGTTTGCAGTATTCTTTTTTGCATTGAGTCCTTCAATGTGGAGCTTTGCTGCAGAGGGAACACTTCAATTTTCAGATCCAACTGGAAAGGTTGGGGAAGAGGTTACTGTTAAAGTGAAAATTGATGCAGCAGGTGCAGCAATTGGAGATGGAACTGTTATGGTAACATACGACCCAGCAATGCTTGAGTTTTTAAGTGGTGAGAATGCTACTGGAGGGAATGGTACACTCAATCTGGCAGCAACTGGAGATGGAAGTGCAACAGTATTGGAATATACTATGGTATTTCGTGCTTTGCAGGAGGGGACAACGACACTTGAGGCTCCATCCTATACAGCATATTTGCATTCTAATGAAACATTGACATTAAGCGTTGGAAATTCTACAGTTACATTAGAGCCAGGAGATGGTACAACTGCAGAAACACCAAATACAGAAGTCGTAAATCCAGGTACAGCAGATGTGGAAATTGCTGGTGTGACTTATTCTATATACAATGATTTTTCAGATGTTTTAGTTCCAACTGGATTTACAAGAACAACATTCAATTACAATGGAGCAGATAGAAACGTAATTCAAGAGAATACAACAGGTCAGTATGTATTTTACCTGATTACAGGAGATCAAGCTCCAGTGATGGCATTGTATAACCAAGATACACAAGCTTTTTCTCTTACAGAAATGGCAAACATTTCTGAAACAAGTTATATTTTACTTTTAGATGAGAAAGCTGGAAGTAATCTTCCAAGTCAGTTCCAAGAAACAACAATCACATTAGGAAGTGTTACATTCCCAGCATGGCAAAATATGAATGATAAAGCATTCTACTTAGTATATGCAAGAAACTCCAATGGAGAAGCTGGATTTTACCAGTATGATGAAGTAGATGGCACATTCCAAAGATATCTTGTTTCTGAATCTACAGACGCAGGAAACAACGGTTCTGGATTTACTGGTAAAATAGTAGGATTTTTGAAAGATAATGTAATTGTGGTTACAGCTGTTCTTTGGGTACTTGTAGTGGTATTCCTAATTCTTACAGTGATTTTGAGCATAAAACTTCATAGAAGAAATGAAGAGTTGGATGATTTGTATGCTGAAGTAGAGGAATTTGAGGAAAAAGGAAACTCAAAAAACAAAAAGGATACAAAAAAAGGAAATAGTGGCTCTAAAGAGAAGAAAAAAGATTACGATGAGCTATATATAGATGATGAAGATAGTTTTGATGATTTTGAAGATGAGTTAGAAGATTTGGATGCTTTTGATGACTTTGGAGATGAGGAAGAGGATGAGTTTGAAGAGGATGATGTAGAAGAATACACTCCAAAAAGATCTCGTCGTACTTCTTCTAAATACGAAGATGACGATGACTATGATGTAGATTTCATCGATCTATAAAAATGGAAGGGGCAAACAGGATTGTTTTGCCTCTTTTCATCTTTTGTTAAATAATAAAACACAAATTTATCACAATATGACACTATGATATATGCATAAAATACAAAGGGAAAAGATTGGAGGAGTTTATATGGAAAATCAATATAATTATTATAATTCAGGGGAACAGCCAAACAATCCAGTTTATCAATCAGAACCAGAGCCTCCTAAACATGAGAAAAGAGCAAAACGAAAAGTTCCAAAAGCAGTAGTTGTTACAGGATGTGCAATTTTATTTGGAGTTGTATCTAGTGCTACATTTCTTACAACGAATGCAATTGTAGGTGGGATTCTTGGAATGAATGAAGATAGACAAGAGGAAGTAGAGTCAACAACAGAAAATAAAGCGTCTCTTACACAAGCATCGCATGCAGTTACTTCTGATGTTTCTGGAGTTGTTGAAACGGTGATGCCATCTATCGTATCTATTACGAATATGAGTGTACAGGAAGTACAAAGCTTTTTTGGTGGAATTTCTCAACAAGAGGTTACAAGTGCAGGAACAGGAATTATTATTGAACAAACGGACGATGAGCTTTTAATTGTATCCAATAATCACGTAGTTGCAGATAGTAATACACTGACAGTTACTTTTAATGATGAAAAAAGTGTAGAAGCAAATATTAAAGGAACAGACCCAGCACATGACTTAGCTGTTATTGCAGTTCCATTGGAAAATATATCCAGTGAAACAATGGAAAGCATCTCTGTCGCTACATTAGGAGATTCAACAAAGTTAAAAGCAGGGGAACCAGCCATTGCAATAGGAAATGCCCTAGGCTATGGACAGTCTGTTACAACAGGTGTTATTAGTGCTACAGATCGAGTAAGTCAATCTACAGATGCTTCTGGTCAGCCAATTTCAGATACAGATGTGAAGTTGATTCAGACAGATGCAGCAATTAACCCAGGAAATAGTGGCGGCGCATTAGTCAATGCCAACGGAGAGGTGATAGGTATTAACTCTGCTAAATTAATCGGGGATGATGTAGAGGGAATTGGATATGCAATTCCAATTAGTGATGTGTCAGATATTATAACCAATCTAATGAATCAGGAAACGAAAACGAAAGTTTCTGAGCAAGAAAGAGGTTATTTGGGAATTAGTGGAGTTGATGTAGACGCAACAAGCGCTCAAAGATATGGAATGCCAAAAGGTGTCTACATTGGAGATGTTTCCAAAAAAGGTGGAGCTGATCAGGCAGGCATAACAAAAGGCAGTGTGATTGTAGGATTTAATGGAATCACAATTCAAAGTATGTCTGAACTTCAGGAACAGCTGCAATACTATAAACAAGGGGAAACAGTTACAATTACCGTTATGATTCCTGGTGGAGATGGTGAATATACAGAGCAAGACTTTGACGTAACACTCGGAGCAAAAGGACAATAATATGGAATTTTTAAAACTTCTGGACGTTTTTTAGAAAATGCCCAGAAGTTTTTTTTTGTTTTCATAAAAAGTTGCAAAAAATGGGGGAAAATGGTATGATATAATACAATGTAAACAAAAAAGTGAGGAAAGGAAACGTTCATGGGGCAGAGAAAAAGAAAAAAAGCAAAGAAGAATGTGAGTCGAATCATTGGCTTAGGATTATGTGCAGTACAGTTTTTAGCATCCGTGGTATGTTTATCTGCCATTTTAATTATGAATATGCTACCAGGGAAATATATAGGGATGATTGCACTTGTACTATTGTTATTTTTGTTAGTAGGTGTTTCTTCTCAATTGTTATCTAAGAAAAAAGGAATAGGAGGAAAGATTTTTATCGTACTGTTCAGTATTGTACTTTTTACAGCTTCTTATTATTTGTTTAAAACAACAGATACAATTCAGGAAATTAGTGGTGGAAATAAGAAAGTAACAAAGATGGTAGTTGCTGTAAAGGAGTCTGATCCAGCACAGTCTTTAGAAGACGCGGTGGGGTATCAGTTTGGTGTACAGTATGCGATGCAAGGAGATGATGTGCGTGCGGCAGTTGAAAATGTAAATTCTGTGCTTGGAACACAGATTTCTACTGTGGAGTATGGAAGCATTGGAGAACAAGCAATGGCACTGCATAACGGTCAAGTTCAAGCGATTGTGTATAATGATGCATACAGTGGTTTGTTGAGTGAAGAACTTGGAGCAGAACAAGAAAATTTCCGAATTATTTATACCTATGATATAGAAAGTGAAATAGAAAACAAGGCGGCAGAAGTAGAAGTTCAAAAAGAGCCATTTACAGTATATATCAGTGGAATTGATGTTTATGGAGCTATTGAAACAAATAGTAGAAGTGATGTGAATATTTTGGCAACAGTCAATCCAAATACGCACCAGATTTTATTGGTAACAACTCCACGTGATTATTATGTAGAAATTCCAGGTATTTCAGGAGGGCAACTTGATAAGTTGACACATGCAGGGATTTATGGAGTAGATGCTTCTATGGCTACTTTAGCCCAATTGTATCAAACAGATATTCAATTTTATGCTCGAGTGAATTTTACATCTTTAGTAGAAATGATTGATGCATTAGGTGGTGTTGATGTAGTATCTGAACAGACTTTTACGACCAGTGAAGATTCAGGGCTTGTGATGAATGTATATCAGGGGGAAAACCATTTTAATGGGCAACAGGCACTTGCATTTTCTAGGGAAAGACAGAATGTAGACGGCGGGGATTTCCAAAGAGGTAGAAATCAGCAGGCGGTTATTACAGCCATGATTAAAAAAGCCATTTCTCCAGCTATTTTAACAGGAGCAAATGGGATTTTAAATAGTATCAGTGGAAATGTGGATATGAATATGTCCATTGACCAAATTCAAGAGTTAATTAAGAGTCAGCTTGCAGAAGGTGGTGCATGGAAAATTAAATCTATGTCTGCAGAGGGGACAGGTGATACACAAAGCTGTTATTCTATGCCAGATTCCCTGCTGTATGTAACACAGCCTAATATGGATTCGGTTGCAGCGATTCAATCAGCTATTGCGGCTGTAAAGCAAGGGCAAGTGTTTGAGGATTCTGAGGTTGCACAATAGAGAATAGAGGAAATACCATGAAGAGGTTAATTAGAAAATGGGATTTATCAATTGTATATAAAATCCTTCTTGTAATATTAGATATCGTTTTTATTAATTTAAGTTCTTTTCTTGCGTTATGGATTCGATTTAATATGAAAATAAATGAAATACCATGGGAGTATAGCAATTCTGTCATAGAAGTTGCAGTAATCAATACGATTGTTACGATTATTCTGTTTGCTATATTTAAGCTTTATACAAGCTTATGGCGTTTCGCTAGTATTAAAGAGCTAGTATATATCATAGAAGCATGTTCAGGTTCGATC
>JAHLFA010000113.1 GCA_018883985.1 Candidatus Ruminococcus intestinipullorum | reverse complement strand
ACCAAACATGCTGAGAGCAAAAGAGCTAGCTTCTTTTTCATACTTCACACCCTTTCTTCACAATATATTTTCTAATTTTACAGCACCCTATATTATAACAAAGTGCAACTTTGTTTACAATGATTTTCTGCCAAAATTTACAATTATAAAAATAAAGGTGTAGATAAATATCTTTCTCCAGTATCTGGGAGAACTGCCACAATTGTTTTCCCTTTGTTCTCCTCTTTTTTTGCTTCTTCTAATGCTACATGCAACGCTGCACCAGAAGAAATTCCTGTCAAAACTCCCTCTTTTGTTGCCAATAATCTTGATGCTGCATATGCTTGTTCCTCTGTTACAGCAGCAGTTTCATCATAAATTTCTGTATCAAGCACAGAAGGTATAAATCCTGCTCCAATTCCTTGAATACCATGTGCACCAGCTTTTTCTCCTGCTAAAACTTGAGAAGCGAATGGTTCTACTGCAATCAACTTAATTTCTTCTTTTTGAGCTTTTAAATAATGTCCTGTACCACTAATTGTTCCTCCTGTTCCAACTCCTGCAATAAATATATCTACTTCTCCCTCTGTATCATTCCAAATTTCTGGACCAGTCGTTTTTTCGTGAACTTCTGGATTTGCAGGATTTATAAATTGCCCTAGTATTACAGCATTTTCTATCTCTTCTTTTAATTCTTCTGCTTTAGCGATAGCCCCTTTCATCCCTTTTGCACCTTCGGTAAGAACAATTTTTGCACCATAGCCTTTTAATAATTTTCTACGTTCAATAGACATCGTTTCTGGCATAACAAAAATTGTACGATATCCCATAGATGCTGCTACACTTGCAAGACCAATTCCTGTATTTCCGCTAGTTGGCTCAATGATGACAGCACCTTCTTTTAGAAGTCCTTTTTGTCTTGCATCTTCAATCATATAAAAGGCTGCACGGTCTTTTACACTTCCTGCGGGATTAAAATACTCCAATTTCACAAGTACTCTTGCAAAAAGACCTAATTCCTTTTCTAAATTTTTCACCTCTAATAGTGGAGTCTTTCCAATAAGTTCTGTTACGCTTTGATAAATTTTTGCCATTTTCTTACCCCTTTCTAGTTTAACTTATACATGTTTATATTTTTTAAATGTAATACATGCAATTTTCTTGTTCTAAACCTGCCTGATACTCTTTCGCAAGCATAGATATCGTCTTTTTCTCTAAAAACTGATTTACTTTTCGATCTATTTCATTCCAAACAAGCTTTTCAATTACTTTTTGAACGCCATCCTGCGAACTATTTGGAACTCGATCGATAATCGCAAACTCTCCTTCTAATGCCTCTAATACATCTTTTACAGTGATTTCTGTTGCTAGTTTTGCCAATTTGTACCCCCCTCCAGCTCCTTTGATACTAATCACAATTCCAGCTTTTCTAAGTGTGCCAAAAACTTGTTCTAAGTAATTCAAGGATATATTCTGTCTAGTTGCTACTTGAACTAGAGAAACTGGATCCTCACCAGCGTTCACTGCTAAATCCACCAACGCTCGTAAACCATAGCGTCCCCTTGTAGATACTTTCATTTCATTTTCTCCTATTCACATAATATATCTGATAATTATCTTTTATACTTCTTTTTTCCTACTATGTCAATATATTTTATATACTTTGTGTGATAAGTATTTATTTAAAAGCAAAGAAAAAAGCTATAAATCCCAAGAAATAGGGATTTATAGCTCATCTATTCTTTTTCATCTTCCACCTGCTCTATCAAATCTGCAATCGTAACTTGCATAGCAGAATATAGAATTTCCTTCCAGAGTAACTCCCATGTTGCTCTTGTTGGACATGCCTCTTTTCCAATAGCACACTCTATTTCATCAAGCAAACATGCTACTGGTGCCATTGCCCCTTCAGAAGCTATAAGTACATCCAAAACTGTCATCTCTTGCATAGGTTTTCCTAAACAATATCCCCCATACGCACCACGCACACTTTTCACAAGTTTTGCATCTTTTAATAATTTAATAATACGCTCTAAATACTTCTCTGATAGCTTTCTTCGCTCTGCAATATTTTTCAAACTTTCTAGATGTTGTTCATCCGAATGCATTGCTAAATCCACAATAATCTCTAATGCATATTGTCCTTTCGTGGATATCTTCATACTATATATTCTCCTTTTGACTCATCATACCGTTATTTTACTGAAAATCTTTAAGAAATACAATGTCACTCCCCACTCTATATGTTTTTTGTATATTTTTACGAATTCAAAAAGAAATAGTTTGACTTTAATTGTTAAACATGCTAATATGACAGTGTATCACTTATATTAAGTGATTCGAAATATTTACTTTATCAACAAATTTATGGAGGTAACAACATGACAGGTACAGTAAAATGGTTTAACAACCAAAAAGGTTACGGATTCATCTCTGATTCCGAAGGAAATGACGTATTCGTACACTACTCTGGATTAGTAATGGATGGATTCAAATCATTGGAAGAAGGCCAGGCTGTAGAGTTCGAGGTAACAGAAGGAGCGAAAGGTCCACAGGCAACTAATGTAGTAAAACTTTAATCAGATTTTATATGTACCTTTTAATTATAAATTACATTTCATATTTAAAAGTCCTACAATGAAACGAGATTAAAAAAAGGAGCTGTGAAAAAATGATTTCTCATTTTTTCACAGCTCTCTTTTTTGTCTTTTAACATAAAGGATATTTATCTGTTAATTCTTTTACTAATGCTCTTGCCTGTTCTACATTGGCCTCATCTTCAATAACAAGCTTGATGATTTCTGCAATTTGTTCCATATCCTCTTCTTTCATTCCTCGGGTTGTCACAGCAGGTGTACCCAGTCTTACTCCACTTGTCACAAAAGGAGAACGAGGATCGTTTGGAATGGTATTCTTATTGCAAGTTACATACGCTTCATCTAGTCGTTTTTCCAAATCTTTTCCACTTACACTTGTATCTCTTAAATCAACTAGCATTAAATGGTTATCTGTATCTCCTGATACAATTTGAATACCCCTCTTTTTCAATCCAGTACAAAGTGCCTTGGCATTTTTTACAACCTGCTCTTGATAAGCTTTAAACTCTGGCTGCAAAGCTTCTTGGAAGCAAACTGCTTTTGCAGCTATTACATGCATAAGTGGACCACCTTGAATTCCTGGGAAAACAGCCTTGTTGAAGTTAAACTTTTCATTCATCTCCTCACTGCTTAAAATCATCCCACCTCTTGGGCCTCGCAATGTTTTATGTGTTGTAGTTGTAGTCACATGTGCATAAGGAATAGGACTTGGATGTAAGCCTGCTGCCACAAGTCCAGCAATATGTGCCATATCCACCATCAAATAGGCTCCTACACTATCTGCAATTTCTCGGAAGCGTTTAAAATCTATCGTTCTTGCATATGCACTAGCTCCTGCTATGATAAGCTTTGGCTTGCATTCTTTTGCAATTCGTTCTACTTCTTCATAGTCAAGCAGCCCCTGATCATTCACACCATAAGGTACAATATGAAAATACTTTCCTGACATATTCACCTTAGACCCATGTGTCAAATGTCCACCATGGTCTAGATTCATTCCCATTACACAATCGCCTGGCTCTAACATTGCAAACATAACTGCCATATTTGCCTGTGCTCCAGAATGTGGCTGCACATTTACATACTCACATCCAAAAAGCTTTTTGGCACGTTCAATGGCCAAATTTTCTACAATATCTACACACTGGCACCCACCATAATAACGGCGAGATGGATATCCTTCTGCGTACTTATTTGTAAGTGGACTTCCCATAGCTTCCATTACAGCTTCACTTACCCAATTTTCAGAAGCTATTAGCTCAATATGGGAATTCTGTCTTTCTATTTCACCTGCGATTGCATTTGCAATTTCAGGATCAACTTTTCTTACTTCTTCAAAATTCTTCATCCTAGTTTCCTCCATTCCTAATTTCATTGTTTCCAATTATAGCACGTATCTATGAAAAATCAAATAAAGAAAGCTGATTGCTCTTAGGTAAATTTCCAAACAATCCTAACTCATCCATAAAATCTATAACGGTTTTACTAACTTTTGTTCTTTGTCGAAAATCATCCAATGATAAATATGGACCATCTTTTGCCGCTGCTTCTACAGCTTCTGCTGCTTTCTCCCCCATTCCCTCAATGCTTGAGAGTGGTGGCATTAACTTCCCATCTATAATTTGAAAACTTCTTGCTTTTGCTTTATAAATGTCCAATGGCAGAAACTCAAACCCTCTGGCATACATTTCCTGAACAATTCGCATATCCTTTAGAACATCTTGCTCCTTATTTGTTAAAGAGTCCTGACGACTTTTATAGTCCCTAATATGAAAATTTAATTTTTCCTTTCCTTGGCACATTAATTCATAAGAAAATGCATTGGCACGAATTCCAAAGTATGCTCCATAGTATGCCAATGGAAAATGAATTTTACAATAGGCAATTCGGTATGCCATCATAACGTAAGCTGCAGCGTGTGCCTTTGGGAACATATAACTTATTTGATTACATGACCAAATATACCAATCTGGAACCCCTTTTTCCTTCATTGCCTCTTCCCATTCTGGCTTCAATCCTTTTCCCTTACGCACACTCTCCATAATCGTAAAGGAAAGTGCACTATCAACCCCCTGATTAATTAAATACACCATAATATCATCACGAGTACAAATCGCTGTAGAAATTGTGGCTTTTCCACTTTCAATCAATACCTGTGCATTTCCTAGCCACACATTTGTACCATGGGAAAGACCTGAAATACGAATCAAATCAGAAAGTGATTGTGGCTTTGCGTCTTGAACCATTTGAATTACGAAATCTGTACCAAATTCAGGAATTCCAAGACATCCTAACTTACAGCCATCCAAATCCTCTGGGGTAATGCCCAAAGCACTCGTATCATGGAATAAAGAAAGTACTTTTTTATCATCCAATGGAATCTTCGTTGCTTGAAAAGGATTTTCTTCATTATATTCATTTTCCATTGCATCAGAACTAATATATTCCTCCAATGTACGAATCATTGTAGGATCGTCGTGTCCTAGAATATCTAATTTCAGCAAGTTATGATCAATGGAATGGTAATCAAAATGTGTAGTAATAATATCGCTGCTCATATCATTTGCAGGATGCTGTACTGGTGTAAACTCATTGATATCATGCCCATGAGGAAGAACTACAATTCCTCCAGGATGCTGACCAGTACTTTTTCGTATTCCTGTACACCCTTGTACAATTCGATCAATCTCGCACTTTCGCTTTCTATTCTCACGCTCTTCATAGTATTTCTTTACATATCCAAATGCAGTCTTATCTGCAAGAGTTCCAATTGTACCAGCTTTAAATGTGTACCCTTCTCCAAATATAATTTCTGTATACTTATGTGCTTTTGCCTGATAATCTCCAGAGAAGTTCAAATCAATATCTGGTTCTTTATCTCCCTTAAATCCAAGGAAGGTTTCAAATGGAATATCAAATCCAGCTTTAATCAATGGCTCTCCACATACAGGACAATTTTTATCAGGCATATCATATCCACAGCCTCCTGCATAAGAACGCACTTCCTCCGAATCAAAATCATTGTAATGGCAATTGGAACAATAATAATGTGGGCTTAACGGATTTACCTCTGTAATTCCAGCCATTGTAGCTACGAAAGAAGAACCAACAGAACCTCTTGAACCAACCAAATATCCATCTTCATTGGATTTCCAAACCAGCTTTTGTGCAATAATATACATTACCGAATATCCATTGGAAATGATGGAATTTAACTCTCTCTCCAAACGGCTTTGTACTGGTTCTGGAAGATTTTCTCCATAGATTTCATGTGCCTTTGCGTAACAGATATCTCTTAAATCTTGTTCTGAATTTTCAATCACTGGTGGACATTTATTTGGATTCACAGGAGAAATTTTTTCTACCATATTGCAAATTTTATTTGGATTTTCTATCACCACTTCCCTTGCCTTAGCAGTGCCTAAATATTCAAATTCTTCCAACATCTCTTCTGTTGTTCTCAAATAGAGTGGAGGCTGAAGCTCTGCGTCAGAAAATCCCTTACCTGCCATAATAATTCGCCTATAAACTTCATCTTCAGGGTCTAAAAAATGTACATCACAAGTTGCAACTACAGGCTTTTTAAATTGCTCTCCTAATTCTACAATTTTCTGATTGATTTTCCTTAAATCTTCCTCCGATTGTATAGAGGAGAACCGATCACTTGCAATCATAAACTGGTTATTGGCAATTGGCTGTATTTCATAATAATCATAAAACTCTGCCAGCCCTGCAATCTTTTCTGATGACTTATTATTTAAAATCGCTTGATACAACTCCCCTGCTTCACATGCACTTCCAATCAATAACCCTTCTCTGTACTGGTTCAAAAGACTTTTCGGAATTCGAGGCCTTCTGGAAAAATATGTTAGATGAGATTCTGAAATCAGCTTATATAAATGAAATCTTCCAATATTATTTTTTGCAAGAATAATAATATGATACGTTGGCAACTTGCGAACCAGCGATTCATTCGTTTTTCCAAACTGATTCATACCTTTTAGCGTGGTAATGCCCTTTGCTTTTAACATGTCTAACAGCTTTAAAAAAATATGTGCTGTTGCTTCTGCATCGGATACTGCACGGTGATGATTCTCTAGTGAAACATCTAACTCTTTTGCTACAATATTTAACTTGTGTTTTGATAAACGTGGCAACAGCATTCGTGATAATGCCAAAGTATCTACGGAAACAAAGTTTGGCTCTATATCTTGATAACGGCAATTTTGTGCAATAAAACCTACATCAAAACTTGCATTATGTGCTACTAACACCCCATCTCCTATGAATTCCAAAAATTTAGGCAACACAGTTTCTATATCTGGTGCATCCATAACCATTTCATCTGTAATGTTGGTCACCTTTTGAACTTCAAATGGGATGGGACGCTTTGGATTTACAAATGTGCTAAATCTATCTACAATTTCACCCTTCGAGATTTTTACAGCACCAATCTCTGTGATCTTATCCTTAATTGCACTAAATCCTGTTGTTTCGATATCAAAAACTATATACGTATCTTCAAAAGTTTGATTTCCTGCATGTACTGCTATTTCAACTAAGTCATCTACCACATACCCCTCAATTCCATAAATCACCTTAAATGGGTCGTCCTTATCCAAGGTTTCTATGTAATGATTGGCATCAGGAAAGGATTGTGCTACTCCATGGTCTGTAATTGCAATGGCTGGATGTCCCCAGTCATGTGCCCTTTTTACAATATTTTTTACTTCAGATACGCCGTCCATATCACTCATTTTGGTATGGCAGTGTAATTCAACACGTTTGGATGGACTCAAATCTTGTCTTGATACAGTAAAATCTCCAATTTTTTTGATTCCCACTACAGAAACAATTGTCAATTCCCCATCGAACTTATCAATTGTAGTAATGCCCTTCAATTTTATAAAAGCACCCTTTTTTAATTCATCGAGAAACTCTGGAAGCTGTGCATTTTTCACAAACATTTTTACCATGATTGTATCTGTAAAATCAGTCACAGCAAACATTAGAATACTTTTCTCATTTTGAATTTCTTTAATATCAAAACTAATAATTTTTCCATGAATGGTAATTTCACCCATCTCCCCAATTACTTTTTCTAAGACAATTGGCTCATCCTCAAAATCCCTGCCATATAAAAGTGCAGGATCCTTTCCTTGTTTGATTGGGCGTGTAAATTCTCCCATTCGTTTTTCTCTTTTTTGTTTTTGTTTTGCAGGCTCGTCTTTTTTCTCTGCTTGATGAACCTCTTCTCCTTTTCGCTTTGCCCTTCTTTCAAAAATCGCATTAATTTCTTGCTGAATTTTCTGCTCATCGTATTCTCTATTTTTTCCAGCCTCTTTTTCACGATACTGAACTCGAATTTCACAGACCAACCCAAATCTTTGTTCCAATACTTCTTCTAAAAGTTCAACGATATATTCCTTTTTCCCTTCAGACACAATACTATCCACAAGCTCTAAACAAACAATATTCTGTTCTTCAATCTGCAGTTGTGCCTGTTCAAACATATTCGCAGCTAGCATACTTCTTTGCTCTAATTCAAGAAGTAAACTTTCTCGATATTCTGACAGAATCGTTTCCAGTGTGTACAGCTCTGATAGTACATACTTTTCTTCTATCCGAACCCAAACATTTGTAGTTCCAAATAATTGCTCTTTTATACACTTCTCCATCTGCCAAACTTTTCTTTTCGGTATAAGATGGTGACTAATCATGTAAATTTGTAAAAACTCTCTAGAGGAATTTGTTGTAATTTTTTGAATCTTTACATCCTGAAAAAGAAACTGCAATTCCTCTTGTATTTTTAATGTAGGAAATACTTCCAAAAAAGTTTTTAACTCGTCTATTCTTTCCAATTTAACAACTCCTGACGCAATGTTTCCAAAAGCTCTGATTCTTTTACTTTCTTAATAATCTGACCTTTTTTAATCAAAAGACCTTCTTCTACGCCCCCTGCAATCCCGATATCTGCTTCCTTTGCCTCTCCTGGGCCATTTACAGCACATCCCATGACAGCTACTTTAATATCCAAATCAAATGGTTCTACTAAGCGTTCTACCTGTTCTGCAAGGGAAATCAAATCAATTCTCGTTCTCCCACAAGTAGGACAAGATATTACCTCTATTCCCGATTTTCTTAATCCTAATGTCTTTAAAATCAATTTTGCTGTTTTAATCTCTTCTACTGGATCTCCAGTTAAAGATACACGAATTGTATTGCCGATTCCTTGATATAATATAATTCCAAGACCTACCGAAGATTTAATATTCCCAGAATATAAGGTTCCCGACTCTGTAATCCCTACATGCAAAGGATAGGAACACTTAGGCGCAAGCAATTCATGTGCCTTAATACACATTTGTACATCAGAAGATTTGATACTTACTACAAGGTTATCATATCCCATATCCTCTATCATACGTACTTTATCTAAAGCACTTTCTACAATTCCTTCTGCTGTCACTCCTTGATACTTCTCCAAGAGATGTTTCTCCAACGAACCACTATTGACTCCCACACGAATTGGGATATTATATTCTTTTGCTTTTGCTACTACAGTTTCTACTCTTTCTTTACTCCCTATATTTCCTGGATTAATACGAATTTTATCTGCACCATTTTCTATTGCCGCAATTGCTAATTTATAATCAAAATGTATATCAGCAACTAATGGAATATGAATTTCCTTTTTTATTTCTCGTAATGCCTCTGCTGCTTGCATTGTAGGTACTGCACAGCGAACAATTTCACAGCCTGCTTCTTCTAAACGCAGAATCTGCTCTATCGTTGCTTTTACATCTTCTGTTTTCGTATTTGTCATAGACTGGATTGCAATAGGATGATTTCCCCCTATCCATACATTTCCAATGCGTACTTCTTTTGTTTCATTTCTAATCACGAATATCCCTCCTTATGAATAAATAAACAGGGATTCCTCCCTGTTTACTTCACTGCTTATCAAAAATCATCTGCTCCCCATACTCACGTTCTGTCAAAGTGAGTATATTTTGCTCAATATTGTACTCATACGTCCCCTCTATCGTCTGAATGGCTAAATTCATGTTTGCTGTAGATGTATCATCCAAAGCTGCCGCAAACGCAGTCTCCATCTGTTCTTCTTGAATCTGTAAGTTCAATGTCTTCATATCCACATCAATCTCACAGTCCATCCAAATCTTCACATCCTCTCCACCAAACTCTTCTGGCCATTGTATCAAAACTTGGTTTTCCCCCTCAAAGGTCAAAATCATTCCACTATCTTCTTGAACCCATTTTCCCTCCAAAGGATTTGACGTAAAAAGTTTAATTACAAAAAAAGCTGCAATTAATATAATTAATATTGTTGAAACAGTAATTACAACTCTCCAAAGAATGTTTCTCTTTTCCTCATTGTTTTTTGCAAACATTTCCTATTCTCCTCCTAGTTTACTAGCTGCAAACCACCCTGCTATGAAAAAGAAAATTCCCAATGCAACTTGCAAAATTGTCCATCCATTCCAATCTATTCCAAGCAAGATGGCAATTGGTGAAGCCATAATCAATCCAATAATCGCATAATATGCATGAATTTCTGCTCTTGCAAAAAGAATCTCTATCAGCTTCGCAATTAAGAAAATACCTAAAACAACACCTATTCCAAATGGAACTAAAATTCCACATTGTACAAAAATGTCCTGCAAATCAAATGCCAACAATGCGTCTATGAATTGATTAATTGATTTTAAAATTGTATTATAATACCCCATAAGCATCAACATCATAGACCCACTTACTCCTGGAATTACCATCGTAGCAGCCGCAATAATTCCTACACCCAACAGTTTTGTTACATTTATAAAATTAAAGCTAACATCTGCTGCTTTTCCATCTGTTTCTCCTAACAAAGCCATACCTACAACAATTGCAAAGAATATGAAAAATGGTATTACCTTTCCTATTGTTACTTTATGTCCCTTTACTTTTTCAAAAATAAATGGAAGACTTCCAGCAATCAAACCACAAAACGCAAAGTTCGTAGGAATTGGATAGTACTCAAATAAAAATTCAAATAACCGAGATAATATCACAATTGCTAAGCCTGCTCCAATTAGAATTGGAAATAAAAGCTCCAGACTCTTTTTAAATTCGCTCCTTAAATGTGTAATTGCATGAATTAATCGATCATACAGTCCCATAGCAACTAACATTGTTCCTCCACTAACTCCTGGTATAATGTTAGCTACTCCTACAACAGCACCCTGTACTATCTGTTTTAACATAGTCGTTCTCCTTTATCCTATATGTTCCTATTGTTATTGCTACCATCCTATCTTCACATCTAAAAAAATATACCTCTTTTTTAGGAAATTTTTTATTTGTATTTTGCAGCAAGTTTTGCAAATTCTGGTAACGACCTTTCTATAGTTTCATAAGAAACACAATATGCAAGTCGTACATAACCTGGACATGCAAAGGAAGTTCCTGGTACCATTAGTATATGGCATTTCTTTGCATCCTCACAAAATTGTATCTCATCTTCAATTGGAGATTTTACAAATAAGTAAAACGCTCCTTCTGGCTTGATACATTCAAACCCTAACCTTCTCAAGCCCTCGTAGAGAAGCTCTCGATTTCTATTGTAATAAGATACATCAGCTTTTTCATTTAGACAAGCCTTTACCACTTTTTGCTGAAGTGTTGGTGCATTGACAAATCCTAAAATACGAGTGGCAACATTTGCCGCAGCAATCAACATTTCACTATCAGATACTTCATCTGGAATTACTAGATATCCAATACGTTCTCCAGGAAGTGAAAGGGATTTACTATATGAATATACTACAACAGTATTCGCATAATATTTTGTTAGATATGGTACTTCTACTCCATCATACACTAAATCCCTATAAGGTTCATCTGAGATTAAATAAATCTCTGTTCCAAACTGCTCTTGCTTCTTTTCTAAAATTGAAGCCAATTTTTTTATTGTATTCTCTGAATATACGACTCCAGTTGGATTATTTGGTGTATTCACAATAACAGCCTTTGTTTTCTCTGTAATCTTCTTTTCAAACTCTTCAAAATTAGGCTGAAAATCCCCAGTATTTGGTGATACTTCCACAAGAACACCATCATAATTACTTACATAACTTCGATATTCTCCAAAATATGGAGCAAAAACAATCACTTCATCCGCAGGATTTAATAATGCCTTTAATATAACATTCAACCCGCCTGCTGCCCCTACAGTCATCGTAATATTTTTTTCTGTAAATTCCGTCTGAAACTGAGCATTGAGAAAGTCTGCAACTGCTTGTCTGACATCTAAGTATCCCGCATTACTTGTTGTATATCCATGTAATTCTATAGAGTTTGTAGAATCGAGAAGCTCATAGATTGCTTGTTTCACCGATTCTGGAGCAGGAACATTGGGATTTCCTAAACTAAAGTCATACACCTGTTCCTTTCCATATATCTGTGCTAAACGATTCCCCTCCTCAAACATTGCACGAATTGCTGAACTATTGGCTACCATCGCTTTCATTTTTTCTGAAATCATGCCTTGTTACCACTCCTTTTTCTACTAAAAACACAGGACGATAGGATAATTTTGCTTTACGAAGTCCTTCAGACCCCGCATCATCCTCACGGTTAATATATTGATAGTGTATTCCCTCATGCTCAACAAATTGCTGATTAATCATTGGATATGCTCCCTCAATATCTGAAAATGCCTTTTCTATATGCACAACAAACGTATCTTCACATAACTCTTCCCCGATTGTAAAGGCAACTACCTTTCCATCTACTCTAAGTACACCACCCTTTTGGTCTAACTCTTTATATAGACGCAGTGCATTCAATGTGACACACATCTCCGCATTTTTCTGTGCATCCTCATCACATCCATTTTGATTTCTCCATTGCAATGCCATTTGGAAACACTCTTCTACATTGTCATCATTTAATGGCTCATAGCTCCAATTTGGATATAACTTTTTAAATTTATTAATATGATTACGCTTTGCATGTAATTTCTTTCCAGCCAATGTGGCAAGTTTTTCTGATTCATACACATAATCTGCTTGATCTCTATCATATTCTAGCTCAAATTCACCTGGAAACCAAGCTTCAATCTGAGAAAAATTTTCTTGCGTTACATTATACAAACGAAATTCTTTCTTTTGACTCTCGCAGTATTCCATAAGAAAATCTAATGCTCTTTTTACATTTTGTTCTTCCCCAGCTGGATAAGAAAACTCCAGCTTTTCATCTCCACCTTTAAAAACAAGAGTATCTTCTATAATTGCAAATGTCACCTGATAATGTCTTGCCCAAAGATATACATCAATAAAACTTCTTTCACAACTTCTACTTGGTGCTTTTTGAAAATACGAACGAATCAACTCTTGATCTTCTAGCTGTGGCCTTTTAAATTTAATCTCTTCCATATTTTCTCCTAGTCTTCCATATTTGCAAGCTTTGCACTTTGATCTGCCGCAATTAAACTATCAATGATTTCATCTAAGTCCCCGTTTAAAATAGAATCTAATTTATGCAGTGTTAACTTAATTCTATGATCGGTTACCCTTCCTTGTGGGAAGTTATAGGTTCTAATTTTTTCTGAACGATCTCCAGTTCCAATCTGACTTCTTCTTGCCTCAGCTTCTGATGCTTGTTGTTTTTCCATTTCTAAATCGTATAACTTAGAACGAAGTAATCGAAATGCCTTTTCCTTATTCTGAAGCTGTGATTTTTCTGTCTGACTGTAAATCACAATTCCTGTAGGATAGTGTGTAAGACGAACAGCTGAATCTGTTGTATTGACACACTGTCCACCATTTCCTGATGCACGCATTACATCAATACGAATATCCTTTTCATCTATTACAATATCTACTTCTTCTGCTTCTGGCATAATAGCAACGGTAATCGTGGATGTATGAATACGACCTCCACTCTCTGTTTCTGGAACTCTTTGTACACGATGAACTCCACTTTCATATTTCAAACGAGAATAGGCACCTTGACCAGAAATCATAAATACACACTCTTTAAATCCACCAATTCCATTTTCATTTAGAGATATCATCTCTGTCTTCCATCTGCGTCCCTCAGCATAATGTACGTACATACGATATACTTCTGCTGCGAATAGTGCTGCTTCATCTCCACCTGCACCAGCTCTAATTTCAACGATAACATTTTTATCATCATTTGGGTCTTTTGGAAGAAGAAGAATCTTAAGTTCTTGCTCTAAACTTTCTACTCTCGCCTTGGATTCATTAAGCTCTTCCTTTGCCAGCTCTCGCATCTCTTCATCGGACTCTTCCTCTAACATTAGAAGACTATCCTCTATATTTTGTTTACATTGCTTATATTCTCTATATGCTTCAACGATAGGTGCAAGGTCACTTTGCTCCTTCATTAATTTACGAAATCTTTCAGGATTATTTGCCACATCAGGCTCTTGAAGTTCTCCCATTAGCTCTTCATACCGAATCACTAAATCCTCTAATCTATCAAACATACTTTTCTCGTCCTTTCTTCCTCTTTATCTTACCTATCATACATGCCTAGAACTATACGGTCAAGACCTGCCAAATCTTTTTTCACCTCAACATGCTGATAACCAGCATCCTTCATCATCCTTGAAACAGCCTCTCCTTGGTCAAAACCAATTTCAAACAAAAGCCATCCTTTTTGTTTCAGATATTGATGTGCAACGGCTATAATCTCTCTATAAAAGTATAACCCATCTTCCTTTCCATCCAAGGCTAAATAGGGATCATGAAATTGAACCTCCTCTTGAAGAGTTTGAATTACCTCTGTTTGAATATAAGGAGGATTTGAAACAATCATATTATAGCATCCTTTGACCTCATCAAATAAATCACTATGTAGAAAATCTGCATGGAGATTCAATCTATCCGCATTTTTCTTTGCTGTTTCCAAAGCTAGCCCAGAGATATCCACTCCAACTCCCTTGATTGGCCCTTTGACATATTGCAAAATACTAAGCAAAATGCATCCAGAGCCTGTACACATATCCAATACTTCTTTTTCTTCTGTAGAGGGTATTGTTTTTAATATATCAATTGCCTGTTCTACTAAACTCTCTGTATCTTGGCGTGGAATCAACACATGTTCATTTACAAGAAATTCCAATCCCATAAATTCCTGCACTCCTGTTAAATGCTGCAGTGGAATTCGCTTCGAGCGTTCTGTAATATAGAAAAGAAATTGTTTTTCTTCCTCTAAACTCATCACCTTCTGTGAATCGGCATAGTACATCGCTCTTCCAATCTTCGTAACATGTTCCAATAAGTACCATGCATCCAGCTTTGCTTCCACAATTCCTGCTTGTTCTAATACTTCACTTCCCTTATTCCAAGCCTCTTGTAGTGTCATATCAACACTCCTTTTCCTGTTCTTCTAAGCCAAAATTTTCCCTTTGATATTCTTTCCAATCAAAAACAGCTTCTACTGCTTGAATCGCAACTTCTATCATAGAATCATCTGGTTCCTTTGTAGTAAGGTTTTGTACCCACATTCCTGGACGACTTAACACTTGAATCAACCAAGAATCATGATTCCCTGCAAGGCGAATTATTTCATAAGATATTCCTGCAATCAATGGCATCACTGCCAAACGAATTCCTACTCGCATCCACTGTGATTGTGCTGTAATAAAAAAGCAAACTATCATACTGACAATCATAACAAAAAACAAAAAGCTTGTTCCACATCTTTTATGTTGTCTGGAACTTTTACGAACATTTTCCACAGTTAAATCAAGACCTTGTTCAATACAATTAATACATTTGTGTTCGGCTCCATGGTACATAAATGTACGTTGAATATCCTTCATTTTAGAAATGAAAACAATATACAAGAGAAATAGCCCCATACGAATCATACCTTCTAATATGGTCAGCACAATTCTAGAAGAAGTGATATTCGTAAAAAAACTACTTACAAAATATGGAACAACCATAAAAATTCCTACTGCTGCAATGATGGAAAATACAGTAATCACTCCCATCAGTATTTGCTCTTTCTTCTCCTGTGCCGCACTAAGCTCTTCCTCTTCATAAAAACTAGCAGAATATGTCAGTGTCTTCATTCCTAAAATCAAAGAATCTATAAACCCTATAACCCCTCTCACCAAAGGCAATTTTCCAAGCTTCTTAAAAGGAAAAATACTTTTATAAGATTTTACACAAACATCAATTTCCTGATTTGGTTTCCTGACTGCAACTGCATACTTCTCCCCATTTCGCATCATAATTCCTTCAAGTACAGCCTGCCCACCTATATTTGATGACTTCATCCAACCACCTCCTCGTTAGACTTTCGTTTACTTCCCACAATGTATACTCCCCTATGAAAACAAAGAAGGCTGAGATACTTCTACCTCAGCCTGTAATAAATCATTCTTATTTAATACCATATTTTTTGTTGAACTTATCAACACGTCCACGAGCCTGAGCAGCTTTCTGCTGACCTGTATAGAATGGATGACAATTAGAACAAATTTCTACGTGAATGTTTTCATTTGTAGAACCTGTCACAAATGTATTCCCACAGTTGCAAGTTACTGTTGCCTGATGGTATTCTGGATGGATTCCTTCTCTCATGATTTCACCTCTTTATTTTAATTTAATATTATAATCTTTAAACAGCTATTCAATAATAGCATACTGTTTATTTTTTTGCAAGTTTTTTATGAATTTTTTTGTTCTCTGCCGATTAAATAATATGGAACAGCAAGGAATAAAATTCCACCCACCATATTTCCAAGTGTTACAATTACCAGATTATAAACAAATCCTCCTACTGTGACTGCAACTTCCATTGGATTTAGCAATGCTGTACTAATAACTGTCATATTGGCAATACTATGTTCAAAGCCTGAAGCAAAAAATGTAAGCAAACACCAGAAAATCATAATTAATTTTCCTGATTCGCTTTTCATCTTAATTCCACACCAAACAGCTACACAAACAAGCACGTTACAAAGCACTCCACGAACGAATAATGGCAATGGTTCCACAGACATCTTTGCCAAAGCTGTTTCTGCAATCATAGTTCCAGTCGCACCATTTCCTAAGCCTGTCAAGTGATACAAAACTGCTAATAAGATACTTCCTGCTAAATTGCCTAACCAGCATACACCCCATAGCTGAAGTGCTTGCTTCCATGTAATTTTTTTCTGAAGAGCTCCTACTGTCATAACAAAATTGTTTCCTGTAAACAATTCTGAACCTGCCATAATCACTAAGCTTAACGCTACGCCAAAACATGCTCCCATAATTACTTTAGCCCCTGGAACATTCCCTTGTGTAAAAAAGGCCCCTGCTGTAAGAGTAAATAATATTCCTAATCCAACATACAGTCCTGCCAACATAGCAGCAAGGAAATATCCAAGAGGATTTTTACGAAGAAATTCAGTCTTTCCTTTCGCAGCATTTCCTACATTTTCAATTTCTTCTCGAAACATATCTTAGTTCCTCCTTACTTACTTTTCCAACACATAATAAAGGCTTTGTCTACTATAATCAAGTATTTTTTTCTTTTTTAGACAAATTTCTGTCGATTTACTTGCTGAACCAATTCTGCATTTGTCTTTGTTCGTGAGAACATATTCAAGAGGTTATCTACTGCTTCGTCTGCTTTCATTCCATTCATTGCCCGCCGTATGATATATACAGCCTCTTGCTCTTCTTTATTCAATAGTAAATCTTCTCTACGTGTTCCTGATTTTGGAATATCAATGGCTGGAAATACTCGTTTTTCCTGAAGTTTTCGGTCCAATACAAGTTCCATATTTCCTGTACCCTTAAACTCTTCGTATACTACATCGTCCATTTTACTTCCAGTATCTACGAGTGCAGTTGCTAATATGGTCAAACTTCCGCCCTCTCTCATATTTCTAGCTGCACCAAAGAATCGTTTTGGCATATGAAGTGCTGCTGGGTCTAATCCCCCTGAAAGAGTTCTTCCTGATGGAGGTACTGTTAAGTTGTATGCCCTTGCTAAACGGGTAATACTATCTAATAAAATCATAACATCTTTGCCATGTTCTACCAATCTTTTTGCTCTTTCTATCACCATTTCTGACACACGTTTATGATGTTCTGGCAACTCATCAAATGTGGAATAAATCACTTCTACATTAGGACCAGCAATTGCCTCCTTAATGTCCGTTACCTCCTCTGGACGTTCATCAATCAACAGAATCAAAAGATGCATATTTGGCTCTCTCTTTTGTACAGACAATGCAACCTCTTTTAATAATGTTGTTTTTCCAGCTTTTGGTGGAGATACAATCATTCCTCTTTGCCCTTTTCCTATAGGGGATAGAAGGTCAACGATTCGCATTGCTGTTGTACACCCTAAAGTTTCCAAGCAAATTTTTTTATTTGGAAAAATAGGAGTAAGATCTTCAAAGTTTTTTCTTCGTATTGCTTCTGCTGGACGAAATCCATTAATTGTTGACACATACAGCAATGCACTAAACTTCTCTGCTTGCGTCTTAATCCTTGTATTTCCTGTAATAATGTCCCCTGTCTTTAAGTTAAATCTACGAATCTGAGAAGGTGATACATACACATCATTTTCTCCTGGCAGATAATTTTCACATCGTATAAATCCGTACCCATCTGGAAGTACTTCGAGAATTCCATTTGCTGTATTCCCACTATCTAATTGTTCGATGTCTGTTCCATCTTTTTTCTCTTTCAGCTCTTCTTTTACTTCCTCTTTTGCTTCTGCAATTGCCTCTTTCATTTTCTCTTTTTCATCCAATGCAAGCATTGCATCAATCAATTCTCCTTTTTTCATTGTGGAGATTCCTTTCATATTCCTATTCTTTGCCACGTCACGAAGTGAGGACAAAGACAATGTTTCATATTGTTCTCTCGTCATACGATAATCCTTTCTGTGATTACTTTTTATATTTGGTTTCATAGTTCGGGAACATTTGTCTGAATTGACTGGATTGAATCACAAACTTCCAAAAATTTGTTTTTTTATTATACCCTATATCTTTCAAAAAAGAAAGTTCTTTTTTACATTCTTGCACAGCATGTATAACAGTGATATGATTAAAAGCATAGAATCAATAAATCAGCGAGGTAATGAATATGACAAATAGTGAAAAAGCGTTACAAATGCACGCCCAATGGAATGGAAAATTAGAAACTGTTGCCAAATCCCGTGTGAATTCTCGAGAGGATCTTGCAATCGCCTATACACCTGGTGTAGCAGAACCTTGTAAAGTCATTGCAAACGATCCTGAAGCTGCATATCAGTATACAATGAAGGCGAATACTGTTGCTGTTGTTTCTGATGGAAGTGCTGTACTTGGACTTGGCAACATTGGAGCAAAAGCTGCCTTGCCTGTTATGGAGGGAAAGGCTGTTCTTTTCAAGGAATTTGGAGGAATCAATGCTGTACCTATTTGTTTAGATACCCAAGATACAGAAGAAATCATCCAAACAATTGTGAATATTGCACCTGCATTTGGTGGAATCAATTTGGAAGATATTTCTGCTCCACGTTGTTTTGAAATTGAGGAGCGTTTAAAAGAACTCTTAGATATTCCTGTATTTCATGATGACCAGCATGGAACAGCTATTGTTGTGCTTGCTGGAATTATCAATGCACTCAAAGTAACTGGAAAGAAAAAGGAACAGTGCCGTGTAGTAGTAAATGGAGCTGGTTCGGCTGGAATCGCTATCACAAAATTACTTCTTACTTATGGCTTCAGACATATTACCATGTGCGATATTCATGGTATCATTACCAAAACATCCCAAAACCTTAATTGGATGCAGCAAAAAATGACAGAAGTTACAAATTTAGAACAAAAAACTGGCTCTCTTGCCGATGCACTTCAAGGTGCTGATATCTTTATAGGTGTTTCAGCTCCAGGTATTCTTACAAAGGAAATGGTAGCTTCTATGAATTCGGATGCTATTTTATTTGCTATGGCAAATCCTGTACCTGAAATTATGCCTGACCTTGCAAAAGAAGCTGGTGCACGTGTGATTGGTACTGGTCGTTCTGATTTTCCAAATCAGGTAAATAATGTATTGGCATTCCCTGGAATTTTTAAAGGAGCTTTGGAAGGACGTGCTTCACAAATTACTGAGGAGATGAAATTAGCAACTGCTGCTGCAATTGCCTCTTTAGTACCTGACGAGGAACTTACAGAGGAAAATATCCTGCCAGAAGCTTTTGACCCACGTGTTGCTAAGGCTGTCAGCACTGCAGTTAAGGAGTTGATTTCATAATGCAGTGGGGAGAGAAACGATATTATTCGCTTGACTATTATTTGCGAAAAACTTTTGGGGAGAAGGTATATAAAATTACATTAAACGGTGGAATGACCTGCCCGAACCGAGATGGCCGTGCAGGAACTGGAGGCTGTATTTTTTGTAGTGCAAAAGGCTCTGGTGACTTTGCTGGTTCTGCGAAAACTTCTATTAGAGAACAAATTGCTCTTGGAAAGGCAGAATTATTAAAAAAACGTCCTGTCCATTCTTATATCGCTTACTTTCAAGCCTTTACGAATACTTATGCACCTGTGGAAAAACTACGTGCCTTGTACATGGAGGCAATTGAAGACCCTGAGGTAAAAATACTGTCTATTGCGACAAGACCAGATTGTTTAGGTTCTGATGTACTTGATCTTTTAAATGAAATCAATCAAATCAAACCTGTTTGGATTGAGTTAGGCCTACAAACAATTCATGAAGATACCTCCAATTATATTAGACGAGGATATGAGCTTTCTGTTTTTGACGATGCCGTTTTAAAGCTTCGCTCCCTTGGGATTACTGTAATTGTGCATACCATCCTTTATCTACCAGGAGAGTCCAAATTACAAATGCTAGAAACAATAGAACATTTAAACCAACTAGACATTCAAGGTATTAAATTACAATTACTGCATATTTTAAAAGATACAGATTTAGCGAAAGAATACGAGGCAAAGCCTTTTTATGTTCCTGATATGGATACGTACATCCATTTTCTAGGAACTTGCATTGCAAAACTAAATCCCAATATTGTCATCCATCGTCTTACAGGGGATGGTCCCAAAGACCTTCTTATTGCACCTTTATGGACAAGTAAAAAACGAACGGTATTGAATACACTGCAGCAGTATCTAAAAGAACAGGATATTTGGCAGGGAAAGGATTATTATGGCTGAAACCTACACACTATATAAACTCATTGTACTTTATATGTTAGACAAGGTGGATTTTCCATTAACTACCTCGCAAATTTCAGAATTTATTCTTGAAAAAGAATATACCACATACTTTAAACTACAAGAAACACTTGCTGAGATGGAAGATTCTGGGCTGTTACGAGCTGAAACTACCCACAATCGTACGCTATACCATCTCACGGAAAATGGATTGGATACAATCCAATATTTTAAAAATAAAATTTCCACAGCAATTCAGCATGATATTGATGAATTTTTAAAGGAAAAGCATTATGACTTAAAGGAAGAGGTTGCAATAAAATCTGACTACTATTTGAATACGAACCACGAATACGAGGTTTGCTGTCAAATCGTAGAAAATGGCTTCAGCCTCATCGATTTGAAACTAACCGTTCCAACCGAATCTGAAGCCGAAGCCATTGCAAATAATTGGTCTGCTAGATGTCAGGAGATTTATACCTCACTCCTGTCGAAGCTTCTCTAACCAATCTTTTATCTGTTTTTCATAACCAAGTTCGCCAGGTTCATAGAATCTGGCGTCTTTTATTTCTTCTGGAAGATATTGTTGCTTTACATAATGATTTGGATAATCATGAGCATATTGATAGCCAATTCCATGACCTAAATTTTTTGCTCCCTTGTAATGTGCATCTTGCAAATGGGCAGGAACAGTTGTCTTTTTTTCTCTCACACTTTCATTTGCGGCAAAAATAGCCTGCACTGCCGAATTACTCTTTGGAGCACACGCAACATACAAAACAGCCTGTGATAAAATAATCTGTGCTTCTGGCATTCCAATTCTCTCCACTGCTTGTGCCGCAGATACTGCAACTGTAAGTGCCATTGGATCTGCATTCCCTACATCCTCTGATGCACAAATCATAATTCTTCGGGCAATAAACTTAATATCCTCCCCTGCACAAAGCATTTTTGATAAATAATAGACTGCCGCATCTGGATCAGAACCTCGCATACTTTTAATAAATGCTGAAATTGTATCATAATGGTTATCTCCACACTTATCATAGCGAACTACTCTCTTTTGTATACATTCAGATACTACATTTAAATCCAAATGTATCTTCCCATCGCTACTTGGTTTCGTTGTCAAAATGCCAAGTTCAATTGCATTTAACGCACTCCTTGCATCTCCTCCTGCTACATCAGCCAAAAACTCCATTGCTTCTTCATCTATTTCAGCTTGAAATCCACCCATTCCTTTTTTGTCATCATAAACAGCTCGATGTATCAGTGTCTTAATATCCTCTCGTGACAAAGGCTTTAATTCAAATACAACAGAACGTGACAACAATGCCCCATTTACTTCAAAATATGGATTTTCCGTAGTAGCACCTATCAATGTAATCGTTCCATCTTCCACATAAGGAAGTAAGTAATCCTGCTGCCCCTTATGAAAACGATGGATTTCGTCTATAAATAAAATTGTCTTTTTTTGGAACATACCAAGCTGTTCCTTTGCATGTTTTATAACCTCTTCCATATCCTTTTTCCCAGCAACAGTAGCATTCATCTGTTCAAAATTAGATGCTGTTGTATTTGCAATTACTTTTGCTAATGTTGTCTTCCCTGTCCCTGGTGGTCCATAAAAAATTACAGACCCTAGTTTATCTGCTTGGATTGCTCGATACAATAGCTTATCTTTTCCTAGAATATGTTGCTGTCCTACAATTTCATCCAATGTTTCTGGACGCATCCTAGATGCCAAAGGAGCTTCTTTTTCTTTTGATTGTTCTCGCATATAATCAAATAAATCCATACTCTTTCCCCTTTCTTTTGTTATTCTTCCACTTTACTTAACGTACGAATCACTTCTCCTGCAATCAAAAGACCTGCCACTGGAGGAACGAAAGCAATACTGCCTGGTAAAGAACGTCTTTGCCCTTTATCCTCTCCTGTTTCTTTTCCAGAAATATCTCTTGGTTTTTCTGGAGAATACAAAACTAGCAAATGATAAATTCCTCTTGCTCTTAATTCCTTTCGCATCACTTTACTTAATGGGCATACTCGTGTTTTTGCAATATCTGTAATTTCAAATAATTCAGGATGCAGCTTATTCCCTGTCCCCATACTGCAAATGATAGGAATCTTTCTTTTATTTGCCAATTCAACTAATGCAAGCTTAGCCGTTACCGTATCAATGGCATCAATAATATAATCTGGTTCCTCTAAAAAGAGTGTTTCTATATTTTCAGGAAGTACAAACATCTCATGTGTAATGACTTCAATATTCGGATTTATATCTCGAATTCTCTCTTTCATTACCTTCGTTTTCTGTTGCCCTATTGTGCTATGATACGCAATCGACTGCCGATTAATATTTGTAAGGGAAACCGTATCGTTATCTATTAAAATTAACTTTCCAACACCACTTCTAGCTAATGCTTCAATACAGTGTGAGCCTACCCCTCCTACCCCAAATACCATCACCGTGGATTTTTTTAGCCGTTCTATTCCCTCTTCTCCCAGTAAAAGCTCTGTTCTGGAATATTCATGTATCATAAATTTTTCTCCTCTTTTCTTCGTAATTTTATAAAAATCTTTCTATGGTAATAATAACTCATCTACCGTTACAAATTCAAAGCCCTGTTGCTGTAAAATATCTACAATCTGAAGTGCTGCTTCCACAGAAGTCTGATAACAGTCATGCAGCAAAATCATATCATTTTCCTTTGCCTGAGTCACTACTTTCCTTACAATTTCTTCTGTATTCTTCACAGACCAATCTAGTGGATCAATCGACCACATTACAGGAAACATCGTAACATCTTCCCCTAACGTTTTTGACCACTCCCCAAAAGGTGGTCGAACAAATTGCACACTATCCCCTGTAATTCTTTCTATCAAAAGATTGGTTTCCTCCAGCTCTTCCAAAGCATCTATTGTATCTAACTTTGTCAATTCTACATGATGAAATGTGTGATTTCCTATCAAATGTCCTTCTTGGGCCATACGTTTTACAATTAATGCATTGTCATCCTTTTCAATATTCACTCCTACCAAAAAAAATGTAGCTTTTACCCCTCTCTCCTTTAATCCATCCAAAAGCTCTGGCGTATAAAGTGCATTTGGGCCATCATCAAATGTAAGTGCTATCTTTGGCGGCACATTGTCTGATACTGCATCCACTTGCACTGCTTGTTCCCATACTGTTGTATAGGCACCCCCTAGTATTTGAAACAACAAAAAACCATACAAAAGACCTAAAATCTGTGTCTTCTTTTTTAAGTGCCACATCGATTCTTTCCTTCTGCTTTTTTCTTCAATATATGCAAATCATTGCTGTTTCTTTCTCTTATTCTTTTCGATACTGGGAGGGACTTACCTTCATCTGTTTTTTGAATGCTTTTGAAAAATATAAGTTATCCTCAAATCCTACGGAATATGCCACTGCTGCAATAGAAAGCTGTGTTTCCTTTAGAAGTCTACATGCCTGTCGAATTCGATATGCCGTTAAATATTCCTTGGGTGACTGTTTTTGATACGTTTGGAAAGCACGAAATAGATAACTTCTACTAATTCCAGCATAGGCTGCCACGTCCTCAATGGTAATCGGATAGGAATAACTTGATGCAATATAATCTTTGGCTCTTCTTACATACATTTGCTGTAATCCTTGCTTTTGTTCCACTTGCCCCTTATTTTCAATAAAAATGGAAAGAAGAAGGTACAGCCTGCCTGTCATTGCTGTTTCTGCTTTATAATTGGTTCCTCGAACCTGATATATCTCTTCTAAATACGTAACAATTCCTTCTGTTGCAATTTTATTGCATTCTACAACTGGCTGCTCTCTTTGAAATACAGTTGCTCCAACCATTGCATCTGCCTCAGCCCCCATAAACCCTACCCAGGCATACTCCCAAGGATCACTTTCATCAGCAAAATAGCGAACTTCACTTCCTGGATATAAAATAAAGGTATCCCCTTTTCCTAACTGATAAACTTTCCCCTCTACAACATAAGTACCTTTGCCTGAACGTATATGATGAATACAGTAATGATCTCGAATTCCCGGTCCCCACTGGTATCCTGGCTCACACTTTTGATACCCTACATTATAAACAGACAGCGAACGAAGTAAGCTCTCTCCTATTTTATAAGAATATTTGTATGTTTGTGACATCTTCTCTCTCCTCTGCTCTTATTGTTTCACTATTATACAACATTTTTCTATATCTATGCACGGATTTTTTATGTACATTCTCTCTCCCTTTGCCTATAATGAACCTATGAATAGAAAATGCGACTGAAAAGAAAGAGAGGCTATATTATGAAGGAAATATTATCTGCAAAATTTACAGAACTCTTTGGCAGTATAGAAGATGCTGGATATTACTTTGCTCCTGGACGTGTAAACCTAATTGGAGAACATACAGACTACAATGGAGGGCATGTATTCCCTTGTGCATTGACACTTGGTACTTATGGAATTGCGAAAAAACGTGCTGATAGAACACTTCGCTTCTTCTCCCTTAATTTGGAGCATCTTGGTGTTATTACTGCTTCTTTGGATGATTTAAGTTTCCATGCTGAATATGATTGGGCAAACTATCCTCTTGGAGTAATTTGGGCCATGAAAGAACGTGGATTTGAACTGCCTTTTGGACTAGACCTTGTTGTATACGGAAACATTCCCAATGGTTCTGGGCTTTCCTCTTCTGCATCTTTGGAAGTTTTAACAGGCTTGATTTTAAAGGATCTTTACAACTTCCAAAAACTAACTATGACAGACCTAGCTTTGATTGGTCAATATTCAGAAAATCATTTTAATGGATGTAACTGTGGAATTATGGATCAGTTTGCCGTTGCTATGGGAAAAAAGGATCATGCCATATTTTTAGATACCAATACACTATCTTACGAATATGCTCCTGTAGAACTTCATGATGCAAAAATCATAATCACAAACAGTAAGGTCAAACATAGCCTAGTTGACTCCCAGTATAATAAACGCCGTGAAGAATGTACAACGGCATTACGACAATTACAAAAAGATTTAGATATCACTTCTCTAGGTGATTTAGAAATTGATACCTTTGAAAAATTTAAAGAGGTAATTACAGATCCAATTGTAGCAAAACGTGCAAAACATGCTGTATATGAAAATCAACGTACAATTGAAGCAGTGTCTGCATTAAAACAAGGAAATATTTCTCGCTTTGGTGAGCTTATGAATCAATCTCATGATTCCCTTCGTGATGATTATGAAGTCTCCTGCGAAGAAATCGATCTATTAGTAGACCTTGCACGTTCTATTCCTGATGTAATTGGCTCTCGAATTACTGGTGGTGGATTTGGTGGATGCACAGTTAGCATTGTAAAAGAAGCTGCTCTTGATCATTTTGTAAATACCATTGCCCCAGTTTATAAAGAAAAAACTGGACTAGATGCAGAATTTTATATTGTAGAAATTGGAGCTGGTGCACACAAATTAGAAACACTCTAATTAGAAAACGGAAAGGAGCGATATCATGCTATATGAATCCATTAAAAAACTGGTAGAATATGGAATCCAAGCAGGGCTTACCCCAGAATGTGAACGAATCTATACTACAAATTTATTACTTGATTTATTTCAAGAAACACAGTATGAGGATGTAGAATGCTCTCTTGCCTCTTTAGAGTTAGAAGATATCCTTTCGGATTTACTCGCAGAGGCAATCCAAAGAGGGATAATTGAAGATAGTCCTGCTTTTCGGGATTTATTCGATACAAAACTTATGAATTGCTTGCTCCCTCGTCCTGCTCAAATACAGGAAAAATTTTGGAAATTGTATAAAACAGCTCCCAAAGCTTCCACTGATTTCTATTATCAATTCAGTCAAGACAGTGATTATATACGCCGTTATCGAATTAAAAAGGATGTGCATTGGACAGTAGATACAGACTATGGCACTTTGGATATTACAATCAATCTCTCAAAACCAGAGAAAGACCCAAGAGCCATTGCTGCTGCTCGCAAAGCGGTCGATTCTACTTATCCAAAATGTCAGCTTTGTATGGAAAATGAGGGCTATGCTGGACGAATAGATCACCCTGCCCGTGAAAATCATCGAATCATTCCTATTACAATCGATGGACATATGTGGGGATTACAATACTCTCCTTATGTTTACTATAATGAGCATTGTATTGTATTGAATGGCGAGCATACCCCAATGGAAATTAATCGCAAAACCTTTCGAAAACTATTTGATTTTATTAAATTATTTCCACATTATTTCCTAGGCTCTAACGCAGACCTTCCAATCGTTGGTGGCTCTATTTTAAGTCATGACCATTTTCAAGGTGGAAACTACACCTTTGCAATGGAAAAAGCTCCTATCATTTTTCCATTTACAATCCAAAACTTTGAAGATGTGGAGGCTGGAATTGTTAAATGGCCACTTTCTGTCATTCGTCTTCGTCATACAGATGAATCACGTTTGATTGAACTTGCAGATTACATTTTACAAAGCTGGAGAAACTATACAGATGAAGATGCATTTATTTATGCATATACAGATGGTCAACCACATAATACGATAACACCTATTGCTAGAATGCGTGATGGAAAGTATGAATTGGATTTAACTCTTAGAAATAATATTACAACTCCTGAGCATCCCCTAGGGGTTTACCATCCACATGAGAACCTTCACCATATCAAAAAAGAAAATATAGGTTTGATTGAAGTAATGGGGCTAGCTGTTTTGCCTGCTCGCTTAAAAGAGGAACTAGAACTATTAAAAGATTGTATATTAAATGGAATAAACATTCGAGATAACGAATCCATTTCAAAACATGCCGACTGGGTGGATTCTTTTCTTCCATCCTATGATTCTATTGAGGAAGATACAATTGATTCAATTTTACAACAAGAAGTGGGAAAAGTATTCTGCCAAGTATTAGAAGATGCTGGTGTTTATAAATGTACCGAAGAGGGAATGCTTGCGTTCCAACGTTTTATAGAAACTTTATAAGTGAACAAATTACAAGGGGCTGTCGAACTGACAGCCCCTTGCTTCTACTTTCTCTTCTTTTTTACACTATAACCAAACGTTCCTAATTGCTTCCCTAAAGACAAATACTCTCCATGGGAATATGCAATCAATCCTGTTTTATTTAATTCAAATTTGTTTGACTCATTTAGATAACTCTCATCTACCTGCACTGCCAAAACTTCTGCCAAGAACATATCATGGCTGCCTAATTTTTTAATCTCCGTTACTTTACATTCAATATTTACTGGGCTTTCTGCAATCATTGGAGCATAAGAAAGCTTAGATGCTGCCTGTGGCGTCAAACCTGTTTCTTTCCATTTATCCACATCTCTACCTGAGCGTACACCACAATAATCTGTAGCTCTTAGTAGTTTATCCGTGGTTAGATTAATCACAAACTCTCCTGATTCTTTTAGCATCTCATAAGAATGCCTTTCTGGACGAACAGAAATATATACCATTGCTGGATTTGTACAAATAGTGCCTGTCCATGCAATCGTGATAATATTTGTATTCCCTTTCTTATCCCCTGTACTCACCATAACAGCTGGTAGTGGATATACCATATTCCCAGCTTTCCAAATTTGTTTACCCATAAAATCGCTCTCCTTACTGCTGTAATGATGCTACCAATGTTGGAACAAGTTGTTTCTTTCTGGAAACCACACCTTTTAGTTCCAATCTCTCTGTCTTTGCTGATATATCAAATGCCGCTGCAATCTTTTCCTTGGCTCCAGCACCTGCACATAGCAACTCAGACGATTCTGTAATAATATTAGTTAGCATAAAGAAAATCATATCCAATCCCTGCTGCTTTCTTGCAGTTTCTATATAGGATTCCACTTCTTTCTTAATTTCCTCTAATTCTTGTTCACTCATAGAACTAATTTGTCCAACACCAAATGTAATATCATTAACTGTAAATTGTTTGAAATCTAGGAAACAAATCTCTTCTGCTGTTTTTCCTTTCAAATTGCTTCCTGCACGGAACATTGCCAATGCCAATTCTTCTATATCAATCTGGGCAATCTTAGCTAAATGCTTTGCCGCTGCCTCATCTACTGGCGTACAAGTAGGAGAACGGAACATCAATGTATCTGAAATAATTGCAGAACATAACAAAGAAGCAATGACTGGCTCAATCTCTACGCCTGCTTCTTGATACATCTGATACACAATTGTACAAGTACATCCTACAGGCTGATTTCTAAAATATACTGGCCCCATAGTTTCAATACTTCTAAGGCGATGATGATCAATAATTTCCAAAACTTCAGCTTCTTCGATTCCGTCTACTGCCTGGTTCTTTTCATTATGGTCAACTAAAATCACCTGTTTTCTACGGCTATTTAATAATCTTCTTCTTGAAATAAATCCTAAAAATTCTCCCGAATCATCTAAAACTGGAAAATCGTGAAATCTCTTTCGTGCCATAACTTCTTTGACATCGTCTACGAAATCCTCCACCTGAAATGAAACAATTCCATCCTTTGTCATAAATTGCTTGACTGGAATACTCTGATTAATCAGCCTAGAAACTGTAAATGTATCATATGGAGAAGAAATAATTATAATCTCTTTTTCCTCTGCTTGCTTTAAAATCTCCTCGCTCACCTTTGCACCATTGCAAATAACCATACAGCAAACATTAATATCAACCGCCATCTGATGTGCTTCTTTTCGATCACCTAAAATTACCAAGTCATTTTCTTGAATAAATTCTGACATTAAAGTTCTACTTGAGGCAACAACTCCAACTTTTCCTTGTAGGATATAGCTATGTGCGTTACCAACAATTACCTCACCATCAATTGTTGACGCAATATTTCTATATTGTGTTCTTGATTTTGAAAGAATCCCACTGTCATAAACATCCATGTAAGACATGGCAATATCTCCGACAGTAATTAGACCCTTTAACTTTTTATTCCGTACAATTGGAAGTGTATTCATCTTCAATTCTTTCATTTGTTTCCAAGCAGCCTTAATAGACATATTTTCTGAAATACCTTCTAGATTACAAAATTCTACATCTTTCACTTGGACACGCAAATCTGATAAAAGCTTTGGTGGCTCAACTCCAAATCTTTCTAAAATATACTGTGTTTCCTCATTCAATTGTCCTGCTCTTCTTGGGCAATACTCATCGCCCGTCACCTTAGACTTTAAATGTGCATAAGAAATAGCAGAGCAAATCGAATCCGTATCTGGATTCTTATGACCTACTACGTATATTTTTTGATTTCTTAATCCTTGACTCATTTATAAAACTTCCTTTTCTTACTAAAATATATATGTAGCTTGCCACTTTTTTTGCAATTCGTCAATATAATTTTTCACATTGCATTTTTTATTTTCATACAATATGCTATACTACTCGTATTGACATGGCTTTTGTCAAAAGATTTATAAATCAGTCGAGGTAAAAACTATGAACGAATATTTAAAAACAGACGTTGAAACTATGGCAGATTATGAAGATCACTTCGATGATGCCAATCCTTGGAATCGAGTACAAGAGTATCTAGAGAAAAAAACAATCCTTCCTGTTAAAATTGAAGGTATTGTAAATGGTGGTGCAATTGCTATTGTTGAAGGGATTCGTGGATTTATCCCTGCATCTAGGCTTTCTCTTTCCTATGTTGAAAATATCGAATCCTATCTTTTAAAGGATATCGAAGTACGTGTGATTGATGTAGAACCTGAAAATCATCGCCTTGTTCTTTCTGCTCGTGAAATTTTAAAAGAGCGTGAAGATGCAGCAAAAAAAGAGAAAATTGCTCAAATTCCTGTTGGTAGTATCTTAAAAGGTACTGTAGATTCCTTACAAAATTATGGAGCATTTATCAACTTAGAAAATGGACTATCTGGACTTGTACATATTTCTCAAATCTCACAGAAACGAATCAAAAGTCCTGCTGCCATTTTACATGTTGGTGATGAAGTACAGGTGAAGGTAATTGGAACAAAGGATGGAAAGATTAGCCTTAGTATCAAAGAATTAGAAGAACCTGAAGAAGAACCTGTTGAAACAGTAGAAATTCCTCCAAGTGAAGAAATTGGGACAAATTTAGGGGATTTATTTAAACATATTCAATTATAATGTTAAGGGGGAGTAATCCCCCTCTCCATCCTACAATTCCACATCTTGTAAATATGGATTTATCACCTCATAAAACTTCTCTTCTTCCACTTTTCTTGCAAGCTCTGAATCAAGTGGCATCTTTCCAAGAAGTGGAACACCAAGTTCCTTTGCGATTTCCTCAATATGGCTCTCGCCAAAAATTTGAATTTCTTTTCCACAATCTGGACATTTCACATAACTATAGTTCTCTACTAATCCAAGCACTGGAACATCCATCTGCACAGCCATATTATATGCTTTCTTTACAATCATACGAACCAAATCCTGTGGAGATGTTACAATAACAATCCCATCTACTGGAAGTGATTGGAAAACTGTAAGTGGTACATCCCCTGTTCCTGGTGGCATGTCTACAAATAAGTAATCTAAATCCCCCCAAATGACATCTGTCCAAAATTGTGTAACAACGCCTGAAATAACAGGTCCTCTCCAAACTACAGGAGTTTCTTCTTCTTCAAGCAGCAAATTAACAGACATAATCTTTGTACCATCTGCTGCTGTACATGGTAACATTCCCATTTCATTTCCAATAGCCATTTCATGAATCCCATACATCTTTGGAATGGATGGGCCTGTTATATCTGCATCTAAAATTCCAGCTGTATAGCCCTTCTCAATCATCATACGTGCTAGAGATACTGTAACAAGTGATTTTCCAACACCGCCTTTTCCACTTACAACACCGATTACTTTCTTTACTTGTGACCCTACATTTGCAGGTGCTTTTTGTGGAGCAGATGCTGTCTTTTTTTCACTAGAACAGCTTCCTGCATGAGAGCATCCAGAACAACTCTCTTCTGAACATCCATTTGTATATTCTTCTGCCATATACCGTACCTTCTCTTTCTATAATCTTTTGTTATTATAACACAATTTTTTTCTGCCATCCACACTTTACGGATTGAAGTTTTCTTGATACAGCTTTCTGCGATACTCTCTTGGACTTATTTCATAATATTTTCGAAATGCATGTGAAAAATGCTCCCCACAAGAATATCCCAATATTTCTGCAATCTCTGCTATACTTCGATTAGAATCCATCAAAAATGAAACGGCTGCCGACATCCTCGCATGTGTTTTTTTCTGTTGAAATGTTTCCCCATATTTTCCCTTTAAAAATCGTTCTGTTTGTCTAGTACTAATCCCCAATCGTTTCGCCAATTCTTCCAATGTAATCGTTGCATATTCGAATAAAAAACATTTTTCTACCGTTAGACTCATACTGTCTGACTTTTCTACTCTAGACAAGGTGAAGTCCTTCTCACTTTCATATTCATAATTTCTTGTTACTCGAAGAATCAATTGCTGAAATAATGTTTTAATCGCAATTTCATATCCTATTTTTTTCTTTTCCAATTCATCAAAAATAGTTTGAAAAATACTCTCTATATTTTGTGTATCTTGTCCAAACCACTGTACTTTGTCTAGAAATTTATCTAAAAAATAATCTTTCATACTACATGTTTCCAGCTGAATATAAATACAATACTCTTTCATAGGACTACGCTGGTCTGGAATTTGTTCATGATAAACACCAGGTCCCGTAACATATAATGTGTTTGGAGTAATCGTATACGACCTATCTGCCATTTGCAAAATACCATATCCATCTACCACATAGTGTATCTCATAGCAACCGTCACCATGCACATGCCCTGGAATAGCCACTGTAAATGTATTTAATGATATGTGGCAGACTGAAAACTGTACGCTTTCTAAATTAAAAGGAATTCTAAGCCCCTCATATGTTTTATCCATGACCTCACCTCACATATTCTAGGTTCATTTTACCAAATAGGACATCCGATAACAATAGAGATTCGAAAACCCGACATTCTTTCCTCATTTCTGTCATTTCTCCCTCTTGTATAAGTGCTTTTTTCTTTTTACAATATGTCTATACTACATAAACAAAAGGAGATTGTTATGAATACAAATATCGAATGGTTTAAAAATGCGAAATTTGGGATGATGATTCACTGGGGGCTATACTCTCTGCTTGCTGGAGAATATCGTGGACAACAATCCAGTGCCTATGCAGAATGGATTCAATCTAAATTTCAAATTCCAAATGAAGAATATGGACAGCTTGCAAAAGCATTTAATCCAGTTTATTTTGATGCAGAGGAATGGGTATGCTTGGCAAAAGAATGTGGAATGTCTTATTTAGTAGTTACTACAAAGCATCATGATGGATTTGCTATGTACCATTCCAAAGTAGATTCTTATAACGTATACGATGCCACCCCTTTCCACAGAGATGTTGTAGGAGAACTCTCAGCTGCTTGTAAGAAACATGGACTAAAATTCGGTATCTATTACTCTCAAGATTTAGACTGGCATGACCCAAATGGTGGTGGATATTTATCCAATCATATTGAAACAGCTGGAACTACTTGGGATAATAGTTGGGATTTTACAGGTGAAAAGAATTTTGAGATTTGTTTTAGAAATAAAATTTTACCACAAATCGAGGAAATTATGACACAATATGGCGAAATCTGTACTGCATGGTTTGACATGCCTATGACACTTTCTGTAGAACAAAGTCAGGAAATCTATGATACTGTAAAACGTTTGCAACCAAACTGTTTGATCAATTCTCGTCTTGGAAATGGAACATACGATTATGTTTCCTTAGGTGATAATGAAATACCAGAAAAAATAGAAGAAAACACACAAGAAAATTTAGACTACAACTCTGTGGATGGATTTAAGCCTTCTCCATATGGACTTTATGAAACAGCTGCAACGATGAATCATTCTTGGGGATTTTCCTACCATGATCAAGATTTTAAAACAGGCCATGAAATCTTTGAAATCAAAGAACACTTAAATAGTCTTGGAATCAACTATCTTCTCAATATTGGACCAGATCCTTTAGGAAGAATTCCTATGGCATCTATTCAAGCATTAAAAGAAGTGGCAAAATTACAAAAGAAGTAGAAAACAAGGGATGTTATGAAACATCCCTTGTCACATTTTTAAGCCACTTATAGCTTCGGTATCTTTTCCATGAAATCGGTAATTTTACCAATTCATCACTCATCAAAAGTATGTACACAACTGGTACACTTAATTTGAATACAAATGCTCCTAAAAATCCTAATAAAATGGAACATCCCCACATACTTGCCACATCCAAAATCAGTCCAAACTTTGTATCTCCACCTGAACGAAATGTCCCTACAATCATTGTAGTATTAAATGCTTGTGCCATTACAAAATATGACATTACAAAAAACATAAACTGCATATACTCCTTAGCTTCCTGTGTCAATGTCATAACAGAGCCTATAAATGGGGAAACGATTAGGATAAGAATCCCTCCTATTACACCCATTACAATACTTAAAAATGCAAATCTTCTTGCATATGCCTTTGCATGTTCAAATTTCTTTTCACCAATCGTCTTTCCAAGATAAATTGCAGTGGCACTTGATAAACCAAATGCAACTACTGTTGCTAATTGTCTTGCAACTTGTGCTACTGAGTTTGCTGCAACTGCTGCACTTCCCATATGTCCTAATATAGCTGTACTTGCTGCAACACCCATCCCCCACATTAACTCATTAATCACTACAGGAAATGCATATTTTAGAAAATCTGATGCAAGAATCTTATCCGTTTTCCAAAAATAATGGACACGAAACTTTATTTCTTTATTTCTAAATTTTGAATAGAAACATACAAGTACTAGCTCTAAAATACGGGAAATTAGCGTTCCTATTGCAGCACCTTGAATTCCCATGGCTGGCATACCCAAAAGTCCAAAAATCAAGATTGCATTGATAATAATATTGCAAATCAAAGAACATAAATACACCACTGTTGCAATTACAACACGTTCTACACTTCTCATAATGTATAAGTACGTTTGTGTCATTGCCATGAAAATATAAGAAAAACTAACAATTCTTAAATATTTTACCCCTTGCTCAATTACCTCTGGGTCATTTGAAAAAATTTGCATCAAAGTAGATGGAATTGCCTGAGCAGCTATAAAAAATACGATAGCAATGCAAATAGCAGCTTTCATTCCAAGTCCAAGCACCTTTTCAATGGTAACGATATCTCTCTTTCCCCAATACTGAGCTGTAAGTACTGTGGCTCCTGAAGCTAGACCAAATAAAAATAAGGTCATAATATACTGTATCTGTCCTGCAAGAGAGGCTCCTGATAATGCCTTTTCTCCTACAGCTCCTAGCATAATTACATCGGCTGCTGAAACTCCTACATTAATAAGATTTTGAAGTGCCATTGGAAGAACCAAGGCGAGAATCCCAACATAAAACTGTTTCCAGTCAATATCTGGTTCTTCAATATTTTTAAATATCCCTCGTTTTTCACTCATTTTTCCTCTCCTATTTCCTCTATGTATTGCTTTTTATTATATAGGATTTTAATAGTATTTGTAAATATTTCACTTAATTTATCTAGTATTTCATCGTGGATGCTCTTATAATATAATTGTTGCTAACATTTTATTTCTGATAGGAAGGAGATCAACTTCATGTCACTACATACATCCGACTTAATTTTAGTACCAGGACAACATCTAAAGCCTCTAGATACAATTTCTGGTTTTCAAGTTCGACCTGGTTTCTTTCGTTTCTTTGGTGCGACTATCATCCCTGGTGGAGTAAATTTTACCATCCAATCCCATGGTGCTACCTCCTGCGAATTGCTCCTTTTTCATCGTGGTGCGAAAGAACCCTATGCAGCTCTTCCTTTCCCCGAACATTACAAAATAGGCTTTGTCTACTCCATGATTGTTTTTGGTCTAGATATTGAAGAATTTGAATATGCCTATCGACTGGATGGGCCATATGATGAAAAAAACGGACTACGCTTTGATAAAAGTAAAATCCTTTTAGATCCCTATGCCCGTGCTGTAACTGGACAGAGTCATTGGGGATGTAAAAATGATTTTTCTCATGGATACCGTGCTAGAGTTGTTCATAATAACTTTGACTGGGGAAATAGTAAGGGAAGCAATATTCCTCTTGAAGATGCTATTATTTACGAACTTCATGTACGAGGATTTACTAAAGACGCTTCTTCTAACACAAAACATCCTGGTACTTTTCGGGGATTAGAGGAAAAAATCCCCTATCTAAAAAAACTTGGAATCAATACAGTTGAACTTATGCCCATTTTTGAGTTTGATGAAATGCGTGATGCACGTATGATTGATGACAATCAACTTCTAGATTACTGGGGTTATAACTCTGTTAGCTTCTTTGCCCCCAATAGTAGCTATGCCTCTACAGATGAGTACAATCAAGAGGGATTAGAATTGAAAAGTGTAATCCGAAAACTTCATGAAAATGGAATTGATGTTATTTTAGATGTTGTATTCAATCACACAGCAGAGGGAAACGAATATGGACCTTGTTTTTCTTTCAAGGGATTTGATAATAATATTTACTATATGCTGACACCAGATGGCCAATATTACAACTTCAGTGGTTGTGGGAATACACTAAATTGTAATCATCCTGTTGTCCGTGAACTTATTTTGGATTGCCTACGCTATTGGGTTACCGATTTTCGTGTAGATGGCTTTCGTTTCGACCTTGCATCGATTCTTGGTCGTAATGAAGACGGCTCCCCTATGAATCAGCCACCACTCCTACAAAGTCTTGCATTTGACCCTATTTTAGGTGGGGTAAAATTAATTGCAGAAGCCTGGGATGCTGGAGGTCTTTATCAAGTAGGTTCTTTCCCTTCCTGGAGGCGTTGGTCAGAATGGAATGGAAAATATCGAGATGACATTCGCTGTTTTCTTAAAGGTGACTCAGGATTGGCCTGGATCGCTGCACAAAGAATTCTTGGTTCTCCTGACTTATATAACCCTAAAAAACGTGGCGAGAACGCATCTGTGAATTTTATCACCTGTCATGATGGATTCTCTCTTTATGATTTGTATGCATACAATGAGAAACATAATGAAGCCAATGGGTGGAACAATACCGATGGAGCAAATGCAAATTTTAGCTGGAATTGTGGAATAGAAGGAGAAACTGAAAATCCTGAAGTACTTTCCCTTCGATATCGTATGATGAAAAATGCAGTAGCTGTATTGATGTGTAGTCGAGGAACTCCTATGTTTTTATCTGGGGATGAATTTGCTGATACTAGATATGGAAATAATAATCCATATTGTCAAGACAACGAGATATCTTGGTTAGATTGGACTCTTTTGGAAAAAAATAAAGACCTCTTTGATTTTTTCCAATATATGATTGCGTTCCGCAAAAAACATTCTATTTTACGGAAAAATTTATCTGACAGTACGTTAGGTTTTCCTCACACAAGTATTCATGGCATGCAGCCTTGGGAACCAGATTATAGCAATCTTTCACATAGCATCTGCTTATTGTTCTCTGGTTTCCATGATTCTACCCAAACTGAGGATACTGTTTTTCTAGCTATCAACGCATACTGGAAACCTTTAGAGCTTACTCTTCCAAAGCTTCCTGATGGATGGAATTGGAAAATTGCTGTCAATACAGGTGACCCAGAAAAATCTATGTTTTCGGATGAAGAGATGCCTAAAACTTCCTCTCCTATCCTATTAGGTGGCCGCTCCGTTATGATTTTTGTTGCTCAAAATTTCTAAAAAGAAGAACTTCTTTTGCATAGAAAAAAGGAGTGAAATTATCCTTTCACTCCTTCAAACGTTAAAAGTGCCTTTACTCTTCAAAGCCTTCTTCAAACGCTTCTTTTACTTTATTCATAAAACCTTTTTTCTTTGATTTTTTCTCGCTTGTTCCTTCTAGATGCTGATTCAAAGAATTCCCTGTCAATTCATCAAACTTTCTCAAAGCATCCTTTGCCTCTGCACTCAATTTCTCTGGTGTCTGAATAACCAAAGTGACATAATGGTCTCCACGAACTTGTGGATTTCTAAGAGATGGAACACCCTTACCTTTTAAGCGTACTTTCGTATCTGTCTTAGTTCCTGGTTTCACTGTATAAATAACTGCACCATCAACCGTAGGAATTTTTATATCTGCTCCTAGCGTTGCCTGTGCAAATGTAATTGGTACTGTTGAGAAAATATGCACATCTTGACGCTGGAACACTGGATGTCTTGATACTGTAACTTCTACTAATAAATCGCCTCTTGGCCCATTATTAATACCTGGTTCTCCTTTTTCACGAATGCGAACACTTTGCCCGTTATCAATACCTGCTGGAATAGTAACTTCAATTTTTTTCTTGCTAGAAGTATACCCTGTTCCTGCACAAGAAGAACATTTCTCTTTAATAATTTTACCAGAACCAGCACAATTTGGACATGTTTGCACGTTTTGTACTGTTCCAAAGAAAGACTGACTTGTATAAACAACCTGCCCTTTTCCGCCACACTTTGGACAAGTTTCAGGAGAAGTTCCAGGTTTTGCTCCTGTTCCATTACATGTTGTACATGGATCTTTTAAAATAACATCCAATTCCTTCTTACATCCAAATACAGCTTCTTCAAAGGTGATGCGAATACTTTTTCTAATATTTGCACCTTTCATTGGGCCATTATTTGCACGGCCACCTCGTCTTGTTCCACCACCGAACAAATCTCCGAAGATATCTCCAAAGATATCTCCGAAATCTGCTCCATTGAAGTCAAAGCCTCCAAAACCGCCAGCTCCTCCAGCTCCACCTTCGAAAGCAGCATGGCCAAACTGATCATACTGACGACGTTTGTCAGCATCACTGAGTACCGCATAGGCTTCCGATGCTTCTTTAAATTTTTTCTCTGCTTCTGCATCTCCAGGATTCATATCTGGATGATACTTTTTGGCTAGCACACGATATGCCTTTTTTATTGCAGCATCATCAGCATCTCTGCTTACACCAAGCACTTCGTAATAATCTCTTTTTGACTCCGCCATAATAATCTACCTTTTCTTATACTTCTTTATAATCTCCGTCTACTACGTCATCTCCCTGAAAACCTTCTGGTGCTGGACCTGCTTCTGGTGTTGGACCACCTGTTGCTGCTCCTGCTTGCTCATACATCTTTGTAAATAATTTTTGAGCACTTTCCATTAGCTTTTCTTTTGCAGCATTAATTTCAGCAACTTGTGCTTCTGTTGTATCTTCAGGAGCTGATTTTGCTAAAACATCTTTCAATGCCTGCACATCTGCTTCCACTGCTGCTTTATCTGTAGCATCTAATTTTTCTCCAACTTCTTTTAAAGCTTTTTCTGTCTGGAATACCATTGCATCTGCTTCATTTCTAGCATCAATGGCTTCTTTTCTCTTCTTATCCTGTGCTTCAAATTCAGCTGCTTCTCTTACTGCTTTATCGATATCTTCATCAGACATGTTTGATCCTGCTGTAATTGTAATATGCTGTTCTTTTCCCGTTCCGAGATCTTTTGCAGATACATTTACGATACCATTTGCATCAATGTCAAATGTAACTTCAATCTGTGGGATTCCACGTGGAGCTGGAGGAATTCCATCCAATCTAAACTGTCCGAGAGATTTGTTATCTCTTGCAAACTGTCTTTCACCTTGTACTACATTGATATCAACAGCTGTCTGATTGTCTGCTGCTGTAGAGAATACTTGACTCTTCTTTGTTGGAATTGTTGTATTTCTTTCAATCAATCTTGTAGCAACTCCACCCATTGTTTCGATAGAAAGTGACAATGGAGTTACGTCTAGAAGTAGGATATCTCCTGCACCAGCATCTCCTGCTAATTTTCCACCTTGTACAGATGCTCCCAAAGCAACACATTCATCTGGGTTCAAAGATTTACTTGGTTCTTTTCCTGTTAAACGTTTTACTTCTTCCTGTACTGCTGGAATACGTGTAGAACCACCTACTAAAAGAACCTGACCTAATTCAGATGCTGAAATTCCTGCATCTGCCAATGCACGATTTACAGGCTCTGCTGTTCTTTCAACAAGATCATGTGTCAATTCATCAAATTTTGCTCTTGTAAGGTTCATATCAAAATGCTTTGGACCTTCATTTGTTGCTGTAATAAATGGAAGGTTGATATTTGTTGTTGTAGCAGAAGACAACTCTTTTTTCGCCTTTTCTGCTGCTTCTTTCAATCTTTGAAGTGCCATTTTATCTGTAGATAAATCTACACCTTCTTTTGCTTTAAAATCAGCAAGCATATAATCTGTAATCTTCTGGTCAAAGTCATCTCCACCTAATTTATTGTCACCTGCTGTAGACAATACTTCGATAACACCATCACCAATTTCAATAATGGATACGTCAAATGTACCACCACCTAAATCATATACCATGATTTTTTGTTCTTTTTCATTATCAAGACCATAAGCC
>JAHLFA010000112.1 GCA_018883985.1 Candidatus Ruminococcus intestinipullorum | reverse complement strand
TGCCGGATTTCCTGCTCCGTTGGCTCTGTAAGCTGTGTCACTTCGTTCTCAAATTTGCCGATATAGTTGAAATATATCCCGATGTGCTGAATGGCTTGTTTTGCCCTTTTCTTGTCGCGCTCATGCACTTCAATCCGGCTGATAAACTCGTTGAGAATGGCGGGGGTCAGGTCGGTAAAGGCAGCGTAGCGTTCCGTCAGCTTCAAAAACTTCTGCGCCCGTCCGCCCGCGTTCTCAAAAGCGGATAGCTGCTCTTGCAGCTCGGCAAGCTCCGCTTTCAGCGCATAGTATTCTTCTGAATACTTCTGCGACATTTGCTCATAGCGGTCTTGCGGGATCGTGCCGAGGGCGTTGTCCTCATAGAGCTTGTTCAGCACCTTGTCAATCTGTTCAAGGCGCGTCGTGATTTGCGGGATACGCTTCTGCTGTTTCTTGGTCTTGTCGGTCTGCTGCATGGCAAGGTTCTTTTTCACTAAGGCTTCAAATTCCGCCCAGTTGCTGATAGAATAGTCCTCGATTTTCTTCAGCACTTCCGCGATGGTCTGCATGAGCAAATCCGCGTCAATGATGTGCGGGGAATTGCATTTGGGGTTTTTGGCTTTTCCCTTGTGGTACTCGCTGCAATAGGCAACATGACGCTTGCCGCCATTCCGATAATCTATGCGAATGTGCATTTTCGCACCGCAATCCTTACAGAAAAGCAAGCCCGACAAAGGGTGGATTTCCCCGTCCCCGTTGGGGCGTTTGACGGGCGCATTTTCCAAAATCCGCTGTACGGTTTCAAAGTCGGTGCGGTCAATAATCGGCTCATGCACATTTTCGGTTATCTGCCATTGGCTCCGGTCTACATAGTGGTTCCGCTTGTCGCGGAAGTGCTTTGTGGTCTTGAAGTTGACAACATCACCGCAATACTCCTGCCGTGTGAGGATATGGGTCAGGGTGGCTTTGTTCCACTTATAGCGGTTGGCCTCATTGAGCGCCCTGTTTTTACAGGTTCCCCGCCCGCGCTCTTTCATGTAGAATGTGGGCGTTGGGATTTGCGCCTGCGTGAGATATACGGCAATTTGGTTTCGGTTTTTTCCGTCCAGAAACAGGCGAAAAATCAAACGAACAACTCCGGCGGCTTCCTCGTCGATAATCCAAAAATCCTTGTTGTCCGGGGATTTGACATAGCCATAGGGGGCTTCGGTGGCAATCGGCTTTCCACTCATGCCCTTCGTCTTAATGCCGGTCTTTACTTTCTTGCTGATGTCCTTTGCGTACCACTCCGACATGATGTTGATAAAGGGCGCAAACTCCAATGTATCGGGCTTTTCGCTGTCTATCCCGTTGTTGACTGCGATAAAGCGCACATTGTTCCGTCTGAATATCTCCATCGCATTGCCGACTTGGAGATAGTCACGCCCCCAGCGTGTCAGGTCTTTCATAATGCAGACACCGATTTTCCCGTTCTCTACATCGTCCATCATGCGGGAGTAGGCAGAACGGTCAAAAAATCTGCCGCTTTCGTCATCGTCAATGTAGTGCCGGATATTGGTTAAGTGCTGCCCTCTGGCGTAGTTCTCCAAAAAGATTTTTTGGTTCTGTATCGAGTTACTCTCACCGCCGTCCCTGTCCTCGTCGCCCACGGAAAGGCGGGAGTAAAGGGCTGTAATTTTACTATAATCAGTCATGTGCATAACCTCCTGTGCGTCCATATAGGCTTCCTTTACACTTAAAATTATGCACTCCATCGGGCAGAGCCGTACTCCGCGCCCTTGCGGTATTTCTTCGCGTTTTTCCCTTTGACATAGACTATCAAGCGGATAATCACCGCACCGACAATGCCGACAAGCAAATCCAACGGGTAAACGCTCGGCAAGGCGTTTTCAAAGGCTGCGGAAAATCCTTGTGTGATATTCAGTATCTTTGCAGAAATATCCGCGCCGGGGGCAAGCCGCACCGCCTGTCCGACTTTATCAAAGAGATAGACAAAGAACACATAGGGGATATTCGGAAGTATCAGCTTTTTGTAGTTGATCTGCTTCATATCTCGCGCCCCCTGTCCATTTTCTTTACCTTGTCGCGGGCGGCGTTAAGCTGCTTCGCCTTGTCCTTTGCAGCGGCAAGGGCTTTGCGGATAGAGGGCTTTTTCTCCCGGTTCAGCTTCTTTGCGGAAAACTCTTGAAACGCTGCGGTCATAACGTCCGCGTCCCGGCCTTTGAAAAACACAAGGTAACGGGTCTGCTCGCCCTTAACCTTTTTTAGCGAAAAATCTATGTTGTATTTCTTCGCCGTACTCTCAAAGGCTTTAATATTGCTGTCGGTGATCTCGATGTTGGAAACACCCGCGTTCTGCTTCATAAGCTGCCGCATGGTCTGTTTCCCATGCGCGGGTTTGCTTTTCTGCTCCAAAAACTTTTGGATTGCTTTCTGTAACGCCTGTTCGGTAAGCCGCGCCGCGCCTTTTCCCACTTTGACGTATAGGGCAATCGTTTTTTGGGTTACTTCCTCCTGCAAGGTATCAACTCCTTTCCCGGTAAAGTGCGGCTATGCTCATTCGCCGCCGTATAAGTCGTGATTGACAAGGGCGGTATAGTAGCTGTCAATGGTACTCGGCGCGTTGAACAGCACCGCTTTTAGATACTGCTTGATGTTGCGCACTTTGGTTGTGTTCTCCCTCATGCAATCCAAAACAAACTCAATATGGCTGCTGTTCAGCTTCAAAAACTTGGATTTCACCAATTCGGCGGGGTAGTCGTCCCCGGCAATACGGATTGCCTTTCGGGCTGTGCAGACGGTTTCCAGCATAAGGTCAACAATCTCGTCCAAACGGTCTTTGTCAATTTTGCAGTTTTGAATGAGATGGTCGTATTCGATATTGTCCTTGATAATCTCCCTGTAAATCTCTACTGCGCTATTGCTTTTCGCTTCCGTTCTTTTCCTTTCCGGCGGCGTAGCCGCTTCGCCATGCGCAAAGGGCAAGGGGTTTAGGGAATGGAAAGGAATGGAATCGGTACTTGATAAATCAGTAATTGATTGTTCTTTACTTAATATATCTTTATTTAATTGCGTTGGATTTTCCAACGTAGGTTTTTCCTGCGTAGGTTTTTCCAACGTTGGATTATCCAATGTTGGATTTTCCAATGTAGGTAAATCCAATATAGGCGGCTGTCCGCCGCTGGTAGCTGCTTCCGGCTCTCGCGGCTGCGGCTGCTCGTATATGACGTAATCTGCGCCCCGCAAGCGTCCCTTTTCGTCGCGCTCCCGGCTGCGCACGATATATCCGGCTTTTTCGAGTTCCTTTACCGCTTCGCGGATTGCGTCGATCTTCTCCCGGTTGATATGGGATAAGCCCGCAAGGGTATAATCCCAATCTTCGGGCAGCGAAAGCATTTGCGACAACAAGCCCTTTGCCTTTAAGGACAATTCCTTGTTTCGCAAGTGGTGGTTGCTCATAACGGTATATCCCGTATTTCGCTCCACTCTGAAAACTGCCATATTTCCTCACTTCCTCTCTTGGTATGCGTGGACAATTAGAAAGCCGTTTTCGGCTGTTTTGGTATTGCAATATGCCCTTTGCCGTTTTCGCGTCTGCAAAGCCGCATGGCACAAGGGCTTTTGCCCGTCTATTTGTCCATGCTGGCGTGCGTTTTCCGCGTCCTTTTGCCGGGGCAATAGGGACACTCTTTGAAAACGCAAAACTCATATTTCCACCCGGGGCGGTAGAAACGGCAAGTGCCGCAATCTTCATCATCTCCGGCACAACCGGATTGATAGCGGTCAAATCCCGGCTTCTGCTGCATGAGCAATTCAAACGCCCGCTGCTTGCCCTTTGTGAAATACATTCCGGCTGCACCTCCTTTCCTGCGGGCATAAAAAAACGGCGTTACTTTCTCCCCCAAAGGGGTTAAGGTAACGCCGTTTGTGTGCGTATTCAGTTTTTAACACATTCCCTGTCTATCCGCTGTCCGCAAAACCATTGATTTTATTAGCTTTTTGCCGCTATCGCTATCACACCTCATTATTCCAAAGACCAAGTTTCCAGAATATGATAAAAGACATTGAAAGCGGTCTGATAAACTGCGTGATTACGAAAGATTTATCCCGTCTGGGGAGAAACTATCTTGATTGTGGGTTATATCTGGAAGTTTTCTTCCCAGAGCATAACGTGAGGTATATAGCGGTCAATGACGGCGTAGATACCTTGAATAAATCTGCTATGGACATCACGCCTTTCCGCAACATTTTAAACGAAATGTATGCCGCTGACATATCTGTTAAGATAAAATCGGCATATCGGGCGAGGTTTCAACAGGGGAAATTCATGGGAACTACCGCCCCTTATGGCTATATCAAAGACCCTGCCGACCACAACCATCTGCTGATAGATGATAAAGTGGCACATGTTGTAAAAGAGATATTCGACCTTGCATTAAAAGGGAATGGAGTTGCCAAAATTTGCAGACATCTTAATAAACAGCATATCCTACGCCCTGCCGCTTATGCGGCGGAGCGTGGCGAAACAGGCTTTGAACGTCATTTTGAGGGGAACGAGGACAAACGCTATATTTGGAGTGGGAACAGCGTGAGGAGCATTTTAAGAAGCCCGATATATGCGGGAAATCTTGTAGGCTACAAACGGATTGCCGCCAATATGAAAAGCAAGAAACGCCCCTCTAAGCTGCCCGAAGAATGGGAAGTGATACCCAATACCCATGAGGGAATAGTCACGCAGGAGGAATTTGATATTGTCCAACAGCTTATTACAAGTCGTAGGCTTCCACAGAACAAGGGAGGATTTGTAAATATTTTTGCAGGCGTTATCAAGTGTGTGGACTGCGGATGTGCTCTGCGGGCAATGAACGTACACAGGAGGAAACGCCCAGAGATTATCGACTGTGTACAGTATTCATGTAATAATTATGCAAGAAACGGAAGAAGCGAGTGTAGTGCCCACAATATAGAAGCAAGGGATTTATTCAATGCCGTTCTTGCCGACATCAACTGTTTTGCGGATATGGCAGTGAATGATGAAAAGGCGGTCAGGGCCATAGAAAAGCGGCTCACGGAAACAGACCAGAGCAGGGCGAAAGCATTAGAGAAAGAACGTAAGAAGCTGAACAAACGCCTTGCGGAACTGGACAGGCTGTTTTCCTCTCTCTACGAGGATAAGGTCATGGAGCGTATTACCGAGCGGAATTTTGAGATGATGTCGGGGAAATACCAGAAAGAGCAGCTTGAAATTGAAGCAAGGCTGAAAGAGGTGACGGAAACTCTTAATGAAAGCTACGAGAAATCACGGGGAATCCGTGACTTCCTCGCCCTTATCCGAAATTATCAAGGCTTAAAAGAACTGGATGCAACAGTTATAAACGCACTCATAGACAAGATACTTGTTTCGGAGCGTGAGAAGATGGCAGACGGAACAGTGAAGCAGGAAATCAAGATTTACTATAAATTCATCGGCTTTGTCGATGAATTACATATCATACCTACAAAACGGTGGGCAGCAATGCCCGCTAAAAATTGTACGGTGTGCGGCGTTGAATATGTCCCGGGCTCTGGTGCATCAAGGTATTGTCCTGCTTGTGCCAAGAAGATACGGAGGGAGAAATCAAACGAGAGCAAACGCAGGAGCAGAGAACAGAAAAGGATAGCATGTATGAACTGTCCGCAAAAAATGACCGACTGAGCTGGCACAGATTGTAATATCTTTAATTCCCATGTTATGTATTTCTTCCATAACCATGTTAACAACAAAATCACCCTCACGGAAATGGTGGTGAAAACTAACTTTCATTCCATCCTTTATTCCACATTTCACTAACACATCGTGGATACTATCTACCAACTTACTTCCTTCTGAATTGATTCTTGCCTGTGTCAATGGTCCATGTTTACGATATACATATCCATCAAAATGATGCACCCCTTGAAACACTTCTTTTCCTGTTTTTCTTAAGATTTCTTCTGGGATATCTCTTCCAACTGCATTAATCATTTTACAAGTCCCCCTTATACACGCCTGATGCTTTGGCAAGTTCAATCGTTCTTTTTGCACCATCATAAAAAGCAATATCTATCATTTTGCCATCTACTGTAAATACTCCAATTCCTTTTGCTCTCTTATCTTCGATTTCTCGAACGACTTTCTCTGCGAATATAATATCTTTTTCCGATGGAGTAAAGATTGAGTGTACAATAGCAATCTGTCTTGGATTGATAATTGATTTTCCATCAAATCCCATCAAATGAATCGTTTCTACATCTTGACGAAATCCTTCCATGTTATCCAAATCTGTATAAACTGTATCAAAACATTGAACGCCTGCTGCTCTTGCTGCAATTAACATATTCTGCCTTGCTCCCATAAGTTCAATTCCTGTACCTGTAATACGAGTTTGCAAATCCTTTGTATAATCACCACCTGAAAGTGCAATCCCAAATAATCTTTCAGAAGCTTCACAAATATCCAATGCTCGCATAACCCCTCTAGCTGATTCAATAGCAGCCATCATTAATACACTGCCATGCTCTCTTCCAAATTCTTTTTCTGCTGCCGTAATTGCTTCTTCGACTACTTTTACATCTTTTGCACTCTCAGTCTTTGGAATACGAATCGCATCGCATCCTCCTGCTACGGAACAACGAACATCTTCTCGCCAATAAGGTGTATCTAAAGCATTAATTCTAACAACTCTCTCACAGCCTCTATAATCAATAGTCTTTAATGCATGGTAAAGGGAAAATCTAGCTGCATCTTTTTGTTTCTCTGCAACTGCATCTTCCAAATCCAACATTATAGAATCTGGTTTATAGATATACGGATCCTTAATCAAACCTGGTTTTTGTGCATTCAAAAACATCATCGTTCTTCTCAAACGTTTTTTATTCGGATTCATGGTTTTATTGCACCTCCCCATGGTAAATCTTCCGTCTGTTCTACAGAACGATACACTGCCGCCTCAATTCTAGCTTTAATTGTACAATCCAATGCACCCTTATCTACAATTGAAATTTTTACATTATCTATGCCCAGATTCTGCAATGTTTCAAAAGTTACTTTGCGAATCTGGTTTCCATACTGATTGATTACCGCACTATCAAGGGAAAGGTCTATTCCGCCTTTCCCTTGCTCCACTGTCACTTGACAGTCACTAGATTCTAGTGTTCCTGCCACAGCCGCTTTCTTTATTTCCATCTTGTTAGTATCTCCCTTATCTAGTCTTATCTTCTTTCTCTATTGTAATTAATCAAGCATCCTGCTTTTACGATTTTCTTCTCTTCTGGAGTCATCTCTGCAATGTAAAGTGAAATTTCTTCTGCTTTTTTGTCCTTTATAACGTATGCTTTTACATCTTTCATATCGCCATCTAATACAGTGCGAATTTCTGGTACAAAAATATAATCCCCTATTTCAAAATTTGGCTCTTCCTCCATTTGGAATGGTATCATACCCCAGTTCATTACATTAGAACGATATCTCTTCGTTGCATACTCTTTTGTAATATTCGCAAGACCCCCAATTACTCTTTGGCAGCTTGCCGCTTGCTCTCTAGCAGATCCATCTCCTGGTTTTACTGCATAAATCATACTTCCAATCTCTGTATCTTGTGGATTGATATCTGCTTGTCCTGGAAGTGTTCTAATTACATCAAAAATACCTTGTAATTCTGGACATTCTGTAATGATATCCTGTCCATTGATTCTTAATTTTTCAATTCTATCTACTACTTTTGAACGTCCAACGTATTCTGGATCTCTTCTTGAAAGTGTAAACTCAGCCAATCCCAGTGGATTTGAACGGAATGAAGATGTTTCTCCTGATGGGATTAGTTCGTCTGTTGTTGTAACTGGATCCATAATTTTAGAACATACTTTTAATAGGATATTATCTGTTAACGGACTCATTTCTGGCCAATCCTTAATATTTGGTCCATATACCAATGCTTCTTCTTGATTTCCCTTATTATATCCAAAATATACACGATTTTTGTATACTGTATCGTCAAAATGATATTCTGGTACATTTCCCCAGCAATCTAATTCCTGTGCTGATGTTAAAATACCCTGATTTACAGCTGTGGCAGCAATAGAACGTGCGTCCATCAAAGCAACCGCTGACATCTGTCCGACACCTGGCTTAGAACCTTCACGATTTGGGAAGTTTCTTGTTGTATGACGAACACTTAATCCATTATTGCATGGAGTATCTCCAGCTCCAAAGCATGGTCCACAGAATGCTGTACGGATAATAGCACCTGCTTCCATCAAATCGGCTGTAATTCCTTTTCTTGCCAAGTCAATAAATACTGGCTGAGAAGATGGATAAACTGCTAATGAGAAGTCACCGTTACCACAATTCTTTCCTCGAAGTGCATTGGCAGCTTCAACGACATTTGTATAATTACCTCCAGCGCATCCTGCAATAATTCCCTGCTGCACTCTAAGCTTTCCATTTTCAATCTTGTCTGTAAGTGTAAAATCAGCTCTTCCATTTCCAATATGTATCGCTTCTTTTTCTACCTCTCTTAAAATATCTCCAAGATTTGCATTTAATTCATCAATCTCATATGTATTACTTGGGTGGAATGGCAATGCTATCATTGGTTTTACACTGCTTAAATCTACATAAACACATCCATCATAGTACGCTACATCTGCTGGATTTAATTCTTTATAGTCTTCTCCTCTTCCGTGAAGTGTAAGGAATGCTTTTGTATCTTCGTCTGTTTTCCACACTGAAGATAGGCAAGTAGTTTCTGTTGTCATAACATCAATACCATTTCTATAATCTGTTGTCATAGAAGCAATACCAGGTCCCAAAAACTCCATTACCTTATTCTTCACATATCCATTTTTAAATACTGCTCCAATAATAGCCAACGCTATATCCTGTGGTCCTACCCATGGATTTGGCTTTCCGTCTAAATATACAGCAATTACTTCTGGTCTGTTTACATCATATGTATCACAAAGAAGCTGTTTTACAAGCTCTCCTCCACCTTCTCCAATTGCCATAGTTCCAAGTGCTCCATATCGTGTATGGGAATCAGAACCAAGAATCATCTTTCCACAACCTGCGTGCATTTCTCTCATGTATTGATGAATTACTGCAATATGTGGTGGAACATAAATACCGCCATATTTTTTCGCTGCAGAAAGACCAAATAAGTGGTCATCTTCATTGATAGTTCCTCCAACTGCACAAAGGGAGTTATGACAGTTTGTCAAAACATATGGCAATGGAAATTGTTCCATCCCTGATGCTTTAGCAGTCTGAATAATTCCAACAAATGTAATATCATGGGATGCCATTGCATCGAATTTAATTTTTAGTTTTTCCATATTGCCAGATGTATTATGCTTTTCCAAGATTGAATAAGCAATCGTTCCTTTAACTGCCTCTTCCTTACATACATCCTTACCTGTTACAGACTTCACCTGTTCCTTGTTTTCTAGAATCTCTGTTCCATTTACCAGATAGACTCCGCCATCATACAACTTTACCATATCTGTATCCTCCTTTACTTTTTCTTGATATTTATTTTCACCGAAGTCGGTTCAAAACGATATTGACTTAATTTTCTTCATATACTTGTCGAACTATTTTTTCTAATTCTTCTGCCCCCTTGGAACGATATTCTCCTGGGGGATAGGCAATTCCCAAATCTAAAAAAACGCCTTCTTTCCCAATTCTCAAGTACAATACATCATCAGACTCCTCCACACAAGATTGGTATGTAAATGCAAGACCTAACCCTTCCTTTGCCATGGCTACTGCCATTGGTGCAGAAATATTATTGTGAAAGGCCCTCCATTTTAATTTTTGTTTCCTTAACATATCTCTTCCCAAACTTCCCAAAATGGTGTCATAACCACTTAGGATATACTCATATTGCACTGTGTCCTTTAAACTAACCCAATACTTCCCTTGCTCTTGTGTAGGATGAATATGCTGAACAAGAGGATGGTCTTTGTGAACTACAAGTAAAATTTCATCTTTCCGAAATACAGAAACTTCTTTCTTTAGTTTGGTAGTAGGCATCACAACAATTGCCAAATCTAATTTCCCACCTACAAGAAGCTCTTCTAATCGCATACTATTTTCTTCAACGACTTCAACATGAACCTTTGGATATTTATCATGGAAACCTTTTAAGATTTTAGGCAACATCCTCTGCCCACGAAATGTACTGATGCCAAAACTAATTTTTCCAGCTTCCAAATTTTCATTACTCCAAATCTCATTCTTCGCCCTTTGATACTGTAACAGCATTGATCTTGCATGTTCTATAAACCGTTCCCCGTTATGTGTAGGATGTATCCCTTTGGGTGTTCTTACGAATAATTTAACTCCTAGTTCTGTTTCAAACTGCTGTAAAAACTGACTTAAGGAAGATTGAGCCATATACAGTCTTTCTGCTGCCCTTGAAATATTCCCCTCCTCCTCTAAAGTAATCAAATAGATAAATTCTTTCATCTCCATAGAATCGTTTGTATCCCCTTTAAATTTTCCATTTTTAGGTATCGGTTTTTCCGATAGCTGGTATCAGATTTTTTCCATTGCATCAATACTAAACCTCATTATAAGATTTCTATACTCATTTCGCAATCATAAATGACGAAAAACATTATAAAAAAGGAAGGAGTAAATGAAAATGACAAAGAAAATGATGAATGGAATCATTGATATGCATGTCCATTCAAATCCCGATATCAGACATCGTGCTTATAATGATTTTGAGTTGATGGAAGCTGGAATTCGTGTAGGTGCACGTGCTATTGTAATCAAAACCCATCAAGGAACTACTGTAGACCGTGCTTATTTGTGCAATAGACATAATGAAATTGTACATGGCAAGGATAACAACTTCACAATGTTTGGAGGAATTACTTTAAATCGCCAAATGGGGGGAATCAACCCTTATGCCGTAGAAAGTGGTTTAAAGCTTGGTGGAAAAGTGGTTTGGCTTCCTACACAATCTGCTAGGAATCATGCGAGAAAAACAAACCAACCAGAAGACAACTGTGTAGATGTGATTCGTGATGGCAAAATTGTGCCTGAGCTATTGGATGTATTTAAATTAATTAAAGATTTTGATGTAGTACTTGCAACTGCTCACGTTTCTCCAGAAGAATGCTTCCGTGTTACAGAAGCTGCAAAGGATGCAGGAATTGATAAAATTGTAATTACACACCCTGAATGGAGCTTAGTAGGTATGAGTTTAGATGAGCAGGTTCGTATTGTAAAGGATTATGATGTTATTTTAGAACATTGTTTCGCACAACCTTTAGGTGGTGGTAAATATCATAGCAATCTTTCTATGAACTTAGAAGCAATCAAAGCCTGTGGATACAAAAATGTTATGGTATGTACAGACGGAGGACAAGTGGAAAATCCTTATTGGGAAATTGCACTGGAACAATATGTACAATATTTATTTGACCATGGAGTTCCAGAAAATGAAATTTATCACATGACACATACGATTCAAGAACGCCTGCTAGGACTTGATTCGTAGTTATTAGGAGGTATTTTTAATGCTTAGCTTTTTAATTATAGCGGCAATTGCAATTGCTGTTGTTATAGGATATAAAACTGGCTTTAATACTGGTTTTTTTGCTATTATTTTCGCCTACCTTATTGGTGCTTTTGCCTTGGGTATGTCCCCAAGTGAAATCATAAAGGGATGGCCTATTAATACAATGTTTGTTATTTTCTCTGTATCTCTATTTTACAATTTTGCACTTGTAAATGGAACTTTAGAGAAAACAGCTCGTTATCTGCTTTATGCATTTCAGAAGTTCCCTGCACTTTTACCATTTGCTCTATACGTAGCAAGTGCTGGAATTGCTGCCCTAGGTGCTGGTTTCTTTACAGTTATGGCATTTATGGCACCAATTACTATGCTAATTTGCGAAGAAGCTAAAATGGATAAGTTGCTTGGAGCTGTAGCAATCAACTGTGGTGCACTCTCTGGTGCAAACTTTATGACAAGTGGAAGTGGTATCATTTTCCGTGGACTTATGGATAACAACGGTTATACAGATACATCCTTTAACTACTCTGCTGTAATCTTTATAGCAAGTGTTATTTTTTCACTACTTTTAATTACTCTATTCCGTTTTATTACAGTTGGAAAGAGTTTTGCAGCAACAAGTACATCGTTTGAAAAACCAGAACCATTTACTGCACTTCAGAAAAAGAATGTTTACCTTATGGTTCTTATGATTGCAACTGTACTTATTTTTCCTTTGCTACATATCGTACTTCCTAATGTTGAAATCATTAGCTTTATCAACAGCAAGATAGATGTAGGACTTGTGGCTATCATCTTCTCAGCAATCGCTTTATTTATGAAACTTGGTCCTCAAAATGAAGTTGTTGCAAAAGTACCATGGAATACAATTATTATGATTTGTGGAGTTGGAATGCTAATTAATGTTGCAATTGCTGCTGGAATTAATCCTTTGATACTATTTACATGTATCGTTATTGGTGCACAAAGCTCTGCTATTTCCCCATTCTCCTCTGGAGGAAGTCTTGTGCTAGGCTCTTGTGCAACTGAAGAAGAGCGAAGTAAAATGTTCCCAAAACTACTATTTCGTGCCGTTCCAATCAGCGTTTTATCAGCAACTGTATTTAATGTTATTCTTTCATTTATTTTGTAAACAATCTATGTTACTATTATTAGGGTCAGCTAGAAATTGCTGACCCTACATTTATTTGAAAGGAATTACATAAATGGACGGAATAAAAATCCAATTAAATGATATGTTACTTTGTCGAGAACGACGTTTTCAAATTCAACAATCTTATCTTCAAAATTACAACTGTACACTTCTCTCCTTTTGTATGAACATCCCTGGCCCCATTAAAACCAATGCATCTATCAGAAAAGCTTTTGAACTAGGAAAACATGAACTACTTTCTTGGATTAATCTGGAACATATAACAATCAAAGATTTTTCAGAATTTCACGAAAAAACAGGTGATGAACTCATTTTAGCATTAGACTGTCCTGCAAAAAAAATTAAAGAAAAAGCCGTCTTACTTGAAGAAACATTTCCTCTTGGACGACTCTATGATATTGATATTATTAATCGCGATGGAACAAAACTTTCTCGTAATTATCAAAGACGATGTATCATTTGTAATAAACCAGCATTTGAATGTGCACGTTCTCGCTCACATGCTATCGAAGATCTTCAAAACAAAGTGGATGAAATTTTACAAAATATTTTTTAATGTCTTCAATCTACACAATAAGGGAGTGAGCAGCCTCACCCCCTTACTATACTTATCTTTATAAATTTATAACTGTTCCATCACTGCTTATTCTCCTCTAATTTTTTTGAGATTCGCTTCCAATTATAATATCCATAAGAGGAATTACATAAATTAACAGCTTTCATAATTATAATCAAAAGTGCTGATTGGTCTCCAGAAGCCAGAACAAATATCCACATTACAATAGATAACGCATTTACAATAACCCACATCAACCATTGTTCTGAATATCTCATAAGGTATAACATACTAGCAATTACGGAAACAACCGTTGTAAGCGAATCCATAAATGCAAAGCTGCCACCCATCCATTCTAAAATTTTTGTATATACAAAAATGGAATTCAAGGTAATTACAACTGTCGTAACAAGTACCTTACGATTCATCGTACGAAATTGAATTTCACCATCCTTAGAAGTATGCTTCTTCCACAAAACAATAGCAATAATACTCACAGGGATGCTATATAGTACATTGTACATAACCTCCCCGTACAAAGGAACACCAAGACAACTATATGCGTACATTGCACTATTAATAATGGCAAAATATAATCCTACAACTTTTCCCTTTGCTCCAAGCACAAGATTTAGACTCGATGTTAATGTCATAATTAGCATAAATACTGTTTCACGATTTATTGCCCACATGACTGTTTGAAATACAAGAACAAATGCAAGCCAGAGCTTCTCTTTCCAGCTCCATCCATCAAAAAAACTTACTCTGCGATTAGCAACTACTCCTCCATCCATTTCTCAAACTCCTCCTTTTCCATAATAGAGCCTTGTATTCCTACAACTCCTGCTGCAACCTTATTTGCATTCCTTATACTTTCTTCCATCCCTATCCCTTTAGATGTATAACCTAGAATTGCACCAATGTGGCTATCACCTGCACCAATTGTATCAACTACATTGGCCTGCATGGATGGAATTTGTAATAGTTGTTTGCCATCCCAATAAATAGCCCCATTTGCTCCAAGTGTTACAATCATTTTATTTTGAGTTTTTTCATACAAGGTCTTTACCCCCTCTTCCAACGAAGATGCCTGCGTATAATCCAATAACTCCTTCTCATTTAAGTGTAAAATAGGTCTTAATTTGAAAATCTGATTTAGAATGGTAGGTTCTATTTTACAAATAACAGGCCCTGGTGCAAAATATATAGAACCTCCCCTTACATTTTCTAACCAGTCTACAATTATATACGCTCCCTCTCCACAAACCTGATAACCTGACAAATAAATATTGTCATACTCCTGTATTGGTATCTGCTTTAACCATCTGCTCTCGAATCTTCCCTCGACACCTTGCACTGTAACAAACGTTCTCTCCCCATACTCATCTACCATACAAAGACAAAATCCATTATCCTGCCCTACCTCTTGTATCAGCAAAGGATACCCCTTTCGTACTAGCTCTTCTTTGATTCTGTCTGCACACATCCCCTCTCCTATTGGAACACACAAGTCATGCTCACAACCAAGGTTGCTCAATGTTGAAGCCACATTATATGCACATCCTCCAATCCTTGTATTGGGATTTTGTGCAAAAATATCCTCCCCACTTTTTGGTACCTGTTCCACCTGCAAAATCATATCTAATATTGCTGACCCTATTACAAGAGTTTTCATTTTAATACTTCCCTCCCTCTCACTAAAATCTCAATATACTGTTCAAAATCTACATCATTTTGCTTTTGCAAGATTTCTATATACTCGTCCTTGATACCACCTTTTCCAGTAAATGCACCACAAATTGCTGTAGCCATTGCCCCAATTGTGTCCGTATCTCCACCAAGATTCGCACATAAAATACAAGCACGATTTGGATTTTGTGCATAATAGGCTATACTAATTGCTGCTGGCACAGATTCAATAATTCCAACACCTGTTCCCACAATATCGTATATTTTCTTTAAAAACTGTTCTTCATCATCTCGATACTTTTTTGCTAACTCCAGACCAATTTTTGTTCGTTCTCCTAAGCTAGCACTAAATGTTTCACATCCTTTTTGATATCCTAGCTCTTCAATAGATAAGATATCCTCTATCACCTGCTCAAAATTAGTATGGACTAAAGCTGAACTAACTCCCATCGCAATCATACTAGCCCCTGCTATGGTAACATCGCTTGTGTGAGTCGCCCTAGAAACACCATAGACATACTCCACAAGTTCTTCTTTTTGTTCTGGAGAAAATAGGCATCCTATGGGAGCAATTCGCATTGCACTTCCATTTGAAAGAGCCTTATCCGTCACAGTTTTATCTTCCACACCATTTCTTAGATTTGTTAACGCTGCCTTTGATGTTGGACCCAAAATATTATTTTCAAATGCATGTTCTCTCTTCGCCCATTCAAGAAGTCTATTTGCAATATCTTTTACATCTGGAACATAAGAAGTAGACGAAATAGAATCCAATAACACAAGTGCTTGTCCTGTGTCATCTGTAAACTGCCCCTTTTTGTAATACATTGCCACATCATTTTCCTGTGGCCCATCTAAAAACTCTGTAATAGTTCCACCAAAAAACTTTTTCGCACGATTGCGTCCCCATAATTCAGCGGGCATTCCCATTGCATCTCCTAATGCCATTCCATATATAACCCCTGCTATTTTATCTCTCATAAATCCTCTCCTAACTTTCATGTGAATTTTTCGTTTCTTTTATCTCCTTATTATATCTATATAACTCTCGAAATTTCAATGGAGGATACTTCAATCTCTTTTGAAATAAATTAGAAAAATGCCACGTATTTTCATACCCTACTTTGTGAGAAATTGAAGTCAAAGAATCTTCTGTATTAATCAGCATCCATTTTGCTTCATTTAACCTTCTGTCAATCACGTAATTAATTGGTGAAATCCCATACACTCTCGAAAATTCATGACTAATATGATCTGAACTAATATGAAAAATCTGCGAAAGCTGTTTCAACGAAATGGGCGATGTATAATTCTCATTAATATATATTAAAATATCTCGAACAAAGGTAGGTGCTTCGTGACGCTCGGCTTTTGGCATACTGCGGAAAATTTCATAATAAATAGATGCCAGTGCTGAAGCAATCATATCGCAAGTTGCCAAAGAGGTTTTTGTTTTACATTCTGCAAAATATTTTAATTCCTCAAACAACATGTGTATGGAATCTTCATGAATTCCTGCCTCAAGGCAAGGACTTAAATTTGCTGGAAGCATATAGCCCCTCTCAGGCATATCTAAAAGCTTATAATCAGAAATAGCACAGGTCCAACAGCTTAAAGGAGACTCTTCACTTGATGACAAAGAATGAATTGCTCCTTTCTCTACTATTAGGATGCTCCCTTTCTTTAGCGAATAGGAATTTGTATTAATGTTATAGACTCCTGCTCCATCAGATATAAATACAAGCTCTGTTTCTTCCTTATGCAAGTGATATTGATAGCTCCAATATGGATTATTAAAACTATGCGATAATCTAGAAAGTTTTGGATTGGCTCCATCCTCAAAGACGGCATTCCTTTCTTTATCTGAATATTCCTCTAAAAACATCTCATTCCTCCCTTCAAACCATAAATCTCAGCAGAATAATTGGTATGAATAGCAAGATAATTGGTATAAAAAACGTTATTTATTGAAAAAATTATATAATACAGTCGATTAAAAAGCAAGATATTTGATACATGTTACAGATTAGACAGTAGAAAGATATTCGTATTAACTATATAATAAATCCGTAGTTAAATATTTAACAATTCTGTTAATTAAACAACAACTTTTGTAAAATTTGAAATTTAAAATATGATAGATACAGGAGGAACGTATCATGAAAAGACCCCAAAGAAAGGGACTAAAAGTACCAGTGATGACAGCACGAGAAGCTGTCGAGTTGATAGATAGTAACGACACACTTGCCATTTGCGGTGCAGGTGGTGGTATTGCAGATCCTGCTGTTCTAATTGAAGCACTTCGTGACCGCTATCAAGAAACAGCACAACCTCAGGATTTGACATTGTGGTTTGCCAGTGGACTTGGAGATAGAGCTGAGCGTGGTATTTCCCCTCTTGCACAAAAAGGACTTGTAAAACGTGCAATTGGTGGTCACTGGGGACAATCTCCAAGAATTAGTGAAATGGCAGAACGTGATGAAATTGAAGCATATAACTTCCCACAAGGAATTATGGCTCAACTGGTAAGAAGCTCTGCTGCTGGACATCCAGGATTACTTTCCCATGTTGGACTTGGTACTTTTGTTGACCCTAGACAATGTGGTGGACGTTTAAATAATGTAACTAAAGAAGATTTAATCCGTTTGATGGAAATTGATGGAAAAGAATGGCTCTTCTATCCTACCATTCCACTTGATGTTTGCTTTATCCGTGCTACTACAGTAGATGAGGAAGGATATGCATCTATGGAGGACGAAATTACGTATATGGATTTGCTTGCCACAGCACAGGCAGTACATAACAATGGTGGTTTAGTAATCCTTCAAGCAAAACGATTAGTAAAAGCTGGAAGTATTCATCCAAGAAATGTAAAAATTCCTGGATATTTGGTAGATGCCGTAGTCATTGTTCCTGAACAAGAACAACTTTATAACGGTTCTGATCGTTTCTTCTCTGGAGATTATATTGCTGTAGAGGGAGAAACTGCACCACTTCCATTGAACCAGCGAAAAGTTGTAGCAAGACGTGCTCTTATGGAAGTATCTCCAGGAAATGTTGGAAATGTTGGTGTTGGTATCGCAGATGGAATTGGTATGGTTGCTCGTGAAGAAGGTATTGGTGAAGAATTTACGCTTACTGTCGAAACTGGACCAATTGGTGGTGCAACAGCACAGGGAATCTTCTTTGGAGCTAGCGTCAATTCCCGTGCCCTTTTAGACATGCCTTCACAATTTGATTTTTATGATGGTGGCGGACTTGAAGTAGCCTTTTTAAGCTTTGCAGAAATGGACGAAAAAGGAAATGCAAATGTCCATAAATTTAATGGTAAAATTATGGGAACTGGCGGATTTGTTAATATTTGTGCTGGTTCTAAGAAAGTTGTACTTTGTGGTACATTACGTGCTGGAGGCTTACAGACAGAAATCGGTGCTGGAAAAATCTCAATTACACAAGAAGGTAAGTTTGAGAAAATGATTCCTCAATGTCAGGAAATCACATTTAGTGCAGAACAAGCACTAAAACAAGGACAAGAGGTTGTCTATATTACAGAAAGAGCTGTATTCCAGTTGACGGATAAAGGTGTAATGCTCACTGAAATCGCCCCTGGAGTAGATTTAGAAAAAGATATTATAAGTCAAATGGGATTTTGTCCATTAATTTCCAAAAACCTAAAAACTATGGACGAAAGAATCTTCATAGATGAAAAAATGAATATTAGAGATGAGTTTCTAAACAAATTATAATATATAAAAGTATAGAAAAAAAGGAGTTATATCATTATGGAAAAGAAAGAAATCAAAAAAGTACAAATCCCATTACAAGTAGGAGATACAGCAGAATTTTGCAAAACTGTAACAGAAACAGATGTATATTTATTTGGAGGAATTACAGCTGACTATAGTCAAATGCACTTCAATGAAGAATTTATGAAGAAAACAATGTATGGAACTAGAATCGTACATGGAATTTTAACTTTTGCTATTGGTTGTACTGCATCTACAAAAATTCAGGAACAAGTTAAATCTCCAGTTCCTAGTGCTTCTTATGGGTATGACAGACTTCGTTTTATTAAACCTGTATTCTTCGGGGACACATTGACATGTAGATATACAGTAGATAGAATTGAAGAGGAAACAAATAGAACATTCTCTAAGTTGGAAGTTTTCAATCAGCATGGTGATATCGTACTTGCTGCAACACATATCTTAAAATTCTTCCCACTTGAAGAAGAATAAAAGCGAATAGCTATAATTTAGGAGGTAGAAAATGAAAATCTGTATGCTTGGTGCAGGTGCACTTGGAAGCACTATTGGAGGAACTCTTGCAATGGGTGGCTCTGAAGTATATTTTGTAGATGCATGGAAAGAACATGTAGATAAAATAAGAGAAAACGGTCTAAAAATGACTGATGAAAAATCAGATTGGCATGTGGAAATAGATGCAAGAACTTCGGCAGAGGGAATTGGTACTGTAGATTTGGTTATCGTACTTGTAAAATCCTTTGCTACAAAAGAGGCGATAACACAGCTAAAAGAAACATCTGTTATTGGTGAAAATACTTTGGTGATGTCACTTCAAAATGGTTTAGGGAATGAAGAGGCAATTGCTGAAATCATTGGAGAGAAGAATGTAATTAGCGGAAAAACTTATGTAGGTGGTCGTCTAATTGAAGCTGGTTACATAAGTGCAGGTGTAAAAGGAAAATATACCTATATAGGAGAATTAACTGGAGAAGTTACAGAACGAATTCAAAAAGTTGCAGATGAGTTTAATAAAGCTGGACTTTTGTGTGAAGTAAGCGATAATATCCGTGGTCTTATTTGGGATAAACTGCTTATTAATGTTGCAGCTGGGGCACTTTGTGGAATCACAAGACTTCCTTACGGACCTCTTTATGAAGAAGAATATATCAAAGATACGGCTGTGATGGCAATTCAAGAGACTATTGAAGTTGCAAAAGCTGCTGGAGTAAAATTAAAAACAGAAGACCCTGAATACCCATGGTATGCAGCAAGTGAGGGACTCCCTCCAACTTTTAAAACTTCTATTCAACAAAGTTTAGAAATGAAAAGAAAAACAGAGATTGATTTTATCAATGGTGCTGTTGTAGAATGGGGAAAGAAATATGGTATTCCAACACCAGTTAACCAAACACTGGTAACTTGTGTAAAAGGAATCGAGAAATTTTTACTCGTTTATGAACCAGGATTGAAATAGGAGGAAAAAGAATGGGGGCTTTTCTAGAACATATGGCTCTTCGTGTCAAAGACTTAGACTGGCATGTAGACTTTTTTGAAAAAGTATTTGGTATGCACATCACTATGGAAATGGGTGAAGCACCACAACGTAAAATTTGGTTGGATGGTGGGATTCAGCTAAATGAAACTCTAGATTTTGAAGGACCAGAAGGACGTGCCGATCATCTTGGCATTATGACAGATGATATGGAGACTATCCTAAAAAAAGCATATGAATCTGGTGTAGAAGAATTACCACAAGGACATAACTGGATTCGTCTTCGTAGCGGTCTTTGCATAGAGGTAATAGAAAAAAAGGAGGTATAGCGATGAAGAAAGTAATGATGCTACACAGCGTAAATCACAACATGTATGGAAAAAGAGATCCTGAGCAGTATGGAACAATTACTCTTGATGGAATTAATCAACTAATTGCTGAAACTGCTGCAAAGGAGAATATCCAAGTTGATACATTCCAAACAAACCATGAAGGAGAAATGGTAGATAAAATTCACGAAGTATTTTATGAAAAATACGATGGAGTTATTATTAATCCAGGTGCATGGACTCATTATAGCTATGCTATTCATGATGCACTTGAAATTTTAGAATGCCCAATCATTGAAGTTCATATGTCTAATATCTTCAATCGTGAAGATTTTCGCTCACATTCTGTAATTGCTCCTGTTGCACACGGAATGATTGCTGGAATGGGAGAATCTGCTTACACTTTGGCAGTGAAAGCAATGTCAGAAATTTTTGAGAGAGAAGAAAATGAAAAAAATAATTAATTTCTTAGATAATTATCTAGAAGAAGTTCTGCTCGTGGCCGCTTTGGTGGCCATGGCAGTGATTATGGGCATTCAAGTTTTTTGTAGATATGTGCTTAGCGCATCTTTATCTTGGTCAGAAGAGTTAACTCGATATATTTTTATTTGGGTAGGTTTTTTAAGTATCAGCTATTGTACAAAAAAATGTATCTCTATTAAAATTGAGCAATTTCTCTCATTATTCCCTCGCCATGGAAAAGCTCTTTTTAAAATAGTCAATCATACATTTGAGCTGATACTATTTCTATATCTACTTCCTTTTGCATGGAAATATCTAATTTCTGCCATAGAAAATGGGCAAACTAGTCCTGCTATGGGAATTCCTATGTATCTTGTACAGGCAGCACCACTTGTTGGATTTTTACTAACTGCCATACGAGTATTTCAACGATGGATTGTAGAATTTAGGGCTTTTAGAGGAAAGGAGGAAGTATAATTGTCATCAGTTCTTATTTTCATAATATTTGTTATTTGTCTAGTCATCGCAATCCCTGTTTCTATTTCTCTAGGGATTGTTTCTGTGCTTCCAGGAGCTATTGATTCCTCATTTACAGCAAGCGGAACTTTTGTAATCCGTTCTATGTTAGGTGGTTTAGATAGTTTCCCACTCTTAGCAGTACCTATGTTTGTTTTATCGGGTATCCTTATGGCAAGAGGTGGTATCTCAAGACGATTGTTTGATATTTTTGCTTACTTTATGGGGAAACGAACAGCTGGGATGCCTTGTGCTGTTATTGTTACTTGCCTATTTTATGGTGCTATATCTGGATCAGGACCAGCTACTGTTGCTGCTGTAGGAAGTATGACTATCCCTATTCTATTAGAAATGGGATATGAAAAGAATTTTACAACTGCTTTGGTAGCTGTTGCTGGCGGTTTGGGTGTAATTATTCCACCTAGTATACCATTTATTATGTATGGTTCAGCATCTGGTGCCTCTGTTAGTGATCTTTTTATTGCTGGAATAATTCCTGGATTATTGATTGGTGCTTTGCTAATGATTTATTCCATCTACTATTGTAAAAAGCATGGCGAAGACCAGGAAAAGAAGATGTTGGTCGTAGGAAGACTTCATGAAAAAGGATTTTTGCGTGTACTGAAGGATGGCTCATTTGCCTTGTTAAGCCCTGTTATTATACTTGGTTGTATATATACTGGTATTGCTTCCCCTACCGAGGCAGCTGTTATTTCTGTATTTTATGCACTATTCATTAGTATATTTATCTACAAAACAATTAAATTAACAGATATGTGGGCAATTTTAGTAGAATCTATTCGTACGTATACACCGATTTTATTTATTTTAGCATCGGCAATTGCCTTTTCACGAGTTTTAACACTAATGCAAGTACCACAAGCAATCAGTAATTGGATTTTATCACATTTTACAAGTCCAATTATCCTACTGTTGGTAATCAACATATTTCTACTGCTGGTGGGAATGTTTATGGACACAACACCTGCTATTTTAATTTTAACTCCTATTCTTCTTCCAATTGTTGAATCCATTGGTATGAATCCGATACACTTTGGAGTAATGATGGTTGTAAACCTTGCAATTGGATTTGTTAGTCCACCAATTGGAGTTAATTTATTTGTAGCAAGCTCTCTTACAGAAGTACCGCTTATGCAAATTGCAAAGCATGCCCTACCTATGATTCTGTATTTTCTTGTTGCATTGCTCATTATTACATTTGTACCAGCCGTTAGCTTGCTTCTATTGTAGTAATGACCTGTATTAAGAAACGAAAAAGGAGGCAATTTATGAGAAATAAAAAATACAGTTCCACAGCAATGGTACTATTTGCAGGATTTATTCTTGTTAGTACTGCTTTGACAGGCTGTGGAAGTAAAAATGATGAGCAGCGTTTTGCTTACCCACTTTGTACAGCTAGCCCTGAGGATACAGTGACCCAATTATATGCTGAAAAGTTTGTAGAAGAGGTTGACCGCCTAAGCAATGGAAAAATCAAAATTATGGTCTATCCAAATAGTGTTCTCGGGGGAGATAGGGAGCTTTTAGAAAGTTGCTATGATGGTGATATTCCTTTTGTAATACAAAATACTGCCCCACAAGTAAGTTTTATTGATGATACTGCTGTTTTTGATAGTCCTTGTATCTTTAGTGATATTAATGATGTACGTGAAACAGTGGATAATCCACAATTTCTTACAAAAATGCAGGAATCTTATAGAGAAGCTGGATTTGAATTACTTGGCTATGCTGACCAAGGATTTCGTGTAATGTCTAGCAATAAATCCGTGGAAGAATTTTCAGATTTTAAAGGGCAGAAAATCCGTACAATGGAGAACCCTTATCAGCTTGCATTTTGGCAAAGCTTAAAAGCAAATCCAACACCTATGAGCTTTAGCGAGGTATATATTGGATTACAACAAAATACCATTGATGCACAGGAAAATCCATATGAGGTTATTGTTTCTAATCGACTTTATGAACAACAGGATTATGTAATAGAAACGAACCATGTCCCTCATTTGATTTCTCTTATTGTTAGTGAATCATTTTTCTTAGAACTGTCCACAGAGGAGCAACAGATTTTGATTGAGGCTCAGGAAATTGCAAAAGAATATGCCAGAGAGCAGTCAGATCTTCGTATTGATGAGAGGATAGAGCTTATCAAAGAAAGTGGAACGCAGATTCTAACCATAGATGAGGAAACTCGTAGCCAAATGATTGAGGCGAGTGAGAAGGTGTATGAACAAATACAAAAAGTTGTAGATCCAGAGATTTATGAGTTGTATACAAGATAAAAATAAACGGAAATTAACACTAGCACTGTGTTATTTCCGTTTATTTTTTTAATCTATACCAAATTGATACCCTTTCATGCTCTTTATCATCTCTTCTTCATCCACAGAAATCCCCATTCTGGTATATCTACAGTCTCGATTTCATCCGTGCTTCCACTAAATAGATTCATATATTCTGCCTTTTCTGGCATCCAAACAGTCTTAGCATTATCACTAAAGTTAAATACAGCATGGAGCTCCTCATCCATATATCGACGTACAATCCAGAGAATGGATTGATCGCTGTAATCTTTCGTCCACACTTCTGCATCTGCACTAAAGACTACTTCATCTCGTCGAATATTTTCCAATTTTTTCAGTGCGTTAAAGATTTGTCCCTGTACACTGCTCCTGTCTTTGATAAGCTCCACCTGATCCCAGTTGAATTTTCCTCTGTGAATATAACGGGAGTCCGTCACCTTATCTGGATCTTCTTTGTAAGTATAATCATTAATCTGACCAACCTCATCTCCACTGTAGAGCATAGGAATTCCTGACTGAGTAAACATGTATGCGTGGAGCATCACATCTTTCGTGATGGCCTGCTCCATTTTCTCCATATCCTGCTCAAATCCAGCACTCTCAATACCACACATAGATGCAGTTGTTGCACAGAATCTGGCATCCTGAGTCACTGGATCGTCATTGTAAAGTTCACCCCGACTGACACTATCTGGTGTCTTCCCTTGAAAATAGTCATTGAGATAACGCTTATGAGGAATCTCCTCCATTCCCCACATTTTCAGTGTATCATAATCAAGCCCCCAACCTATATCATCGTGGCACCTTAGATAATTAAGAAATATATATTCTCTAGGGAGTGAGCAGACAATGTCCATCTGTTTTCTCAACAGACGGATGTCACGTGTAGCAACCGTATGCCATGTCGTAGCCATAGTCGTTACATTGTATAGCATATGGCACTCTGGCTTCTCCACCGTACCAAAATACGGTGTCACTTTGTCTGGTTCCATTACAACCTCACCTAGAAGCACAACACCTGGGCAAACAATCTCACCAATTATACGCATCATACGGATAATGGTGTGTACCTGTGGTAGGTTGCGACAGTTCGTTCCTAGTTCCTTCCAGATATAGGGAACGGCATCGATACGAATAATATCCATTCCCTGATTGGCCAAATAGAGGAAGTTATACATCATCTCATTGAACACTCGTGGATTGTGGTAATTTAAATCCCACTGATACGGATAGAATGTAGTCATCACATAATATCCTATTTCCGAAAGCCAAGTAAAGTTTCCTGGTGCTGTTGTTGGAAACACCTGAGGTACAGTCTTCTCATATTCTTGTGGGATCGATGGATCTTCATAGAAGAAGTATCGGCTCATGTATTCACCATCGCCCTGACGAGCTTTCACGGCCCACTCGTGATCTTCTGATGTATGGTTCATAACGAAATCCATACACAGACTGATTCCTTTTTCATGACATTTCTCTGCCAGCTTTGACAAATCATCCATAGTTCCCAAGTCTGGCTTTACCTTCCGAAAATCTGCCACCGCATATCCACCATCAGAACGCCCTTTTGGGGAATCTAAGAAAGGCATTAAATGGATATAATTTACATTACAGCTTTCGATATATGCCAGTTTTTCTTGAACCCCTTTGATATTGTCGGCAAAATTATCGATATACATCATCATACCGACCATATCCCGTCTATGATACCATTTATCTTCCACTTCACGTTGTGCATCAAGTTTTTTCAGCTTATCATTTCTCAGGTCATAATATCGCTTCATCTGGTCACAAAGTTCGGCGAACATATCGTCATTGCCATATAGTTCCATATAAAGCCAGCGGAGTTCATCATGATGGCGACCAAGCCTCTCTATAAATATACGGTCATTTTCCACCTTTTTCCTATCTGCCACTTTCTTTTCTCCTATTTTCTTTGCAGGCATCTTCTTTACGCCTGCAGCTGCTGTGGATTTTCCTGCCATAGTGCAATCCTCCATATATTCTTCTACTGTTCTTCTTCAATAAAATGCCACTGATACGCCTGATATTCCCCATGAAGTACTGGTTTTGGCACACCAATTTCTCTAAGTGCCGTACTGTTATACAGTTTTCCTGTTGTCTCCTCTCGATACATTGTATTTTCTTTTAATCCTCTGACCTTAATATAATCTACGGTCATATTAGCATGCTTCTTAATTCCGACAACCTGAACCAATGCTTCCTTCTGGTCCTCCGATACGAACTCCCATGCACCCTGATTGTCGATCTGAGGATTCGTTAGACGATAATAGATACCTTTCTGCACCAGATTTGCATACTTTTTATACTCTGCAATCTGCCGACGAATCTCTTCCTTATCTTCCTCACTTAGTATATTTAGGTTAAGCTCATATCCAAATGTTCCTGCAAGGGCTACTGTTCCCCTTGTCTTCATGGTCGTTACACGCTCTGTTTGATGGTTTGGCGAAGCTGACACATGTGAACCGACACAGGAGCAAGGATAGATGAAAGATGTACCGTACTGAATCTCCAGACGATCAATCGCATCTGTGTTATCACTGCACCAAATTTGTGGTGTATAGTAGAGCATTCCAGCATCGAACCGTCCACCACCACCACTACATCCTTCCAACAGAATGTTCGGATAACGTTGTACCAAACGCTCTAAGAAATCATAGAGTCCCAGCACATAATCGTGAAGCACCCTGCCCTGACTATTCGCCGTCGCCGAATACACATCAGAAATGCTTCGATTCATATCCCACTTGATATATTCCACATTGCCCTGATCAAGAACTGCACATATCTGATCATATACATAGTCGACTACTTCCTTTCTGGAAAAGTCAAGTACCAACTGATGTCTTGAACGAATTGGACGACGTCCTGGAATCACAAAAGCCCAGTCTGGATGCTCTCTGTAGAGATCACTGTCCTCATTGACCATCTCTGGTTCAATCCAGATACCAAATTTCAATCCCATGTCATTGACCTTTGTAATTAGTTCACCTAAAGTACATCCCAGCTTCTCTTCATTTACCTTCCAGTCACCTAAACTGCTAAGATCACTGTCACGCTGACCAAACCATCCATCGTCCAGTACGAACATCTCTATCCCTAGATTCGCTGCCTCCGAAGCAAGCTTTAAAAGAGATTCCCCTGTAAAATCAAAATAAGAAGCCTCCCAGCTGTTTAGCAGAATTGGGCGTACCATTTCTTTATATTTTCCTCTGCAGAGATGTCTTCTCATGCAACGATGTAGATTCTGAGACAGCTTTGCCAAACCTTCTCCCGAATAACTCATAATCACTTCTGGAGACTGGAACTCCTCGCCTGCACTCAAAGGATATGAAAACTGCTCCTCTGATAATCCCATCACGAGTCTAGTCTGATTGTACTGATCCTGACTTGCCTCACTTTGGAACCCTCCACTATATACAAATGCCATAGCATAGCAGCTTCCCATGTCTTCTGTAGCATCATGCTCTGCCATAATCACTGCTGGGTTGTACTGGTGACTGGAAGTTCCTCTTGTACTTCCAACCTTCTGCACACCATGTCCAATAGACATCCTCTGGAGATTTCTCTCCATGGCATGACGACCGTAAAATGTAAGAAAGTCATACCTGCCCCCAACCATATCAAGACATGCTGGTGCCAGTTTCTTTATAGAAATATTTCCATCGCTTGCGTTGACAATTCGAACACTGCGAGTAATAATATCATATTTTGGAAGCACTCCATATAGAAGTACGGCACGCACGTTAGTCACACAATCCTCCAATACTACTTCCAATGTCTGTGCCTCGTCATCATTTGCATATACAGCAGGCAGCCCCTTTAGAGAGTATTTCCCGTCCTTGATGCTATGACTCACATAACGGAAATCACTGCAGTGTGTATGATCCGTATTCTCAATAATACATGCAGGTGTACGGTAATCCCCTGTCCCCAGTGATGGGAATTCTTGTGGCAGTGAGTCCATCGAATATGTCTTGTCTTGTCCTGCATCATATGGATTTCCAGAAAATCCTCTATCATAGTAAGTTAGCAGATAATCCATACATCCGTCTGCTTTCTTTCCATAGTACAAATGGAGTAAAAATCCGTATTTATCTATCTGCATCTGATAAGTTGTATTTTTTGTGTGCAGCGTGATTGTTTTCTGTGTTTCATTATATACAATGCTCATAGTCTATCTCTCCTGATTTGTAAATATTGTTTCTTTCTTGTATATGAAAATATCGGTGAATATCACACTTATTTCACGGCACCGTTTACCACTCCGTTGATAATGTGCTTCTGACAGATTACATAAAATACAACGATTGGAATCAGTGCCAACAGATAGGATGCGAACGCTAGATTATAGTTCGTACCAAACTGTGTCTGGAATGTTAGCTGTGCTAACGGAAGCGTATTCTGTCCTTTTCCTGACATAATAATCAGTGGTGTCATAACATCATTCCATACGGCCAGTGCAGTGATAACTGCTACCGTTGCATGCATCGGTCCCATGATAGGAAATATAATCTTCCAAAAAATACACCATGTACTCGCACCGTCCACTCTCGCCGCCTCCTCTAGTGCGATTGGAATATTTACGAGATACCCTGTGTAAAGAAGTAAATTCATAGGCATGTAAAATACCACATAAAGCAGGATAACACCAAACCAATTATCAAGATGCATCTCAGCCGTTTGTTTTGCCAAAGGCATCATCAAGATAGCGAATGGAACAAACATACCGCTCACAATAAATAGATATATCAGGTTGTACAGCTTGCTGTGTGCTTTATTTCTTCCAACTGCAAATCCCATGAGAGAATGAAGAATAATGCAGAGTACGACCGTACTGACTGTCACTAGAATACTATTGCCCAGTGAATGCCAAAAGTCCGTCAATTCCATTGCTTGCTTAAAATTGCTTAAGGACCACTGTGCTGGTGGAGACAATATCCCCGAGATACTGTTCGTCATCTCAGAAGGCTGTTTAAATGCAATTACGATTGTCATATACATTGGAAATGCTACAGTAAGCAGTCCAATAAACAGAAGGATTGTTATTGGCCAGTTTATTCTGTCTTTCATTTTTTCATACATTACAGCTGCTCCTCCTTCTTACTTGATATTGTCATTTGTGCAACAGAGAGTGCTACAATCACAATAAAGAATACAACTGCATTGGCACTCTGATATCCAAAACTTCCACCTGAAAGACCGTTATTGTAAATCAGATAAGAGATGGACTCCGTACTCTGCTCTGGACCGCCCTTTGTCATCGCCATAATCTGATCGAATACCATCAAGAAATTCTTCACACAGAGAACCATATTGATTGTAAAGAATGGGATAATCAATGGGAATGTCAGATGTTTAAACTTCTTCCATCCAGTTGCACCATCCAAATCTCCTGCCTCATATACATCCTCTGGCACTGTCTGAAGACCAGAAATATAGATAATTGTATTCATGGCGATGGATTGCCATGCACAGACGGTCACAATAGCGATCCATGCCGTCTTACTGTTGGAAAGCATGCTTCCTCGAAGCACTTCACTACCAAGCATATCACCAAGCCCTGGCAGGATATAGGTAAAGAAATACTGGAAAATATAGCCTACAACCAAAGCTCCGAGAACATTTGGCACGAAATATGCCGCTCTCAGAAATGTCTTGCCCTTAATCTTACTGTTCAGACCAAGTGCTAAAATAAGGCTAATTACATTCGTCACAATTGTTGCCACAATGGCAAACTTGATGGTAAATAAGTAGGAACTGCCAATTCTAGGATCTGTGAACAAATCTAGATAGTTGCGAAATCCAATGAAATCATAAGTTCCAAAACCTTTATAGTTTGTAAAACTGTAAATCACACCACGGATAAGTGGTATAGTGTTAAAGCAGACAAACAGTGCCAGAATCGGTATGGTAATCAGCATATATGTTCTTTTGCTGTCATTTACTTTCTTCATAATCTCGCTCCTTTCCTACTCTGTAATACCGTGTTCTTCATTATACTCCTGAACTGCACGGATAATATCTCGGTTGTACCTCTGCCAGCGTGTGTCAAAATCATTAAGGAAGTCTTCCACATCTCCATTGATGAAATAGGTCTGAATCAGTGCATCTGCAGCCATCTCTGACGGATAGTAGTGATCCTGGAAATCGGTCATGTTATCGGCCTCAATAAACGGAAGCATACCATCTAGCATCGGAGCAAGGTCAAAGTTTCCATTCTTACAGGGTACTGCATTCTGAGCGTCAATGTATGCCTGAATATTCTCATCATCCATCAAGAAATCGAGAACCTCGTAAGCCGCTTCTTTGTTCTCACATTCTGTGGTTACTGCGAACATCAAGTCAACACCTGAGTTCAGCGTATTTTTGGATGAATCGTTGTTACCTGGTGTTACAAAAGAATCAATGTTCATATCTGGATTCACAGAAAGAATCTGTGGAACAGCATAACTTCCAATTGGATACATTGCAGATTCCCCATTTGCAAATGCTGTACATGCATCGTTGTATCCATATGCGAATGGATCATCTGGTCCGTAGCTTACTAGCTGTGCACATTTCTTTGCAACTTCCACGTACTCCTTGGAAAATGTGGTCTCTCCTGCATTCACTTTCTGACATGTATCCGTCGGTGCAAGGTTAACTGCCAGTGAATTCCACGGTGCAAGACAGGTCCAAGTGTCACGGAATCCAAAGTAGAATGGCAAGATACCTTCTGCCTTAATCTCCTCACACAGAGCTATCAACTCATCCCATGATTCTGGAATCTCCCAACCGTGTTCTTCAAACATATCCCTGTTATATAGAATGCCTGCTGCATTCGCCACATATGGCACACCGTATGTACCGTCCTTTGGTGTAATCTCCAGTGCCTCAAGAATGTCGATATAGGATCCTTTCACATCTTTCAACCCTTGATAATCTGATACATCTGCCAAGATATCCGCATCCACATAGTAGGAATAGTTGATATCACCACCAATACCAATGATATCTGGATAGTCCTCACGGATAAATCGAGTTCTCAAAATTGTAGTCGCATCATTTGGAGAACTAATCGTTAGATGGATGTCGTCATGCGTTGCATTGAACTGATCTTCCAACTGGTCAAAGTACGTCGCTGCCTCTGGTTTGTACTGCAGGATTTCAATCTTTGTTTTTCCACTGTTTTCATTTGAACCACAGCCTGAAAGAATCATCGACACAAGCATGAATACTACAAGCACTGTGCTGATTGCTTTGCTCTTTTTCATAGTGTTTTATCCCCTTCCTTTTAGCATTTCTTCTTATATGTAAATTATAGCATTTCACCTTTTTATCAGAAATATCAGTATCCTCCGTGTTATATGCCATGTTGCAACTTATGTATCTTTTTTGTATAGTAGGGTCGCATTTTGGTATATTTTAGGTTATAATGTTTAATATCATAAGAAAATAAAAAGGAGGCACTATGAGTAATCACGTTTTTTCTATTTTTCCAAATGAAAATTTTGTTGACCTCTGCATGTACCAATTTGGAAGAGAACAATGTGACCCCGCCTATTCCTTTGGTCCTGCTACTCGGAACCACTACTTATTTCACTATGTCCTATCTGGCACAGGACGGCTTTTGACAACGGATTTCAAAGGACAGGATCACGAATATCAGATTCGCAGCGGACAAGGATTCATGATCTTCCCCAAACAGGTTACGACCTATATTGCTGATTCCAAACTCCCCTGGGAATACATATGGATTGAATTTGATGGGATGCGTGCAAGAGAAGCAGTAGAAACCGCTGGACTTACTGTTGAAAATCCAATATACCATGCCCCTTTCAAAGATCTCAGAGAAAATATGGTCAACGAAATGCAGTATATCGTAGATCATAGAAATGAATCGTCTTTCCATCTAATCGGTCATCTTTATCTGTTTCTTGACTTCCTGACGAGATCTGTAGCATCTATAAAAATATCCGCAGATGGGCGAATGCGTGATTTTTACATCAAAGAAGCATTAAATTATATAGAACAGAATTTTCAGAATGATATAGCCATCGAAAGCCTCGCCGCCTTCTGTGGACTAAATCGAACCTATTTCGGCCGAATCTTCAAAGACACCGTAGGACAATCCCCCCAGCAGTTCCTACTGAACTATCGCATGACCAAAGCTTCAGAATTACTGAAACTAACTACACTGTCCATCAATGACATCGGAAATGCTGTCGGCTATCCAAACCAGTTGCATTTCTCAAGAGCTTTTAAAAATGTATATGGAATATCGCCTAGAGAATGGCGAAATAAGAATCAGGTGATAAAATAACAATGCACAAAGTAGGGAGGTATGTGTCTCAATGAGTCACACACCTCCCTACTTATAGCTATCTAAGCATCTTTAAAAAGAAATAATTCGATCAAATATTTCCGTATTTTCTGTCTGGTCATGGCATACCATCATACAAAGCCTACTCTCGGATTCCTTTTTCAGCGTTTCAATAACAATCTGTTTTGACACTGTATCTAAAGATGCAGTAGGCTCATCCAGAATCATAATCGGAGAATCCTTATAAATTGCACGGGCTATCGCAATACGCTGTGCCTGACCAAATGAAAAGTTTGCTCCTTTTTCCTTTACATACGTTTCATACTGTTCTGGCAGCGTACAGATATATTCGTGAATACCTGCTCTTTTTGCTGCTGAAATCACCTTATCCATTTCAACATATTCTTTACCATAGGCAATATTCTCTGCCACTGTTCCACTAATCAGCATATGATCCTGTGGTACATAGGATATGTATTTTCTGATAGAAGTTCCATCTACACGTCTGTCTCCGTCCGTCAAATAGATTTCTCCACAGGTCGGCTTATACAAATTCATCAACAACTGCATAAATGTACTTTTTCCACATCCACTCGAGCCGACAATTCCAACAAACATTCCTCTTTGCAGTTCCAAATTGAGATTTTTCAGAATATCGTCTTCTCCATAAGAAAATGATACGTTCTGAACCTTCAGTACCATCTTTTCTCTGTTAATCTCAATATCCTTTTCTTCCTCTTCACATGGCAGCTCCTCAATTTCTCTAATCCTATTGCGAGCTGCCTTTCCATTCTGGAGCTCTCCTAGAAGTGGCATTAATTCCGTAAACGGCCAAACAATATAATTAAGCAATTGAATAAATCCCACAATTGTACCCACAGTAAT
>JAHLFA010000111.1 GCA_018883985.1 Candidatus Ruminococcus intestinipullorum | reverse complement strand
GCAAATACATCTCTGGGAAACGCTTATCTCGAATTAATGCTTGCTTCAATCTGCAATTTCCTGCTATTACATCTACTAAATTATAAACAATTCGATTTTCAAGACCCATGACAACGTCTAAATTACGAAGTCCTAAATCCGTATCAATCACCACAACCTTTTTATCTAACTGAGCCAATCCTATTCCAATATTCGCTGTCGTAGTTGTTTTTCCAACTCCGCCTTTTCCTGATGTAACGACTATTACTTCTCCCATATCTGTTTTCCTCCTACGACCTAATTTTCATTGGGTCTTATTAATCGCCTGATACTACGGTTCCCAAACTTGCAGCAGATCCTGTAACAAGCTCATTTGATTCAGCAAGATGGAAATAGCTTCTTACAATATCTCTTCCTATTTCAGATGTGTATGTGGAGCTATAACCGTTTGCAATACGAATTGCAATCGCAATTTCTGGTGCTTCTGCTGGAGCAAACCCAACAAATAGCACATGATCAGGATGTAGACTACTTTGCTCTGCCGTACCAGTTTTTCCTGCCATAGATATTTCTAGATTATTAAATGTTGCGGAATTTTGAATCATCGCAATCATTCCTTGATGCACTAAATTCCATGTTTGATCACTAATACCCTCGATTGTATTGGTTACTTGTGGTTCATATTCTTTAATAATTTTTCCATTTACATCTGTTGTCTTATCCAGAAGAGTTAATTTATGAACCGTCCCTCTCGTTGCAACTGCTGATACATATCGATTTAATTGACTCACAGTAAAATTGTTGTTTCCTTGTCCAATTGCACTTTGAATTGAATATTCATCTGATATTTTGGGTTCTGATTCAGGAATTTCCAATCCTGATTTTTCATTCAAACCAAACTCTTGTGCATATTTCGCAAGAGTATCTGTTCCCTTATCACTATCATAAGTATTTCCATTCATTCCCAATTCATATCCCACATTATAGAAATAATCATTACATGAATGCTGCAATGCAGTAACTACATTCATAGAACCATGTCCCATTGGGTAAATCCAACATTTAGGACTTGGTGTAACCTTATCAAATTCTCCTGTACAATAAAATGTAGAAGAACCATCCACAATTCCTTCTGTAAGTGCCGCTATGGATGAAATCATCTTATAGGTTGATCCTGGAGCTGTAGTTTCCTGTGTGGCATTATTATAAAATGGTCTAGATAACCCTGTTGCCAGTTGATTATAATATTTTGAATCCATCGTATTCGATAAACGATTATTATCATATCCTGGGTAGGATACACACGCTAAAACCTCTCCTGTATTTGGATCACTTACTACGGCCGAACCAGTACATGGCTCAAGAGCAAGTTGCCCTGGTGTAATCTCTAATTTCTGAATTTTTTGATACAACCAAGCATATGCATCGATACTGCCACTACATAATCCTTGATATGCCTGTTCGTCCATTGGAATCACACCTTGCTCATATGCCATTGCACAAATCTGAGCACCACTGATACGACCTGATTTTATAAGATATTTGTAGAGAAGTTTGTCGAAGTCTGTATCCGATTGCATATATTCTTGTAAAAGTTGCAAAATTCCACGAAATATTTCTTCTGAATTTGAATATTTTTGCTCAGAAATATTTTCTGATAGCTTAGAAGTATCAATCCAATTTTTTGAAATTGCGTAATTTAAATATTGATATAAGCTAATTGATTCCTCATTCGTCCATGCAATATATGTTTCATCATTTTTATCAATAACATCGCTGTTTAAAATTTGTGTATCTTTTAATAAAACATTAATGGATAAATAATCCATATAAGCTTGCATTTCTTTTGAAAGCTCTTGATATGCTTTCGCATTTGGGTCATTTAGCTCATTTAACAAAGCTTGAATAACCTCTGCTTTCCTGTTTTCAAAAATTTGGTATACTGCTTTTTCTACTGGCTTTGCATCCTCCGCATTAAAATGCGTTTCATCTAAAATCTCATTTGCAATAAAAGCATTATACGCATCCCCAACAGGGATAATTATCTCACTAGGATCATCTGCCGTAGCTGGGTCATAATTCAGAACATTTTGCAATTTTGCCAACAAGATACCTGCCAATTTTTCTTCCAGCAGCTTATATGTTTGTATTTGCAAATCCTTATCTATTGTTAGATATACATCATTTCCTGCTCCAACATCCTTTTTACTAACCGTATCGGTAACCTTTCCAACGCTGTCAACATAATATGTGATTTCTCCTTTTGTTCCTTGAAGAACACTATCCATCGTTTGCTCTAAGCCTGACTTACCTACGATATCTGTTAGAGAATATCTTTCTTTCTGTTCCTCATCTAACTGGTCATACTCTTCCTGTGAAATTTTTCCCGTATATCCGATAATGGAAGCAAAATATTTGCTGTCTGTGTAACGTCTAAGAGAATCCTCAGCAATATCTACCCCCTCCATCTGGTCCAGATTTTCCATAATGGCAGCTACTGTTTCATCACTTACATCTGATGCCAGTGTAGTTGGAATATATTTTTGAAAACTGTTTAACCCAATTGCATAGCGAAGTGTTACTAACTTTAAAACATGAGCCTTATCTAAATTCTTATCATCAATCCCATATCCGTAAAGTTTGTCTGTACATAAATAATGTATAATCTCTTCGGCAGATTGTGTTCTTTGCTCTTGTGTCAACTTTTCAATTTCAGCCTGCCCATATACATCTGCTACAAATCGAAGTCTCTGCGTTTCATTTGGCTGTGTGAATTCGTAATTCCCTGCTGAATCTAACACGATACCAAAGCTATTAATAATGGAATCATCGTGCTTTTCCACTATTTCAATCACTCGTTCTAAAATTCCATTGATCGTCTCATTTTTCTTCTGTCCATTTGGAATATTATCTTCAAAAGTTACAGAATATGCTAATTCATTATATGCTAATAAATTTCCATTTCTATCATAAATATTCCCTCTAGTTCCTGATATTTCCCTCGTTTTTTTAATTTGAAGGGTATAATTGTTTAAATAATAATCCCCTTTCACAATTTGCAAATAGAAAAGCCTACTTGTTAAAATTGCAAAGAGAATAAAAAATACAATAATTAGCACATAAAGTCTTGTATTGAAAATATGAGAAAATAGTCTTTTGATTTTATCAAACAAATTTACTTGCACTCCTTTTTTCTTCTGCTTCCAATTTATGGTTCATAAATAAAATAAGAGGATAAATTCCTAAAGTAATTAACATCGTATAGATTAATTCTGGAACAATAATATGCATAAAATAATATGGAAAATTAAATTCACTTCGTAACATGAACATGAAAAAATAAATAATTAATCCATACATAAACTCGCTAATTCCAATCAGAATCAATGGAAACTTAATATCTTCATCAAAATACATTTGTTGAAACAATCCATTAAAATATCCAATAAGCATGTAAATCAATGCATAAAATCCCAATATATTTCCAAATTGAATATCAATCAATAATCCAGAAAAGAACCCTACTAACATTCCTGTTCTGCTTCCTCGCATAAAACCAAAAGAAGCGGTTAAAATAATCATCAAATTTGGTTTAATTGAAGCCAATGCCAATGCTGGAAATACAGTACATTGTAATAAATAACAAATCAAAATTAAAAACACAGTCATGAGCATTCTCTTTATCTTTACAACCTTCACTCCTGTACTCCCCCTTCCATAGTCATCATTATTCTGTCTTATCTGTACCTGTAATCTCTCCCTTTGTAGTAGTAATTACTAATACCTCTTGTAAATTTTTAAAATCTACAACGGGAGTAATGTATCCTGAGCGTGTCAGATTATTTGCATCAATATTAACCTCACTTATATATCCGATTAACAATCCTTGCAAATACTTATCACTTATATATGACGTTACAATTTGCTCTCCTACTTCAACTTCACTATCGTTATTTTCCATCTGCTCAAAACGAAGTTTCCCTTCACTCATCAAAGATAAATCTCCGCTAACGATACACTTATCTGAAGTAGATAAAGCCATTCCACTAATATTACTTGCATCATCTATAATAGAGCGTACTGTTGCCCAAGTTGGCCCCGCTTGTGTTACGATTCCAACCAATCCACTTCCAGCGAGGACATTTTGTCCCTCTTTTACGCCATCATTCGTTCCCTTATCTATCGTAAATGTACTAAACCAATTTCCCGAATCTTTTCCAATAACACGGGCTCCAACCTTTGGATAATCTGCATAGTTTTGATCCAACTTATACAACGCCTGCAATCGTTCTAATTCATACTTTTCTTCCTGTAGATTACTATTTTCTACAACCAACTGCTCTACCTGCTCTTGCAGTTTTTCATTCTCACTCTTTAACTGATCTAAAGTTTCAAAATTTTCACTAAAATCCCCAATCCATATTCCTATTTGATTTATTCCCTTTTGCATAGGAATTACTGTAACACTTGCAATTCCTTTCAAAGGCCCTCGAATTTCCTCTGCAAATACAGATAGTACCATTAAAAGAACACATAGGATACTTAGTAATAACAACCAATATTTATTTGTTGCGGATGTCTGATTCTTTTTCTTCATATTATCTTAACCACCTATAATCCTCATCTAACATAGAATATGTTAAATTTCGGTAATTTTTATCTGAAATAATTTTCCTAAGACCTGAAACAGCACATAATTCTGGATCCTGCTTGGTTATCACTGGTAAATGCAGCGTTTCCTCTAAATACGTAGTCAATCCCTTTAAATTAGCCAATCCACCTGTTATATAAATGCCTGTTGACAAAATTCCTCTTCTAACATCTGGGGGAGTTCTTTCAATCATACTACGAATTGCCCTTACACATTCTTCTAGCTGCTCCTTTATCGATGCACGTACAATTCCAATTGGTATACTTTTTTGCTGTGGAACTCCATTGATTAAACTTCGCCCTGCCACAGTAAGTTCTGCGTCAGCCGCCTCATCAAATACACCAAATCTTCTACAAAGATTTTCTGCTGTTAAACGACCAATTAAAAAGTCACGGTTATGACGAACCCGATTTACAATTGCTTCATCAAAATGCATCCCTCCAATTTGGATAAGACGATTCATAACCATACCCCCTGAAGAAATTACAGAAAGTTCCGTTGTGCCTCCTCCAAAATTCGCAATGAAGATTCCTTGTTCACTGCGAATATCAAGGCCAAGGCCAATCGCATCTGCAATGCCTCGTTCTACAATTTGAACAGACTTTGCCTTTGCAGCAGAATGAAATACCAAGTCATAAAATGCACGTTTCTCTACCTCTGTAACATCTGTTGGAACGGCAACAACATAATTGGCTCTTCCAATTCCCTGGGGTTCTTTTGCTAATAAATATTGCAACAGATACTGCATATCATTAAAATGTGCAATTACTCCATTATTCATAGGAAATACAACATGAATATTCTCAGGAGCTTTCTCATACATCTCGTATGCGTCATCTCCTACTGAAAAAACATGTTTCCTATCTCTCATAGCAATCACATTCTTCTCTTTTACTATCTTATCTTTTCTCTTATTGTAAATCTTTACTTCATACGTACCTAAATCCAGCCCATATATATTCCTGAACATGTATCTTTGTCCCCTTATATTCTGCTATTTAATAAACCCTTTTTCCTTAAGACTGATATAACAATTATTCCCAATAATAATATGATCTAACAGTTCTATTCCAATTAATTCTCCTGCTTCTTGTACTCGCTTTGTCAAAAGCACATCTTCTCTGCTTGGAGTAGGATCCCCACTTGGATGATTATGCATCAAAATAATAGATACTGCATTCTTCTGCAATGCTTCTAGAAATAATTCTCGAGGAGATATAACCGTTGCATTGACCGTACCTTTTGAAATATCTGTTTCTCCTATCAATCTTGCCTTTGTATTGAGCATCAACAATTTCATCTGTTCTTGGGTAGCATGTCTTAAATCTTCCATGTAATACTTTGCAATCGATGCTGGTGTGGAAAAATTCAAGCCTTCCTGTGCAGTTGCCTTAGCAAGACGTTTCGTAAGCTCAGACAAACATAATATTTGAATCGCCTTCACTTTACCAATCCCTTTTATCTTTCTTAACTGCTCATAATTCCACTGATGTAGATTTAAAATACCTTTTTGAGAAAATACTGGATATAAAATCTTTTCTGCTAATTGAAGTGCATTCTCTCCCCGTGTACCTGTACGCAACAAAACAGCAAGTAATTCTGTATTCGTTAAATTACTTGCACCAAAGCGTTCACATCTCTCATAAGGACGTTCTTCAAAAGATAACTCACTAATCCTATTTTCTTTCTTCATAATAAAATCCATGATGACATAACAATACAATGATTTATTTTAGCATAATTTAAAAATCATGTATAGAGATTCTACTCTTAATTTTTTATGAAGTTTCTGTGTCCTGTATTTGATACTTTTGAATAATGGCTTCTGCAACTTTGAGTCCATCCATAGCAGCGGAGGTGATTCCACCTGCATATCCAGCTCCTTCTCCACAAGGATAAAGTCCTGCTATAACCCCTTCCATCTGCTGATCCCTTGGAATACGAACTGGAGAAGAGGTTCTACTTTCCACTCCAGAAAGTAATGTATCTTTGTCTGCAAAACCTTGGATTTTCTTTCCAAATTTTTGGATTCCCTCTTGTATAGATTCTGCTAAAACCTCTGGAAAAATACTTCTTACATTTCCAAATACAAATTCTCCTTTCATCTGAGGTGAAACACTCCCAAAAGATGAAGAGGCTCTATTTTCACAAAAGTCCTCATATCTTTGAACTGGAATTTTTCCATTTCCTACTTCATAAGCCTTTCGCTCTAATTCTCTTTGAAATGCAATACCTGCTAGTGGATGTAAACTGCCAAAATCCTCTGGTGTAACTGTCACAATAATTGCACTATTTGCATTTTCTCCATCTCGTTTGGAATAACTCATTCCATTGATAGCTAAACAATGTTCCTCTGAGGACGCATTTACAACATATCCTCCTGGACACATACAAAACGAATATATACCTCTTCCATTCTCTAATTTTTCAGTCAACTTGTATGGAGCTGCCGAAAGCCCCTCTACTTCTTCACTTCCATATTGAGATAAATTAATTTTCTTTTGTGGATGCTCTACTCGTACACCAACAGCAAAAGATTTTGCTTGAATTTCAAGCTCTTTTTCATACAGCATTTCAAAGGTATCTCTGGCACTGTGTCCAATGGCAAGAACTACTGTATCTGTATCGAGCTTTTCTTCCCCATTGATGATAACACCACAGATTCTCCTCTCTTTTTCATATCCTGAATCTGTGTATTCAAATACAACATCTGTCACCTGACTATGGAAACGTACTTCGGCTCCTAACTCTAACATTGCACTTCGCATATTTTGAACAACGTCAATTAAAATATCTGTTCCTATATGCGGCTTTTGCTCATACAAAATTTCTTTAGATGCACCAAATTTGACAAGTGTTTCCAAAACAAATGTATTTCTTCCTGAACTATCTTTCACAAGTGTATTCAATTTTCCATCTGAAAATGTGCCAGCACCACCTTCCCCAAACTGAACGTTGGAGTTCTTTTTTAACATCCCAGTTTTCCAAAATTCTTCCACATCTTTTATTCTTTCTTCCACAGGAGTGCCTCGCTCTAAAAGAATCGGTGCATATCCTGCCAATGCCAACAAATAAGTACAGAATAAACCTGCTGGTCCACTTCCTATCACAACAGGACGTTTTCTAGGAGAAGTTTTCTGTCTTTTTGGTATTTGGTATTTTACCTCATTTATAGGCTGAATATTGTTCTTTTTCTGCTTTAATATCTGCTTTTCCTTTGTTGTTTCTATGTCTATTGTATACACAAAATAAAGCTCTGGCTTTTTACGTGCATCAATCGAACGTTTCCGTATTTTATAAGACAAAAGCTCTTCTGGGCGAATTTTAAGTTCACGAAGTAGCTTTTTTTTCAATTCTTCATTATTATGACCTATTTTTAATTTAAATTGGTTAATTCGTATCATAAATTTCCTCCATAAATATGCATTTATAGTGTATCAACATATTGTTTTGCTTGTACCAAATCCATAGAAGTCACGTCTATTACTCTTTTTACAGCCTCTGTTTCCTTACCGCTATTTTTAAGATGAAGAATATATTCTTTATCATCTTCTGATAAATAATATGTTGCTAATTGTACATTTCCTGTCTGTTTACACAAAGTATCAATCTGCTTTTGCTGAGATTTGACTTGCTTTTTTAACTTATCAATTTCAATAAAAATTAAATAAACACCAATTATCACAAAAAATATAATTCCATATTCCATAATGATTTTCTCCTTAACTTCCAATTTGTCGCTTTCTTTACCCTATATTATAACAGTTCCATATATCTGCCACAACTATTGACTTAGAACCTTATTACACAAACACAAAAAGACGATGTTCCCTTTATATAGAAAGAGTACATCGCCTTTTTCCATTCTTTGAAACTAATTTACTTTAGAGCAGCTTCCCTCCCAGCAACATAGCCACTAGACCATGCCCACTGAAGATTATACCCTCCACACATTCCATCTACATCTAAAATTTCTCCAGCAAAATAAAGCCCAGAAACATACAATGATTCTAATGTTTTTGGATTCACTTCCCTTGTCGAAACCCCACCACAACAAATCTGTGCTTGTTCATAAGAATTTGTAGACTCTACACAAACAGAAAAATTCTGTATCAAATGTGCCAATGCCTCTAGTTGTATTTCTGATAAGGTAGACACAACTTGCTCTTTTTGAATCCTACACATTTTAAGCCACAGTGTAGAAAGCTTTTTATGGAATATTCCTGTCAAAAAATCTTCCATAGTTTTTTCAGGTCGCATGGAAACTCGATTTTTCAAAAATGCAAGAAATTGTGATTTTGTAAAATCTGGCATAAAATTCAAAACTGCTGTTACTTCCTTTTTTTTCCATAAACCAATGGCAGCAAAACGGCTCACTTGAAAAACTGGAATTCCAGAAATCCCATAACCTGTCAATTGAATTTCTCCTTTGTCTTTGGCTACACAAACCCCATCTACCAATAAAGATACTTCCCCTTGTATGCGTACTCCTGCAATCCCTTTATAAAAATTTTCCTTACACCGAAGTTGAACCAATGCAGGTAAGACTGGCAGAATCTGATGCCCTAATTTTTTTGCCAGAGTATACCCTGAACCATCAGAGCCTGTTACTGGTGCGGCCTTGGAACCTGTTGCTAAAATCACACGTTTTGCCCTTATCTTCCCTTGATTAGTTAAGAGTAAAAATCCATCTCGTTTTTGTACAATTTCCTCACACTTTACCTCTGTTAATATTTCAATATGAAGACGTTCTAATTCAAGCCTTAATACATCTAAAATAGCAGATGCTTGTTCTGAATACGGATACATATATCCATTTTTATTTTTAGAATATATGCCAAGCTGTAAGAAAAATGCAATCGTTTCTTGCGCGGGAAATTGCTCAATAATCCCCCATGGAAATTCCAAGTTCTCACTTCGATAACAGGCAGGGTCTTGCTGGATATTTGTAAAATTACATCTTCCGTTCCCTGTAGAGAGAATCTTTTTTCCAACTCTTTCCTTTTGTTCTAAAATTGTAACCTTTCCACCTTTTGTGGCCGCAGTAATCGCTGCCATCATCCCAGCAGCTCCTCCACCAATTACAACAATTTCTCTCATTCGTTTTCTCCTTAAACCTTAAATTTCCAAAAGTTTTGAAACATGTACTACACCTGCATCTATGAGAGCCTGCAGTGATTTCAAAATTCCAAATCTTGCGTGGGCCCAAGTGAGTCCTCCCTGAAAATATACGGCATATGGAGGCTTAATTGGTCCATCTGCACTTAATTCAATAGAAGAACCTTGCACAAATGCACCTGCTGCCATAATAACATCACTGTCATATCCAGGCATTGCCCAAGGCTCTGGACTTACATAACTATCCACTGGTGCTGCTGCCTGAATTCCTTGACAAAATGCAATAACCCCCTCTGGTGTTCCAAGCTCTACTGCCTGAATAATGTCGTGTCGCTCTTCTTTGCCATTTGGAATTACTCCATACCCCAATCTTTCATAAATATTTGCAGCAAAAACAGCCGCTTTTACTGCACTGCTTACAACCGTAGGTGCTAAGAAAAATCCCTGATAAAAAGACTGCATAACCCCCAAGGATGCTCCAACCTCTTTCCCCAATCCTGGAGAAGTTAAACGATAAGCACAATTTTCAATCAAATCTTCTCGTCCAGCTATATAGCCTCCAATTGGAGCCAATCCTCCCCCTGGATTTTTAATCAAAGATCCCACAATTAAGTCTGCTCCAACGTCACTTGGTTCTGTAACCTCTACAAACTCCCCATAACAATTATCTACCATGCAGATAATGTCAGGACGAATATTTTTAATAAATGCAATCAATTCACCAATTTCCTTAACCGAATAGCTTGGTCGTGTTTGATATCCCTTAGAACGTTGTATAGTTACCATCTTTGTTTTCTCATGAATTGCCTCTTTAATTGCTGGATAATCAAAATATCCATCCTCTAAGAGTTCTACTTGTCGATACGTAATCCCATACTCTGCTAAAGAACCTTTTGATGGACGAATACCGATTACTTCCTCTAAAGTATCGTAAGGCTTTCCAACTGGAGAGAGCAATTCATCTCCAGGACGCAAATTTGCAGAAAGTGCTAATGCAAGTGCATGCGTTCCACATGTAATTTGTGGACGTACCAAAGCAGCTTCTGTATGAAAAGTACTTGCATATACCTTCTCCAACACATCTCGCCCCATATCATTGTACCCATATCCAGAAACATAGTGAAAACATGCTTCATTTACATGATTCTCTTGCATTGCATGTAAAACCTTCAATTGATTATATTGTGCAATTTCATCCATTTTCTGAAATCTAGGTTTTAACTCTTTTTCTACCCTGTTTCCAAATTCATATACTTCTTTAGAAATTCCAAGCGTTTCATACATTTTTTCTATATTCATAAATCTACTCCTTATAGTATCTAACATCACTTCTAAAATCTTTTCATCTTCATATCCATAATCTGGCTTTGATATCCAAAAAACATCTCTTTCTCTCTTAAACCATGTAATCTGCCTTTTTGCAAAATGTCTTGTATCACGTTTTACCATTTCTATGGCATCCTCTAGTGAACATTCTCCATCCAAATAAGCCAAAATTTCTTTATAGCCAATTCCTTGCATAGAAACCAAATCTCTCGTATACCCTTGGTCTTTTAATCTTTGAACCTCTTCTACCAATCCCTCCTGTATCATTTGATCCACTCTTTGGTTAATTCGTTTATACAAACGTTCTCTTTGATCGTTTAGTACAAAATATACGGATTGATATGCAGTTTCTTTTTGTCGTTCGATTTCATTATGCTTGGAAATTTGTTCTCCCGTTTGATGGTAATATTCCAATGCTCGAATCACTCGTTTTCTATTATGAGGATGAATCTCTTGTGCAGATTTTTCATCTACCTTTCGCAGCATTTCATGTAAATAAAAATCCCCTTTTTCTTCTGCAATTTTCTCAAGTTCTTTTCGATAAGAAGCATCTGCATCATTTTCTGTAAAATCAATATCGTACAACAAAGCCTGTATATAAAATCCCGTTCCTCCTACAAGAATAGGAATATGTCCTCTCTCATAGATTTCAGAAATTGCTTTTTTTGCCATTTGCTGAAAGCGTACCACATGAAATTCTTCTCTTGGATCTAACACATCAATTAAGTGGTGTGGTACTCCCTGCATTTCCTCTGTCCGAATCTTTGCAGAGCCAATATCCATTCCACGATACACCTGCATGGAATCTGCTGACACTATTTCCCCTCCAATTGCCTTTGCCAATCCAATTGAGGCTGCTGTTTTTCCTACTGCTGTGGGACCAGTCAATATAATCAATGGTTTCTTCATATCTACACTATCCTCTTAAACTTCTTTTCCAATTCTTTTCTGCTCATTTTAATAATCGTAGGTCTTCCATGTGGACAATGATACGGATTTTCTAATAAAAGTAACTCCCCAATCAATGCATCTACTTCCTGTACAGATAACTTAGCATTGCCCTTTACAGCCGCCTTACAAGACATGGAAGCTATTTTTTCATCCATAGCCTCTGGTCGTACTGCCGTATGAATTCCCTCTGCCAGTTCATCCAACATTTCAATTAGAAGTTCTTTCTTTGCAATGCCAAATAAATTATCTGGAATCGCACGTACTGCATATTCTTCTCCACCAAAAGGCTCAATCTCAAATCCCAATTTTGTAAAGCGTTCCATATGTGTTTTTAACACATCGGCTTCCTTCATGGATAAGCTCAAAATAATCGGTGGACTTAAATATTGGGAAGTAAACTCTCGATTTTTCATTTCCTTTATTGTTCGTTCATACAAAACTCTTTCATGAGCTGCATGCTGGTCAATAATATATAAATGACTTTGAAATTCCACTAACCAATACGTTTCAAATACTTGTCCGATTAAACGGTATTCGGCTTTTACCTCACGCTTTAAAAGCTGCTCCTCAAATAAATCCATCTGCGTTGCATATACTTCAGACTCTTTCACTTGATTGATCGTTTCCTTAATCCGTTCCACTTGCTTTTGAGGTTTAAATATTTCATGTTGATTCGATACTTCAGCAGAAGAAGAGCGATTGTGATAAGAATGTACCCTTTCTTTCATCTTTTGCATGAAATATGCTTCATCTAACACCTCTGGTTCTTTTGGTTTCAAGAGAAACGGACTTTGTACTTTTGGAGGACTTGGAACCTCCACTTGTGGAATTAACTCTGGCTCTAACAATGTCTGGTGGATTCCCTCATATACAAT
>JAHLFA010000110.1 GCA_018883985.1 Candidatus Ruminococcus intestinipullorum | reverse complement strand
ATGTATATGTAGATGAGGCTACAATTCATATTCCTGAAACACAGTATATTGCCATAGGATTTCATGACGAACAAGTATTGTTAGAAGCGGCAAGCTTACAGTATTCTTCCATGAGTACAGGAGAGGCTTTTGAGGTTTTAGCTTCCTCAGTAGTAAACAATGCCGTATTGTTCACCATAGAATATCCAGAGGGAAGTGTAGGGGATCAGTATGTATTAGATTCTCTTCGTTATACAATTGCTGGTGTGGAACAGACGGTTGAATTTGCTGAAGAAGAAATTGAAGCTGGCTATGTTGTAACAACAGAACCAAAAGAAGAGCAAACAGAAGCAGTGGAAGAGGTTCCAGAAGTTACAGTATATACTTTGGATGAAAGTGGAGAAAGTGTAGAGGTAACAGGAAATACGGAGGAAATTGAAGAAACAGTGGCAGATGCATTGGTTGATGCACATGGAGAATCTCCAGCCGCTCTTCACTCTCGTGCAGGCGAAACAATTGTTGTCATTTGTGCTGGTCATGATAGTACGCATATAGGTGCAAGAGGCAATGGATTAAAAGAAGAGGAGCTTACATTTAAGGTTGCACAGTATGCAAAGGAAGCCTTAGAAAAATACGATGGTGTTACAGTTTATTTGGATAGAAGTTCGCTTGCATGCAAGTATCCAGGACAGACTACAGGATATTGTTTGAATCAAAGGGTAAAGGATGCTGCTAGCTTGGGTGCTACTGTTTTTGTAGATATACACTTTAATACAGGTGGTGGTGCAGGAGCAGAGGTTTATTACCCAAATAAAAGTTATAATGAGTCAATCAGTCAGGATGGAAAAAAATTAGCAGAACAGATTCTAAAGCAATTGGAATCATTAGGCTTGAAAAACCGTGGTGCGAAGATTCGCAATGGCACTACAGGGGAAACAGATTCTAAGGGAAATGTTGATGACTACTATACAACCAATTATTTAGCAAAACAGTATGGTATGACAGGTATCATTGTAGAACATGCATTTTTGGATAGTTCTACAGACGCAGCAAAACTGAAAAATGAAAGTTTCTTAAAGCAACTTGGAGAAGCTGATGCAGCAGGAATCGCTGCTACATATGGATTTACAAAGAATAATGGAACTCCAAAGGTTTCTATAAATAACAAGAATGATTTTACGGGAACAGCTCAAATAGCTCTTTCAGGAATCGGAAGTGGGGCAAATGTTGCGATTTGGAGTGACGTAAACGGACAGGATGATTTGAGATGGTATCGTGTCAATGGAAGTAGTGGAAATATTTCATTTGATGTGAAAAATTTCAAAAACTCTAAGGGTGTTTATCAAGTTCATGTGTATAACTCAACATCTACAAAGCTTTTGACAAATACGACATTTAAAATTTCTACAAATACAACGTCTTCCATAGCAGTAAACTCTGTAAATGGAGCTGAGAAACAATATAAATTGCAGCTGAAATTTGCAGATATGCCAGATGTGGTAAAAACAGTACAATTTCCAGTATGGAGTAAAAGCAATCAAAGCGATATTCGCTGGATACAAGCAGCGCAGACTTCTTCAGGAATTTGGGAAGCTACAGTAAATATTAATGATTATAAGAGTGCTGGAACATATCAGGTACATGCATATGCAACATTGTCAAATGGTACACAGCAATTTTTAACAAATACAACATTTAAAGTATCAGCAATTACTGCGAAAGCTGTCGTTTCGAATTATCAGGCAAGCAAGGGAACATTTGAGGTTATTGTATCAGGAATACAAGCTCCTTCGGGCGTAGCAAAGGTACAGGTTCCTGTATGGAGCAGAACTGACCAAAGTGATATAAAATGGTATGATGCCGTAGCACAGGGAAATGGAACATATAAGGTTACGGTAAGTTCAGCTAATCATGGAAAAAATACAGGCATTTATACAGGACATGTCTATATTACTGGTGGAAATGGTGTACAAACTCTTGTGGCTGCAATTACACAAAAAATTGATACAGTGAAGGCTTCTGTAGTAGTTGAAGATAAGCGAGGGGATGAAAAAGAATACACCCTAACGTTAAATAATGCAAATACATTAGGAAATGTGACAAAAGTTCAATTTGCAACTTGGAGTGAGGAAAACGGACAAGATGATATTATCTGGTACGATGGAAAGAAAAATAGTTCGGGAAGTTGGTCTGCAACAGCACAGATATCTAAACATAAATCGGCTGGAGTGTATCAGGTACACGTATATGCAATCATAGGTGGAAAACAAAAATTTGTAGGAAATACTACTTTTGTTGTATCGAAACAAAGTGGAACTGTTAAAGTAGAAAATTATAATCAATCAAAAGGAACTTTTGATATTGTTATAAGTAAGGTATCGGCAAAATCTGGAATAGAGAAAGTGCAGGTACCAGTATGGAGTAAGAGTAACCAGAGTGATATTGTTTGGTATGATGCAAAAAAACAAAGCAATGGAACATACAAAATATCCGTGAAAATCTCTAATCACAAAGGAAATGTTGGGAAATACAATATTCATGTTTATGTGACTGGAAATAATAAAGTGATGACCTTGGTTGCAAATACTACATTGAATGTAACAACGCCAAAGGCAGTAGTATCAGCTACAAACGCAGATGGGAAAGAGCAAGTATACTCCTTGAAAGTTGAAAATCCTAGTGTTTTAGGAAGTGTGACGAATGTTCAATTTGCAACTTGGAGCGAAGAAAAAGGACAAGATGATATTGTTTGGTATTCTGGAAAGAAAAGTCTATTTGGTGATTGGAGTGCTGCCGTTCAGATTTCCAAACATAAGACAACTGGAAAATATCAGGTGCATGTATATGCAAATGTGAATGGACGTCAGCAATTAATTGGAAATACTACATTTACTGTTTCTAAACCATCTGGAAAATTAGCAATTGAAAACTACAATCAATCCAAAGGAACATTTGATGTTGTAGTGAGAAATGTTTCAGCAAAAGCTGGAGTGAAAAGTATACAAATCCCAGTATGGGGAGCAAATAACCAAAGTGATATTCGTTGGTATACTGCAAGCCGTCAGGGAGATGGAAGCTATCGTCTTACAGTAAAAGCATCAAATCATAAAACAAATCTTGGTATCTTAAATGTACATGCTTATTTAGTCGATGGAAATGGAATCCAAAGTTTCCTAGGTGGTACAACACAGGTATTGCAGGCAGTCGAGTATTATACAATTATGGGTCAGACTACCACAAGTGTGGAACAAATGGTACGATACTATCAGAGCAGTGGTTTTACATATCCATCTGCTGCATTGGCAAAAGGTGGAGCATCTACAATACAGGAATTTTGTAAGATTTATTATGAAGAAGCTGTTGCTGAGGGCGTTCGAGCAGAGGTTGCTTTTGCACAGGCAATGAAAGAAACAGGATGGTTAAAGTTTGGCGGAATTGTAAATATTGGGCAGTATAATTTTGCTGGCTTGGGAGCTTTGGAGGGAAACTCTAACGGTCAGGCAGCATCTTTTAAAGATGTAAGGACAGGAGTACGTGCTCAAATACAACATTTGAAGGCATACGGCTCTAATGATGCTTTGAAAAACGTCTGTGTGGATCCAAGATTCCATCTTGTAACAAGAAATACAGCACCATATGTAGAGTGGCTGGGAATTAAGGAAAATCCATATGGAAAAGGTTGGGCAACTGCACAAAACTATGGGTATGACATTGTAGATATGATTCAAATTATGAAGAGTAAGTAAGAAACTTGCAATTCAAAAGGATTGATGGTATAATCGACAAGAATATATTTGGAGGATGAATGAGATGAGAACGTATTTAGTAACAGGTGGTGCTGGATTTATTGGATCAAACTACATTCATTATATGTTTAAAAAATATGATAATGAAATACGCATTATCAATGTAGATAAGTTGACATATGCGGGAAATTTAGAAAATTTAAAAGAAGTAGAAGATAGAGAAAATTATACATTTGTAAAAGCAGACATTTGTGATTCTGAAGCGATTCAGAAGATTTTCGAAGAGAATGATATTGACCGTGTGGTTCACTTTGCAGCAGAGAGTCACGTAGATAGAAGTATCAGAAATCCAGAAGTATTTGTAAAGACAAATGTACTAGGTACTTTGGTAATGCTTAATGCAGCAAAGGCAGCATGGGAGCTTCCAGATGGTACATTTAAAGAGGACAAGAAGTTTTTACATGTTTCTACAGATGAAGTGTATGGATCTTTAGAAGAAGAGGGAGAATATTTCTATGAAACAACTCCTTATGATCCACATAGTCCTTATTCAGCAAGTAAGGCATCTTCTGATATGCTGGTGAAGTCTTACATGGATACTTATAAGTTCCCAGCCAATATTACAAATTGCAGCAATAACTATGGACCATATCAGTTCCCAGAGAAGTTGATTCCATTGATTATTAACAATGCACTACAAGGTAAAAAGTTACCAGTGTATGGAGATGGAAAAAATGTTCGTGACTGGTTGTACGTAGAAGACCATGCAAAAGGAATTGACATGGTACAAGAAAAAGGTCGCTTATTTGAAACGTACAATATTGGTGGACATAATGAAAAACAGAATATTCAGATTATCCACATTATTTTAGATACACTGCAGGAGATGCTTCCAGAGGGAGATCCAAGGAAGGAATTGGTGAGTGAGAATCTGATTACGTATGTAGAAGACAGAAAAGGTCACGACAGACGTTATGCGATTGCACCCGACAAGATTAAAGAAGAGGTAGGCTGGTATCCAGAAACAAAGTTTGAGGATGGAATTCGCCTTACAATCAAATGGTTCTTTGAGAATGAGGAATGGATGAAGAATGTTACAAGTGGTGACTATCAAAAATATTACGCAGAGATGTATAAATAAGAAGTCCGAACAAGCAGTATCTTAGGATACTGCTAGTTTGCGTTATGAGGATTTTATAAAATAGGAGGATTCAAACATGAAAGGTATTATTTTAGCAGGGGGATCAGGAACACGTCTATATCCATTAACACAGGTAACAAGTAAGCAATTGCTTCCAATTTATGATAAGCCAATGATTTATTATCCACTTAGTATTTTGATGGAAGCAGGAATTCGAGAAATTTTAATTATTTCTACACCAGATGATACTCCACGATTTGAAGAGTTATTGGGGGACGGAAGTCAATTTGGAGTGCAGTTAAGCTATAAGGTACAGCCATCACCAGATGGATTGGCACAGGCATTTTTGCTTGGAGAAGAATTTATACAAGGCGATAGCTGTGCGATGATTTTAGGAGATAATATATTCCATGGACATGGACTTAAGAAAAGATTAAAAGCAGCTGCTGCAAAGGAAAATGGAGCAACCGTTTTTGGGTATTATGTAGACGATCCAGAACGTTTTGGAGTTGTAGAGTTTAATGAAGAAGGGAAAGCAATTTCCTTGGAAGAAAAACCAGAGTGTCCAAAGTCAAATTACGCTGTAACAGGGCTGTATTTCTATGACAATCATGTAGTAGAGTATGCAAAACAGATTCAGCCTAGTGCAAGAGGTGAATTGGAAATTACAGACTTAAATAGAATCTATTTAGAAAAAGGAAATTTGGATGTAACATTGCTTGGACAAGGATTTACATGGTTAGATACAGGAACACATGAATCACTTGTAGATGCTACAAACTTTGTAAAAACAGTAGAAACACATCAAAATCGCAAAATTGCTTGTTTAGAAGAAATTGCATATAATAATGGTTGGATTGATAAGGAACAACTTTCAAAGGCATATGAGTTATATTCTAAAAATCAATATGGACGTTATTTAAAAGATGTCCTAGATGGAAAATATATTGACCAGAACTAGAAATGAGGTAAGAAAAATGGGTAAAATTAAAGTAGAAACTTGTGATATTGAAGGATTAAAGGTAATCACTCCTGCTGTATATGGAGATGAAAGAGGATATTTTATGGAAACTTATAATTATAATGATTATAAGGAAGCTGGTATTGATATGGAATTTGTACAAGATAATCAATCCAGCTCTAAAAGAGGTGTTCTTAGAGGATTGCATTTTCAAATTGAATATCCACAAGATAAGTTAGTTCGTGTGGTAAGTGGAGAAGTTTTTGATGTGGCTGTTGATTTGAGAAAAGGGTCTAAAACTTATGGACAGTGGTACGGAGTTTTGTTATCAGCAGAAAACAAAAAGCAATTCTTTATTCCAAAAGATTTTGCACATGGATTTGTTGTACTTTCTGAATCAGCAGAGTTTGCATACAAATGTACAGATTTTTATCATCCAAATGATGAAGGTGGATTGGCATGGAATGATCCAGATATTGGAATTGAATGGCCAATCCCAGAAGATATGGAGCTGATTATTTCTGAAAAAGATCAGAAGTGGGGCACAATTAAGGAATTGAAGAAGTAAATTAGGAGAAGTGCGGTGGCAAGATATATTCAGAATTTTAGAAAATTTCAGCCTCTTTTATCAGAGCTGGTGGCACGAGATATAAAAATTAAATACCGCCGCTCTGTACTCGGGGTTTTATGGACACTTTTGAATCCATTGTTTATGATGATTATTTTATCCGTGGTATTTTCTAGTATTTTTAAATTCGATATAGAAAATTTTCCATTGTATCTTTTAAGCGGACAAGTAATCTTTAATTTTTTCAATGATGCAACAACAAGTTCTATGACTTCTATTATAGGAAGTGCGGCATTGATAAAAAAAGTATATGTACCAAAATATTTATTTGTAGTATCTAGAGTCTTTTCTAGTTTTATTAATCTTATGGCAGCATTTACAGCACTTATTTTTGTGATGGTAGCCATGAGAGCAGAGCTGCATTGGACAGTGATTTTAGCAGTGCTTCCATTAACAATGATTGTAACGTTTTCTTTGGGAATGGGAATGTTATTGGCTGCATTGACAGTAAAGTTCAGGGATATTATGCATTTGTATTCAGTGTTTATGACAGGGCTTATGTATCTGACACCTGTAATTTATCCAATGTCTATTTTGCCAGAACCAGTACGACTTGTTGTAAGTCTAAATCCTTTGACAAATATCGTAGAAATGTTTCGGGATGTTATGTTTTACAACGCAGTCCCAACGTTCTCTTCTTTATTAATAGGCATAATAGAATCGATTATCATTTTGGTATTAGGGATGTATGTATTCTATAAGAATCAAGATGAATTTATACTGAATATTTAGGAGAGTAATATGGAAAGTGAAACAATGATACAGGTAGAACATGTTTCTATGAAGTTTAATCTTGCTTCAGAAAAATTTGATAGCTTTAAGGAATATGTAATTAAAAGTATAAAAAAACAAGTTTCATATGATGAATTTTGGGCATTAAAGGATGTTTCCTTTGAAGTGAAAAAGGGAGATTCACTTGGCTTAATCGGATTAAATGGTAGTGGAAAAAGTACCATGTTAAAAGTAATTGCAGGAGTATTAAAACCGACCAAGGGAACTGTCATTTCAAAAGGGAATATTGCTCCTTTGATAGAGCTTGGAGCTGGATTTGATATGGATTTGACTGCAAGAGAAAATGTATTTTTAAATGGTGCTTTACTGGGATATACAAGAGCTCAAATGGAAGAACAATATGAAGATATTGTGGAATTTTCTGAATTAAGAGATTTTATGGATGTTCCAGTAAAGAACTTTTCCTCAGGAATGGTATCACGTTTGGCATTTGCAATTGCAACGATTGGAATACCAGATATATTGATTGTAGATGAAGTACTTTCTGTTGGTGATTTTCGTTTTCAGGAAAAATGTGAAGCAAGAATTCAAAATATGAAGGATTGTGGAACAACGATTTTGTTTGTTTCACATAGTATTGAACAGGTGAAAAAAATCTGTAATAAAATTGTATGGCTGGATAAAGGGGTTGTAAAAATGTTTGGAGATGCCCAAGAAGTATGCAGCATATATGAGAAAGTATAGTGAAGGAATCAAGAAATGAGTAAATATATAAAAATGGGCGCAGGAATTTTACTTGTAGTCGTGTTAGCTTTTTTTTATGCGCATATTGATAAAAACACGTACTTATACGATAGAAAAGCGGATACAAGTACTTTTCTAAATACAGGAATTTTATTGGAAGGCGAAACAATTAGCCAAACCTTTCTAAGCAAAGAGGAGTTGTTGAGTGGTGTGAATATAAAATGTGGCATTACGGGGGATGTTCGTAATGTAACATTGAAGTATTCTTTTATCGAAACGAACACAGGAAAGGAATTGGCTTCAGGAGCCAAGGCGGCAGATGAAATTGAGAACAATAAGTTTAATGTATTAACAGTAGACACCTTTCAAGCTGAAATAGGAAAAGCTTATACATTAAAATTAGAAGAAGTAGGATCTGATGAAGCAAATGGTGTTAGCTTTTACATTGTTCCTGAGAAAAAAGATTTTGTAGAAAACGTCTTGGTGAAAGAAGCACAGACGCAGGGAGTTCTAGCTGTAAGGAGTATTAGCCATCAATTTGATGCAGAAACTTTTTTTGTACTTCTAGGATTTGTTATTTTTATTATAATTTTTATGAGATTATTATACCGATTATTTAAATAGGAGAGCATGATGAAGAACGAATTTTATATTACCTCATATAGATTTCATGTGATAGATGATAACAAGTTTTTAATTCAAGGATGGTTTCAAGAGAATGAGTTTGGTGAAAATAAGCTTGTTGTAACGATGGATGACGAGGAGCTGACATATACAACAGAAAAATACACAGATGTTATCGAAGCACGTCAATGTACAAGTGGAAAAACAGAAATCAAAAATAGAATATATTTATGGATTCAACTTCCAAAAGATTGGAAAGAACGTAAAAAGCTTGTTATGGTAAACAAGTATAAGGGTCAAGAAAAGGAAATTTTTAAGCTGACTCAGGAGCAGCTTAAGAAAGTTAGAAGTAGAGTAGAGCATTGTATAGATGGAGGCATGGTTGTGGAGGATACCTTCCGTGTTTCTGGTTGGTTTGCAAGTTCAGAGAATGTAGAGATTTATTTTTATGACAAAAATGGAACACCACTAGAATGTACGATGAAATATAAACATAGAAATGATGTTCTTCGTCATTATCCAGAGTGTACAGATAAGGAAGTTCGAGGATTTACAGCAGAATATCATGGAACTGTTCCAAAAACAATCAAAATATGCTTGCAAACAAAACATTGTAAGAGCAACGATAGTTTGATTTTAAAGCCATCCAAGGTAAAGAAACAGGTACAGAAATTAAAGAAGAATGCTTGGAAAGCGTATGTGTATTATCAGCAGTTTGGTATAAACAGAACAGCCTATCGATTTTATGAAAAGCTTACGAATAAAGATGGCGTAAGTTATAAGGCTTGGATGAGATCTCATATGCCAACAGCAAAAATGCTGGAGGAGCAGAGAAAACAAAAATTCACCTACGAACCAAAAATTTCGATTGTAGTTCCATTATATCGAACACCTGAAAAGTATTTAAATGAGATGATTGCATCGATAAAAAATCAAACATATGCAAATTGGGAGTTATGTCTTTCTGACGGAAGTGGTAAAGATTCTACTTTAACGGCATTGCTAAAAAGATATGAGAAGGAAGATAGCCGAATACGAGTTGTTTACAATGACAGTCAACTTCAAATTTCAGAAAATACCAATGAAGCATTAAAAATTGCTACGGGAGATTATATCGCTTTTGGCGACCACGATGATTTACTAGCTCCAGATGCTTTTTTTGAGTGTGTGAAGGCAATCAATCAAGATAGTACAATTGATATGATTTATACAGATGAAGACAAAATAACAATGGATGGAAAAGAGCATTTTCAACCACACTTTAAGTCAGACTTTAATATAGATATGTTACGAAGTGTCAACTACATTTGTCATCTGACTGTGGTAAAACGAGAGCTTTTTGAAAAGGTAGGATTTTTAAATTCAGAGTTTAATGGTGCACAGGACTATGATTTTGTTTTGAGATGCGTAGAACAAGCATCAAACATTAAGCATATAGCAAAGATTTTATATCATTGGAGAGCACATATGGATTCTACAGCAGAAAATCCAGAGAGTAAGTTATATGCATTTCAGGCTGGAGCAAGAGCAATTGAAGCACATTATGAGAGATGTGGAATTGATGCGAAAGTTTCACAAGAAGAGTTGAACGGACTTTATAGAAGTAAATATCAAATAAAGGAACAACCTTTGGTATCAATTATTATACCAAATAAAGATCATATTGAAGACTTGGATAAATGTATTCGTTCCATTGAGGAGAAATCCACATACAAAAATGTGGAATATATTGTAATAGAAAATAATAGTGAGAAAAAAGAAACATTTGAATATTACGATAAGATACAGGTTGAATTTCCTAAGGTTAAAGTTGTATTTTGGGAAAGAGAATTTAACTATTCAGCAATTAATAACTTTGGTGTAACATTTGCACAGGGAGAATATCTATTATTTTTGAACAATGATACTGAAATTATCAATGTAGATTGTATTGAAGAATTGCTTGGCTATTGTATGAGAGAAGATGTTGGAATTGTTGGTGCAAAGTTATTCTATGAAGATGATACGGTACAGCACGCAGGTGTAATTATTGGAATGGGTGGTGTTGCAGGCCATGCATTTATTGGTGCAGGTAAATCAGATCCAGAATATTTTGGCAGAGCATTGATTGCACAAGATTATAGTGCAGTGACAGCGGCATGTCTTATGACAAAGCGTAAGATTTTTGATGAAGTAGAGGGCTTTGAAGAAAAATTAGCAGTTGCATTTAATGATGTGGATTTTTGTTTAAAGGTTCGAGCAGCAGGATATTTAGTTGTTTACAATCCATATGCACAATTACATCATTATGAATCAAAATCAAGAGGGCTTGAAGATACAGAAGAGAAAGTTCGCCGTTTCCAAGGAGAAATTCGAACATTCCAATATCGTTGGGCAGATATTCTGAATGAAGGAGACCCTTATTATAATATCAATTTAACGTTAGATAAGAGTGATTTTAGCTTGAAGGTATAGAAAGAGGGAATTGTGTGAAAACAAATCAAAAATATATAGAAATAATAAAGATGTCCCTGTTTTTCGTAGTTTCCTTAGTAATAGGGGGGTTAAGCCAAGCATATTTGCTTTATTTAGAAGCAGCAGAATTAGGAAATAGCTTAGAGGAAAGTGTATTTATAAGAAATGCATTCCATATGAGGGAATCCTATATTCTTGCATGTTTGGTGTGTATTGGTATTGTTCTTTTATATTATAAAGGAGAAGTAATAGGGCGAACTTTATATCGATATCGTTTTTGGATTGCAGGTGTGCTTTTTGTTTTCTGTGTGATTATGGAAATACATGGTTCGTCCATTGGTATGTGGGCAAGAACGCTGGGAAGTTTAGAAACAGGAGAAATTGCAGGAATCTCTAGAAGTATACGTTCAGATGAATGGGCGATTTCGACACCGATGATGCTATCACAATATTACCAAGCAGAGCCTTTTTCTTATTTTAGTGAATCGCTCCGTGGAATCCCTACAGATATGTTTATTGTATATGGACAGCCTGTTCTTGACACAGCCATTTTATTTCGTCCATTTCACTGGGGGTATTTATTTTTATCCCCAGGAAAAGGCTTGGCATTTTATTGGTGTGGAAGATTTATTGCCTTATTTTTAGTATCATTTGAAATGATGATGTTTCTTACAAATCGTAGAAAGAGATTGTCATTAGCAGGAGCTGTTTTTATTGTATTTTCACCAGTAGTACAGTGGTGGTTTGCAATCAATGGATTTGTAGAAATGCTTATTTTCGCACAGTTGTCTATTTTATTGCTAAATCAATATATGCAAACTGAAAAAGTTTGGATTCGTTCCATTTGTGCAGGAGTAATTGCTATTTGTGCAGGAGGGTTTATTTTAACTATGTATCCTGCATGGCAGGTACCAATGGCATACTTGATTTTGATATTGGGAATCGGTGTTATTGTGAAAAATAGAAAATCATTTCGATTTAGAAAAAGCGATATTATCATTCTTGCAGTTACATTTTTTATATTTACTGGCAATATGGCTCATATTTTATGGAAGTCTAAGGATACAATTGCGGCAGTGCTAAATACCGTTTATCCTGGTAAACGTGTGGATATTGGGGGAGGAGCATTTTCTTTTATACTGAACTATCCAAGCAATATATGGTATGCTATGTTTGGAAGAGGAACAATGAGCAATGTATGTGAAAGTGCACAGTTTATTGATTTCTTTCCTTTGTGCTACATGCTGCCTGTTTATGTTTTAGTAAAAAAGAGGGGAAAAGATTTAATTACAGTACTTCTTTTAGGAATGAGTATTTTGTTGTTTTGTTGGTCAATCATTGGATTTCCAGAGATATTAGCAAAGATTACCTTGTTTAGTTATTCAACAGGAATTCGAGCATATACAATTTTAGGCTTTTGCAATGTTTTGCTTCTATTTCGTGCATTGTCTTTTACAGAATTGTACAAAATGAGTACTGGAAAGGTTGTAGTTTCGGGTGTCGTATTAGGAAGTGTAGTAGTAATAGGGGGGAAAGTAGTATTCCCAGATTTTTATCCAGATATAAGATATTATGTTGTTACAATTTTGGCTTTTATAGGACTATTTACTCTATTACTTTTTGCAGCCAATAAAAAATATCAAACGTGTTTTATACTTTTTAGTAGTTGTGTTATGATATATGCAGGAGCCTTTGTAAATCCAATATGCCATGGAATAGAAGTGGTGTATGCTCAGGAAGAGGTTCAGGAGATTCAAACGCTATACGAAAAAAATAAAACAGCGTTGTGGGCAATGGAAAGCTTAGGACCACCTTATAACAATTTAGCAATTATGACAGGAGCATCTACAGTGAATAGTACGAATGCTTATCCAGCTATGGAGCATTGGCACAAAATAGATTCTTCCAAACAATATGAAGATGTATATAATCGTTATGCTTTTGTTATATTGCAGTTAAAGGAAGAAGGAGATGCAGAGTTTATTTTAAATGCTCCAGATGTTTTTACAGTGATATTGACAGCTGAGGATTTGAAAAAGCTCGATGTGGATTATATTTTTACAGCTAGGAATGATTTAGCCCAGTATAGTAACGAAGATGTAGAATTGGTTCAGATGAAAACAGTAGATAGATTTTTTATTTATCAGATAAAATAGGAAAAAGAGGAAGAAAAATGGATAAAATAGCAGTATTAATTCCATGTTATAATGAAAGTGTAACAATCAAAAAAGTAGTGGAAGATTATAAACGAGCACTTCCAGAAGCTACGATTTATGTGTATGACAATAATTCCTCAGACGGTACAGATGAGATTGCAAAAGCAGCAGGAGCTTTAGTTCGATATGAATATCGTCAAGGAAAGGGAAATGTTATTCGTAGTATGTTTCGAGATATTGAAGCAGAATGTTATTTGATGATTGATGGTGATGATACCTATCCAGCTGAACATGCGAGAGATATGGTGAATTTGGTCCTAGAAAAAGGGGTAGATATGGTCATCGGAGATCGATTATCTGCAACGTATTTTACAGAAAATAAGCGACCATTCCATAATCTTGGAAATAAGATGGTTCGAGGATTGATCAATCGCTTCTTTCAGAGTAACGTAAAAGATATTATGACAGGATATCGAGCATTTAGTCGATTGTTTGTGAAAAGCTTTCCAGTATTATCGAAAGGTTTTGAAATTGAAACAGAAATGACAATTCATGCATTAGATAAGAACTTTCTTTTGGAAGAGATTCCTGTTACGTATCGTGACAGACCAGAAGGAAGTGAATCTAAGTTAAATACATTTAGCGATGGATTTAAAGTATTGAAAACAATCGCAAATTTATTTCGTGATTACAGACCAATGGCTTTCTTTACATTTTTTGCTGTAATTTTTGAATTGTTTTCTGTAGTATTTTTTGTTCCAGTTTTATTGGAATATATGCAAACAGGGCTTGTACCAAGATTTCCAACATTGATTGTTGCAGGATTCTTTTCTGTCATTGGAATTTTATTATGGATATGTGGCATTATTCTTAATATTATCGTGAAAAAACATAAACAACTGTATGAATTAATGTTGAATCAGATTGTAAGAGATAAAGAGTAAAAGGAGGTCAAATATGAAAGTTTTAGTAACTGGAGTAAAGGGACAGCTTGGATATGATGTCATGAATGAGTTGGCGAAAAGAGGATATGAAGGTGTTGGTGTAGATGTAGAGGAAATGGATATTACAGATGCACAAGCAGTAGAACGTGTTATTAAATCCTCTCATGTGGATCAGGTTGTACATTGTGCGGCATGGACAGCTGTAGATGCTGCCGAGGATCATGTAGAGATGTGTAGAAAAGTAAATGCACAAGGAACAGAAAACATAGCAAAAGTTTGTAAAGAGCTAGATCTCCCTATGATTTACTTGAGTACAGATTATGTATTTGATGGAGAAGGAACAAGACCATGGGAACCAGATGATAAGGTAACACAGCCTTTGAATGTTTATGGACAAACAAAATACGAGGGCGAGCAGGCAATTGAGAAATTGTTAGATAAGTACTATATTGTACGTATTGCATGGGTATTTGGTGTCAATGGTAAGAACTTTATCAAAACAATGCTAAATTTGGGAGAAACACATGATACATTAACGGTTGTGGATGATCAGGTAGGAACTCCAACTTATACGTATGATTTAGCACGTTTGCTTGTTGATATGCTAGAGAAGGATGCCTATGGAAAATATCATGTTACAAATGAAGGGGGATATATTACATGGTATGAGTTTGCAAAGGAAATTTTTGCACAAGCAGGGATGGATGTAAAGGTTGTTCCTGTAACAAGTGATAAATTTCCAGCAAAGGCAAAACGTCCACATAATAGCCGTTTAGATAAATCTAAATTACAAGAGAATGGATTTGAGCCACTTCCAACATGGCAAGATGCACTAGAGAGATATTTAAAAGAAATTCGATAGAAAGGAGAGCGGGAGTATGAAAAGAAAATGGATATGGGGAATCTTAATGGCAGCATTCCTTATGGTTGGAACAGTTGGATGTACAATTGAAAATGAGCCAGCAAAGAAAGAAGAACAGCCAAATCAGCCAGTACAAGATGAAGTACAAGAGGAAGTACAAGATGAAGTAGAAAGTCCAACAGAGGATTCCAATGAGGCTGTGGATGAGAATCATTTAGGGGCTGGAACGATTACTATTTATTCTCAGAATGAGGATGTGTCTGACTTTGAGAAAAAGGATGTGTCTTTAGAGGATATTACTCCAGAGAACATTTTGGCAGAATTGTCTGCAGAGGGGGTTCTTGCTTCCGATGTCCGTGTATTAAATTTTGAGAAAAAGGATATGGATGGCGAGCAGGTTATAGAGTTGGATTTATCTGAAGAATTTAATCGCTATATTAAAGAGGTTGGATCAGCTGCTGAATACTATATTATGGGCAGTATTTGTAACACTTATTTGGAAGCGTATCATTGTGCAAAGATTCATATTACTGTAAATGGACAAACATTGGAAACTGGACATGCAGAATATCCAGGGTATATGGTAAAGTTTGCATAAAAAGGTTATATATATAATAAAAGGGAGATAAGGCTAGTATCATATCATAGTAGTCATTATCTCCCTTTTATAGCATGTCTATTTAACGTTTAAAAAGTTTTCTCTTTATCCAATCAAAACCGTAGGAAAAAGTATTTTTAATTAAAGCACCTTCAATTTGAAAATAAGCACCAAGATGTTTTATTGAAAATGGAACCTTTTTACAGTTTGATAAGGTTTGTAATCCTTCCTTTAATCCAGTTGCATAATCTTTTTGAAATCCGATTTTACAAAAGAAGAGGTACTTAATGCCATATCCTACTAATAAAGCTGGTAAATTGATTAGCAATTGCAGCAGAGGCATATTTTTATAATTCAGCCAAATACTATTTCTAGCTGAAAGTTTTACTTTAAAAGAATTATACTTAGAACCACTTGTTCCACTTCCTACATGACATACCAATGCAGTTGGACAAAAAATATTTCGATACCCATAGATTTTTGCACGATAGCCAATATCAATATCTTCCAGATATGCAAAATGTTCCTCGTCAAAGAACCCAATTTCTTGAAAAATAGAAGTTCTGTAAATAGCAGCACCAGCACAGGCAGTAAAGATGGAATCTTGTTTTGTGTAATTGGAAATTGGACGTCCAGCTCCACGACAAATTCCCCATCCTAAAATTGTATACAAGTCACCAGCACTATCGATTAACTCTGGTGCATACATCTGTATCATTTTGCTGCTGACAGAAAAAATATCAGGAGAGGATTCTATGGCGGCAACCATCTCTTTGACATAATTAGAGTCCACAGTTGTATCATTATTTAATAAAATTACATATTTTGTATTGCAAGCTTTAATACCCTCATTTACAGCACGACTAAAGCCATAGTTTTTATCTAATGCAATTACTTTTAAATTTGGGTAATTTTGTTGCATATATTCTAAACTTCCATCAGTAGAAGCGTTGTCTACAATTAATATTTGGAAATCCTGATAGGTTTGTTGTTCCAAGGATTCCAAGCAAGGCTTCATAAAATGTTTCCCATTGTAATTGGGAATCACGATTGTAACTTCCATGTTGTCCTCATTTCTTTTTCAATTCATTTTCGAATATTATATCAAATTCAATCAAGTTTTTCTATCCAAACATATGTTTACTAAAAATTACAAAAATATTACAGAAAAATGAAGAATAAGATACAAATTTTACATTTTCCCTTGTTCTTTTTTTGTAACTATTGTATTATAGTACAGATAATTTATTTGAATGATAAATATATGAAGTAAAGGGATATATTATGATAAAAGAAAACCAAAAACTTTTGAATAGAATTCAGGTAGTTCTAGATGCTGTTGTGATTATCATGTCTTATGGTCTATCTTGGTATATTCGATTTCGAAGTGGATTTTTTGAACTGGATCCATGGTATCTATCTTTAAGAGAGTATATGAGGCTCTTAATTTATTTGGTTCCAGGTTATTTACTTTTATATTATATTTTTCAGCTTTACACACCAAAGCGTGTGGAAGGAAGACGATTAGAGGTATGGCATATTTTTCAAGCCAATACCATTGGATTGATGACGCTTAGTTTAGCTTTTTTCTTAACAAAGCTTTCTGCGTATTATTCAAGATGGGTAATTTTTATTTTCTTTTTTGTAAATATTGTAGCAGAAGTTTTGGTACGCAATATAGTACGCATTGTGCTGCGAAATGCACGTAAAAAAGGGTATAACCAGAAGCATATGATTTTGGTAGGTTATAGTAGGGCGGCAGAACAGTATATTGATCGAATTAAAGCAAATCCAGAATGGGGGTATTCCATACGTGGAATTTTAGATGATCATCAACCAAGAGGCTGTCTCTTATACACATCTGACGCTGCCGACGATATCTCTCGGTGTAGA
>JAHLFA010000109.1 GCA_018883985.1 Candidatus Ruminococcus intestinipullorum | reverse complement strand
TTTTTATTTCTGCTAATTTAGGCGTGACGAATCTACTTCCAATTCCTGCACTTGATGGAGGACGTCTTATATTTCTTTTCCTTGAGTTAATTCGTAAAAAACGGATTCCACCAGAGAAAGAAGGAATGGTACATTTTGCAGGATTTGCTGCTTTAATGCTTCTGATGGTTGTTGTAATGTTTTATGATATCCGAAGATTGATACCTTAAGCTAATGTTTTTTGAATATTTTTTTGGTATTGTTTTGGTGATATCTTGTAGTTTTTCTTAAAAATTCTAATAAAGTAACTAATGTCGTGATATCCACAAGCCTCTGCAATTTCAGTGACAGGCAATGTGGACGAATTCATTAGAGTAATGGCTCTTCGCATACGGATTTGATGAATAAAATCTGTAAGCGTGGAGCCAGTTTCTTTTTTAAACAGGCTTGAAAGATAAGTCTTAGTTATGTTAAACATATCAGCAAAATAGCTAAGGCTTAAATCTTCCATAAAGTGAAAATCTATGTAAGATATAATATTTTTAACGACAGGTGAGTATCTTTGCAAGGAATGATTTTTTGCCAATAAGCAATATTGATATACCAAGTCACGAGCAATTTTATCAAGTTCATCTGTAGTTTTTGCATGGTTAATCTTTACTGCAAATTTCGTAGAAACATCATCTAAATATAGAGGATGTACGCCTGCTCTTTCAGCTGCCTTTCTGGCAATAGTATTCAAAATAACTTGAAAGTTTTGTTTATTTCTTAATAAATCTTCTGTCCTTGGATGAATGTAGAAGGATGTGAATTTTTGGTGAGCAGCATATGCTTCTTGAAAGTCACCTACTGTAATTGCATCAAGCATTTGGTTTTCTACATTATAACGCTCTTCGATACTTGTACTTGTTATGCTAGTCTGTTCTTGTACTTTTTTTAATTCTTCTTGCGATTTAACTAAGCGAAGTTCGTTCTTAGGTAAATAGCTAATATGATAGTTTTGTTCAAATAATTCTGTGGATAAAGTCAGCACCATAGACTCCAAAGAATTGATATTTCCAATTTCAGGAATTGTATTAAAAAATGTAAGGATATCTGGAAATAACGTGTTTGGAATATCATATTCTCTCATCAATTGATGAATATTATCCGTAGCAATACGTTCATAAAAGAAAGGTCCTGCAACGAAATATGGAAATTCGTCTTCTTTACAATATTTTTCAGGTACATAGATTAAAAAGTAGTTTAGCCTAAACTTATCTACGTATCGAATAATCCGTTCAGGAATCAGCCAGTGTTTAAGAAAAGCAATAGATTGTTCAAGAATCTCCCTATTATATAATTCCATTCTTAGGGCAGTATCTAGTGCTGATAAATTAGACAAATCTTTTTTTAAAAGAATCGCATTTATGCCTGTGGAGGCAAGTGTTTTTTGAAAAATATGTAGGTGATTGCAGTTCATAAATATCCTCCAATACTTTGTAAAAATAAAAATCTGATGTATAAAAATAGAAAAAATATGAACAATATTTAGAATGGATAGATTTTATCATAATATTGTAATATTTTCAACCTAAAAATTTATGAAAAAAAACATGTTAAAAGTATAGAAGGGAAGTGAAAAAATGAGCAGCACTCCATTTTTGAACTACAAGAAAAAAAGAGAATACTTGGTATGTGTTGATTCTGATGGATGTGCAATAGATTCCATGGATGTAAAGCACATGAAATGTTTCGGTCCATGCATGATTGAACAGTGGAATTTACAAAAACATCAAGATGAAATTTTGGAAAAATGGAATGAAATTAATTTATATAAAATGACAAGAGGAATCAACCGATTCTTAGGATTGGCATTATGTCTAAAAGAAGTGAATCAAAAGATTTGTCCAATTGAAGATATTGTTTCGTTGGAAGAATGGGTGGAAAAAACAGATGAACTTTCAAATACTTCAATAGAAAAGGCAGCTAGAGAGATTGGGAGTATCTGTTTAGAAAAAGCGTACCAGTGGTCAAAAGCAGTGAATGCTGCGATTCAAAATTTACCAGAAGAGGAGATTCGTCCATTTCAAGGGGTGAAGGAACAATTGAAAGCTCTTCATGAAAGTTGTGATGTTGTAGTGGTATCGTCTGCAAATGAAGAGGCTGTGAGGGAGGAATGGAAAAGATTTGGGCTGATAGAATTTGTTGATTTGATTCTAGCCCAAAATGCTGGCTCTAAAAGAACTTGTATTGAGAAAATGTTGTCTTATGGTTATGACAAGGAACATGTAGTTATGATAAGAGATGCCCTAGGAGATATGGAGGCAGCACAACAAAATGGAATCTTTTATTATCCGATTCTCGTAAAAAAAGAAGTGATAAGCTGGGGGCATATTCCAGAAGCATTACAAAGAATAAAAGATGGAGATTTTGCAGGAGAATATCAGGAAATATTAAAAAAAGAATTTGTGGAAAACCTTTCATAAAATGAAAATAGGAGGATGGAATTTTGGTAAATCTAAGAGAAAAACCATACTATTTAGATGAAGAACAGATACGCTGGGTGGAAGATACGATTACGGGGATGACAGAAGAAGAAAAAATAGGGCAGTTGTTTGTAAATATGGTAGCAAATGAAGAGGAAAGAAAGCCTGAAAATATCAAGGCAGTCCTTGATAGGTATCATCCAGGTGCAATTCGCTACCACAATGCTCCAAAAGAGGAGCTGTGGGAAATGGCTAGTTGCCTTCAAAAGACAACAAAAATTCCAATTCTAATCGCATCCAATTGTGAAGCTGGGGGAAATGGCGGTATGTTAGGTGGCACACCCATTGCAAATGGGGCAGCACTTGCAGCAATCGATTCAGAAGAGGCTGTAAAAAAGATGGCAGAAATTGCAGCAAAAGAAGCTGCTGCGGTGGGATGCAATTGGAATTTTGCACCAGTTGTTGATTTGACGTACAATTGGAGAAATACCATTGTTCAGCTACGTGCATTTAATGACAACCCAGAGGATGTAATTCGTTATGCGAAGGCATTTTTTAAGGGAATGGAATCTCAAAATCTTGCAACATGCATCAAGCATTTCCCAGGAGATGGTACAGAGGAAAATGACCAACATTTGCTTATGGGAGTCAATGAATTGGACTGTGATACATGGGATGCAACATTTGGAAAGGTGTATGAGGAGCTAATTGACGCAGGGGTCATGACAATTATGGCAGGGCATATTGCACTTCCAGCATATTCAAGGAAATTGCGACCAGAAATTTTAGAGGAAGATATCAAACCCGCCACATTGGCACCTGAAATTATTACAGATCTCTTAAAAGGGCAGTTAGGATTTAATGGTCTTGTGGTAACAGATGCTTCTCATATGATTGGGATGTTTGGAGCTTCTATACCAAGAAAGGAGCAAGTACCACAGGCAATTGCAGCAGGATGTGATATGTTTTTATTTTTCAATGATCGAGAAGAAGATTTTCAATATATGATGGAAGGATATAAAACTGGAATCATTACAGAAGAGCGTCTACACGATGCACTTCGTAGAATTTTAGGAATTAAGGCTGCCTTGAATCTTCATAAAAAGCAAGAAAATGGTACGTTGGTAGGTCCAAAGGAGCAGCTATCAGTTGTAGGGTGTGAAGAACATCATAAAATCTCAAGGGAGTTTGCAGATCAATATGTTACTTTGGTAAAAGATCGTTTTGGTTACCTGCCTATGACACCAGAGAAATATAGAAGAATAAAACTTGTTTATATTGGTTCAGAAGCAATTGTAGTGGCGGGTATGAAATTTCAATCCAATGATGAAAAGATTTTAAAGGATATTCAAGAACAGTTAACACAAGCTGGATTTGAAGTGGATGCAGAGGTTACTTCAAAGAAAGGAAAAATGGAAGACTTTAAAAAGAAATATGACTGTGTACTATTAATACTCAATGTACAGGGATTTGCACAATTTAATACAATGCGTGTAAAATGGGATGAGCCTGTAAAACAACCATGGTATATGTCAGAACTTCCGACTTTTGTAGTTTCTTTAAATTTCACGAATCATTTGATTGATGTTCCTATGGCAAAATGTTACATTAATGGTTATATGGATCATCACGAATCATTTGCAGCAATTCTGGATAAAATGATGGGTAAGAGTGCATTCAAAGGCAGATATAATGAAAATGTATTTTGTGGAAGATGGGAAACCAGATTCTAGAAAATATGTAAGGAGGAACATGTAAATGAAGAACACTGCAAAAAGTGTAAATCCGTTTGGTATGGCGGACAAGATTGGATATATGTTTGGGGATTTTGGAAATGACTTTACATTTTTGCTTTCCTCTGCATTTCTTATGAAATTTTATACAGATGTAATGGGAGTTTCAGCAGCCGTAGTAGGTTTTATGATGATGTTGGCAAGAGTGGTAGATGCATTTACAGATGTGGCCATGGGGCAGATTGCAGACCGAAGTAAAACAGGTCGAAAAGGGAAGTTTACACCTTGGCTGCTTAGAATGAGTGGCCCTGTTGCTTTGGCATCCTTTCTGATGTATGCAACATGGTTTCAAAATATGCCTATGGGATTCAAAATATTTTGGATGTTTTTCACGTATTTGTTGTGGGGGAGTATTTTTTATACAAGTATCAATATTCCATACGGTTCTATGGCATCGGCTATTTCTCCAGAAGCTAAGGATCGAACCGAACTTTCTAGTTGGAGAACCATTGGTGCGACACTGGCCAATACAGTGATTGGTGTAGTGTTACCTCTTGTTGTTTACTATGAAGACGCAAATGGCAATCAGATTCTTTCTGGACAAAGAATGACTTTTGCAGCACTTATTTGTTCCATTGGAGCTGTCATTTGTTATCTCATATGTTATCGAATGACTACAGAGCGTGTAAAGATAGGGAGAATGAAGGAAAAATTTAGTTTTTCTGCATTGCTCAAATATCTTTTTTCCAATCGTGCTTTAATAGGAATCGTAGTAGCTGCATTATTACTTCTTTTAGCTCAATTGACTCTAACGGGTATGGGAAATTATATTTATCCAAACTATTTTGGAAATGCGAAGATTTTATCGATTGCCACATTAATGACGAGTATCTTGACGATAGGATTGTCTGGGTTTATGGGGAGATTATCTGCTAAATATGGGAAAAAAGAACTTTCCACAATTGGAGCTTTAATTGGGGCAGCAGCACTGTTTATAGCATTTTTAGTTCATACAAGGAGTGTTGTAGTTTGGTTAATATTCTATGTATTTTCCTATCTAGGAATTGCTGTTTTTAATATTGTCTGTTGGGCAATGATTACAGATGTTATAGATGACGCAGAAGTATCAACAGGAAAACGCTCGGATGGTACCATTTATGCAGTGTATTCATTTGCACGAAAATTAGGACAGGCAGCATCCTCAGGACTGATTGGAACATTGCTTTCTGTTATTGGTTATTCCACTGCTACGGCATTTGATAGAAAGGTAGTGGATGGGATTTATAATATTACTTGTTTAGTTCCAATGGCAGGGTTTATATTATTAGCTCTTTCGCTACAGTTTTTGTATCCATTGAGTAAAAAGAAAGTGGATGATAATATTCAATATTTGAAAGAGAAAAGAGAGAGAAAATAAATGGAAGAGAGATTTTCGAAGTGGAAGTCTCTCTTTTTGAAATTATAAGTGAATATTTTGCAGCAATAGTGTATGTTATATGGAACACTGCTAATAATAAAAACATTCTTAATTGAGAGTCTATTGATGTTTTCAAATACATATAATTAGGTGAGATAATATAAGTGGGAGAGGGATTCCATGAATTTAACAAAGGAGTATTTAACGGGGAAAAATTGGGTAAAGGCGATGCAAGATACACCAGATATTGGGCAATTACAAATAAATGTTACCTCTCAGGTAACGTCTTATCCAATTGAGAATGCACAAATTAGTATTTCCTATACAGGAGTTCCAGAGAGTACATTAGAGCAGCTTCAAACAGATTCTTCAGGACAGACGGAAGTTGTTGATTTGCAAACACCACCGTTGGAATATAGCTTGAATCCAGATTCTCAGCAGCAGCCATATTCAGAGTATACGTTGAATATAAAAGCACCAGGCTATGAAGATATTAGTATTTCAGGGGCGGAAATCTTACCAGGAGTCAAAGCCATACAAAATGTAGAGATGAGACCAACGGATGGTTCAACAAATCAAGAAGTGTTTGTAATTCCAGCACACACATTATATGGAGAATATCCTCCTAAAATTGCAGAAGATGAAATTAAGCCGATACAAGAAACAGGGGAAATTGTTCTTAGTCGTGTAGTGATTCCAGAATATATCGTTGTACATGATGGTTCCCCTAGGGATACAACAGCAAAGGATTACTATGTAAAGTATAAGGATTATATCAAAAATGTAGCATCAAGTGAGATTTATGCGACATGGCCTGAAAATACAATACGAGCAAATGTTTTGGCGATTATGTCATTTACTTTAAATCGTGTATATACAGAATGGTATCGAAATAAAGGGTATGATTTTACAATTACTTCTTCCACAGCCTTTGATCATAAATGGATTCCAGAAAGGAATATTTATGATACAATATCTAGAATTGTAGATGAATTATTTACAAATTATTTGTCTAGACCAAATGTACGGCAGCCTATATTGACACAATACTGTGATGGAAAGCGTGTTACATGTCCTAATTGGATGACACAATGGGGTTCCAAAGCACTGGGAGATCAAGGGTATTCAGCAATCGAAATTCTTCGATATTATTATGGAAGTGATATGTATATCAATATTGCAGAAGAGATTTCAGGGATTCCTATTTCATGGCCAGGATATGCGTTGGATATCGGTGCTAGAGGAGACAAGGTTCGTCAAATTCAAGAAGAGTTGGATGTGATTAGTGACGCCTATCCTGCAATCCCAAGTGTGAATGCAGACGGTGTGTATGGACCAGCAACTGCAGAAGCCGTTCGGGAATTTCAATCTGTATTTGGTTTAGATCCAACAGGAATTATTGATTATAGCACATGGTATAAAATTTCAGAGGTTTATGTTGGAGTATCAAGAATTGCAGAACTAAGATAAAGACAAGGAGGTGTCATTTAGCGATTTTTCAATTTGCTAAAATGATACCCCCTTTTACATTTCATCCCAACTTGACTTTTTTCATCTGTTTTTCTATAATCACAGGTAAAATAGACAAAAGAAGGTGTTACACTTGAAATTTTTAAAACAATTTATGATGATTCTCATAATTTCATTTTTAGGAGAAGTACTTCGTGCTTGGATTCCTCTCCCGATTCCAGGAAGTGTGTGGGGATTAATCCTTATGCTGACTGCATTACAAACCAAGATATTAAAGGTAGAACAGGTTCGTGAGGCATCAGCTTTTTTTATTGAAATTATGCCAGTTATGTTTATCCCAGCAGGGGTTGGATTATTAAATGCATGGGGAATTTTATCTCCTAGTTGGATTCCCATTACTGTAATCACATTGGTGACAACTATTTTAGTTATGGCTGTAACAGGACAAGTTACACAATATATTATAAGGAAAGAAAAAGGTAAAAAAGAAAGGGATGAATAAGAATGCAGGGAATAGTGAGCAATTCTATATTTTTTGGTGCGGTTATTAGCCTGTTGGGCTATGAAGTGGGATTACTTCTAAAAAGAAAGTTTAAAAGTGCAATATGGAATCCTTTATTAATTGGAATTTTATGTGTAATGGGTGTGTTAGGTGTTACAAAAGTCGATTATGAGAGCTATAATGAAGGGGCAAAATATTTAAGTTATCTTTTGACACCAGCTACAGTGTGCTTAGCAGTTCCACTATATCAGCAGTTGACATTGTTAAAACAGAATATAAAAGCTGTTATTGTAGGGATTGTGTCAGGAGTTTTGACAAGTCTTATCGGTGTTTATATTCTAGCAAAAGTATTTCGACTTTCCCATGAAATGTATGTAACATTATTGCCAAAATCAATTACAACAGCGATTGGTATGGGAGTATCAGAAGAGTTAGGAGGGATTGTTACCATTACAGTAGCAGTCATTATTATTACAGGAGTTTTAGGAAATATAGTAGCAGATGGGGTGTATAAGCTTTTTCGCATTGAAGATCCCATTGCAAAGGGGTTGGCGCTTGGTACTTCTGCACATGCAGTAGGAACAGCAAAAGCAATGGAAATGGGAGAAATTGAGGGTGCAATGAGTAGTCTTGCCATTGCTGTAGCGGGGCTTTTTACGGTGATAGGTGCCTCTATTTTCTCTGGCCTTATGTAGTCGTGAAAATTACAAAAAATTTTCATAAAAAGAAGTTGAAATATAAAAATGAATGTAGTATAATCTTTACAATTTGAGCATTAAGCACTCTAGACTGAAGAATAACGAGTGCTTTTGTTATGTAATCAAATAGAAAAATTTACGAAGGGACAAGGTGAACAAATGAAGGCATTTCTGATTTTAGAAGACGGAACCGTGTTTACAGGAACAAGTATAGGTTCAACAAGAGATATGATTAGTGAAATCGTATTTAATACCTCCATGACAGGGTATTTAGAGGTGTTGACAGACCCTTCTTATGCGGGACAGGCAGTTGTAATGACTTATCCATTGATTGGAAATTACGGCATTACACCAGATATGGAATCAAAGAAGGCATGGCCTGATGGTTATATTGTTAGAGAGTTATCAAGAATTCCAAGCAACTTCCGTTGTGAAGGAACAATTCAAGACTTTCTAAAAGAGCAGGATATTCCAGGGATTTCTGGTATAGACACAAGAGCTTTGACAAAGATTTTACGAGAAAAAGGTACCATGAATGGTATGATTACAACAAATGAGAATTATAATTTGGAGGAGATTCTTCCAAAACTGAAAGCATATACAGTAGGAGATGTTGTTTCTAAAGTAACATGCACTGAAAAATATGTTCTAGAAGGAACTGGGAAAAAGGTTGCATTGCTTGATTTAGGAGCAAAGAATAATATTGCCAAGTCTTTGAATGAACGTGGTTGCGAAGTGACTGTATACCCAGCCCACACAACTGCAGAAGAAATCATTTCATCAAATCCAGACGGGATTATGTTGTCTAATGGACCAGGGGATCCCGCAGATTGCACATCTATTATTGAAGAAATCAAGAAGTTATACAATACAGAGATTCCAATATTTGCAATTTGTTTAGGACATCAGTTGATGGCTCTTGCTACAGGTGCAACTACGCATAAATTGAAGTATGGACACCGTGGAGGAAATCATCCTGTAAAAGATTTACAGACAAATCGTGTGTACATCTCTTCTCAGAATCATGGATATGTGGTTGATGCAGAAAATGTAGATCCTAAAATTGCTGTTCCAGCTTTTGTGAATGTAAATGATGGAACAAACGAGGGATTGGCATATGTAGGAAAGAATATTTTTACAGTACAGTTCCACCCAGAAGCATGCCCAGGACCACAGGATTCAAGTTACCTGTTTGATAGATTTATTGAGATGATGGAAGGAGCCCAATAATGCCAAGAGATAATAGTATAAAAAAAGTATTAGTGATTGGATCTGGACCGATTGTAATCGGACAGGCAGCAGAGTTTGATTATGCTGGAACACAGGCTTGCCGTTCTTTAAAAGAAGAAGGAATCGAGGTTGTACTTCTTAATTCAAATCCAGCAACAATTATGACAGACAAGGATATTGCAGATCGTGTTTATATTGAGCCATTGACTGTTGAAGTGGTAGAGCAGTTGATTTTGAAAGAAAAGCCTGATAGCGTGCTTCCAACATTAGGAGGTCAGGCAGGATTGAATTTAGCGATGGAGCTAGAGGAAAAGGGCTTTCTAAGAGAAAACAACGTCCGTTTGATTGGAACAACATCCGAAACAATCAAAAAGGCAGAGGATCGTTTGGAATTCAAAGCTACAATGGAGAAGATTAATGAGCCAGTAGCTGCATCTTTAGTTGTAGAAAACGTAGAGGATGGACTTGCATTTGCAAATAAAATTGGCTATCCAGTTGTACTGCGTCCTGCATATACTTTAGGTGGAAGCGGCGGTGGTATCGCACATGATTCTGCCCAATTGGTTGAAATATTGGAAAATGGATTACGTCTATCTCGTGTAGGGCAGGTTTTGGTAGAACGCTGCATTGCAGGATGGAAAGAAATTGAATATGAAGTAATGCGAGATGGAAATGGAAACTGTATTACAGTATGTAATATGGAA
>JAHLFA010000108.1 GCA_018883985.1 Candidatus Ruminococcus intestinipullorum | reverse complement strand
ATCTTTCAGAAACTCATTAAAATGCTCTGGTCTACAAAATGCATCTAGATAGGTAAACACTGTGTTTCCTTCCAATTTCCCTGGATCCTCTACCCTAATATGCGTTGGATCTGTAAACATACTGAATACCTTTTTTTGAATATCTTCAGGTTCTTCTGAAAGATAGATACAGTTTCCAAGTGATTTACTCATCTTCGCCTTACCATCAATACCTGGAAGACGTAAGCATGCCTGATTTTCTGGAAGTAAAATTTCTGGCTCTACCAAAGTATCTCCATATACAGAGTTAAACTTTCTTACAATCTCTTTTGTCTGCTCTAACATTGGCAATTGGTCTTCACCTACTGGCACTACATTTGCCTTAAATGCAGTTATATCTGCTGCCTGACTGATTGGATATGTAAAAAATCCAACTGGAATACTTGCTTCAAAGTTACGCATCTGAATCTCTGACTTTACTGTTGGATTCCTCTGCAATCTGGACACTGTTACTAAGTTCATATAGTAAAAGGATAATTCACATAGCTGTGGTATCTGAGATTGTATGAATAATGTGCATTTTTCTGGATCCAGTCCACATGCTAAATAATCCAATGCTACCTCTATAATATTTTGGCGAACCTTTTCTGGATTATCTGCATTATCAGTCAATGCTTGTGCATCTGCAATCATTACAAACATTTCATCAAAGTCACCTTTATTTTGCAACTCCACTCTACGTCTTAAAGACCCTACATAATGTCCTACATGTAACTTTCCTGTAGGTCTATCGCCTGTTAACATAATCTTCCCCATACTCCATATTCTCCTTTTAAATTCCTTGTTCGTATACTTTTAATACCTTCTTCTTCTCTGTTACATAAATAAACTGATATAACACATAAGACATAAGAAGTCCACCAATTACATCTATTACTGAATGTTGTTTCAAAAACATCGTTGCTAAAATAATAAATCCTGTTAAAATATATGCTCCAATACAAATGTATCGATGCTTCTTCAATTCTTGACTTTCGTATATTGCAATACTAGCAGCTACAGAATTAAACACATGAAGACTAGGAAATACATTTGTTGGAGTATCTGCTCTATATAGAAATTTTACCATATCAATAAATATATTATCCCTTGTAAATTCTATCGGTCTTAACTCTACTCCATTTGGAAAAATAGTAGAAATCAATAAAAATAAGGTCATTCCAATAAAACTTAATTTTGCTAATTTATAAAATTCTTCAATATTAGTAAAGAAGAAATACAAAAAAACTGCTAATACAAAAACAAACCATAAGAAATACGGAATAATAAAATACTCTATAAATGGGATTTTATCATCAATTTCTGCATGAATCACATGAAACTCCGAATGAATCGTTATATTCTTTTCCAAATACATAAACCATGGTAAGTAAATGAATGCATATAAAAATACCCAGGCATGTTTATACTTTTTTATTATATTGGTTATTCCATGTTTTATTTTCATATAAACACTCCTCTTATTTAGGACTTCTTGGTAACTTTTCTAAATTATAGCATGATTTTTGGTTCACAAACAGTACTATCTAAATATTTTTTTAAAGATCTCCTCATATTCCCTTTAAAATCAGCTTCTCCATTTCTTAAACACCATTCAAATACATTGCCAATTACTATCATTCTAATGTCTGTGGTAAACTCTTCTATTTCTACGTTTAATTGTATAACTCCTTCTTGAATCGCTTTTTCTACATATGTTTGAACTGTTACAATTGGATATGGGCGTTCAGTTCGTATAGTAGGATTTAATGCTTGATTTTTCGTATCATAATACCCTGCCATAAAATCTACGCCTAATTCTTGACAATATTCCACATAATTTAAATATACTTGCACAATTGCCTCTTTTGCCTCTTCAGAATTATGAGGCATATCTAGTATATCGGGATTCATTCTAGGCTGCTCTTCTATATAATAGGAAAGTAAATCATCCTTTGTTTTAAAATGGTGATAGAAACTGCCATTAGAAACTTTTGCCACTTCACATATGTTTTTTATAGAAAGTGCTTCATATCCACTCTTTTGCAAAATGTCTTTGGCTGCTTGAAATATTTTTGCTTTCGTTTCCTGTGACTTTTTTTGCTGTTTTGAAATTCCTGATATATCCTCCATCATCTCTTCCTTTCTTTCCATATACAGTATGCTTCAAATGCAGACGGAATAGAATATTTTTCTTTTAACTCCTCTTCCTTTACAAATAGCATATCTGCGTTACAATTTCTTTCTAATTGATCTACCTTAATCTCATACCCTATCATATCCCATTCTACATGACTAAAAATATGCTTTGCTTTTGGTAATTTTTTTATATGTATTGGGACTATTCCTAGTGATTTGCTGTATTCTATTGCTTCCTCTTTTTTAAGCCAACCATCTATATTGGGTAATTCATACAAGCCTGCCAACAAGCCTTTCTTAGGTCTTTTACGAATTGCAACTCCTTCACCATCTTGAAAAACAAATACCGTTCGTTTTTCTTCTTTTCTTGCTTTTGCCTTTGTCTTCTTTGGCAGTTCCATTGCAATTCCTTCTTTTCTAGCCCTGCATACAAACGAAACAGGACACTCTATACATTTTGGCTCGCCATTTGGTACACAAATCGTTGCCCCTAATTCAATTAATCCTTGATTAAAATCTGATGGTGCATCTATAGGAATAATTTCTTCAATTACCTTTTCTATATAACCTCGCACGCTTGCTTTCATAATATCTTCTCTACTCGCTAAAATACGAGCAACCACTCGAAGTACATTCCCATCTACTGCTGGCTTTGGGATTCCAAATGCAAATGAACTAATAGCACCCGCTGTATAATTACCTATTCCTGGCAAATTCCTAATTTCTTCATATGTATTTGGAAATTCCCCTTGATACTCTTTTAACATCTGGCAGGCTGCTTTTTGCATGTTTCTTACCCTATTATAATAGCCCAATCCTTCCCACAATTTCAACAACCTATCTTCTGGCACCTCAGCCAATGCTTGAATAGAAGGAAGTTCTTTTAAAAACCTTTCATAATAGGGCTTAACTGCTTCTACTCTTGTTTGCTGCAGCATAATCTCGGACACCCATACTCGATATGCCGTTACGTGATTCCTCCATGGCAAATCCCTATGATTCTCTCGATACCATGTCACCAAAGGCTCTACAATTTCCTTTAATAAAGGTTCCCCTAGTACTACTGGAACCAAATCAGCAATTTGGATAGACTCTTCTTCTACTATACAATCATATGCTAAGATTTGTACTCCTAATTCTTTTACCTTTCTCAAAGTTTCTCCAAATTCAGGATGTGTATTCATATTTGGCGTAAAATATTTTACTCCTTTCATTTGAATCACAAAGAAAACATATGCTTCATATCCATCCTTAACGGCTTTTGCTAACTCTTCTAAATGCTTTACTGCCCGTTCACTTGGTGCATCGGGAAATAAAACTCGTCCATTATCCTCTAGCGTTACTCCTTTTACTTCTATAAATGCTTTCCGTGAACCATCTTCTACATACAAATCAAATCTCGAAGAACCATATTTTACTTCCATTCGGATATGGGCTTCCTTAGAAAATAAATTTCCTTCAAGAATCCATTCTTTGACAACTTGATTTGTAACTTGGGAGTCCATATTGATTAGTCTTTCACCTTTTCTTACACTAATTAAATCCCACTTTGTTTTACGATTTGGATTCTCACTCTCTTGTACATATATCTCCACCTCTGGTATTAGAAGTTCCAAACAACGTCCCGTATTTTTTACATGCACTACCTCTTTTTTTCCTTCAATTTCGGCATGTGCAATAAACCGATTTGGACGTTCTAAAAACTTACCTTTCTTGATTCTTTCATACTTCATGATTACAATCTCCATCTATTTTTGTAATATAGAATTTTATCATACTTACAAACAAAAATAAACCGAGAATCCTGTTTATACAGAAATTCCCGATTTATTACATTCTTTAATACTTTTATAAAATCTTAGATAAAAACTCTTTCAATCTTTCGTCTTCTGGATTGCCAAAAAATTCTTCTGGGTCTTTATCCTCTTTGATTTTCCCTTCATCTATAAAAATAACTCTAGTTCCTACTTCTTTTGCAAAGCCCATTTCATGGGTTACAACTACCATTGTCATCCCATCCTCTGCAAGTCGTTTCATTAACTCTAATACTTCTCCTACCATTTCTGGATCTAATGCAGATGTCGGTTCGTCAAAAAGCATCACATCTGGATTCATAGCAAGTGCACGCACAATTGCGATACGTTGCTTTTGTCCCCCTGAAAGCTGCTCTGGATATGCATTTGCCTTATCTAAAAGCCCCACTCTCTCCAATAATTCTTTCGCCTTTTCCTCTGCCTGTTCCTTTGTCATCTTTTTCAAAGTAACAGGTGCAAGAACTATATTTTCCAAAATTGTTTTATGTGGAAATAAGTGAAAATGTTGAAATACCATTCCAATTTTTTGTCTATGCAGGTTGATATCTGTTTTTGGATCTGTAATATCCACGCCCTCAAACAAAATTGTTCCAGCTGTAGGCTCCTCTAATAAATTTAAAGAACGAAGGAATGTAGACTTACCTGACCCTGATGGTCCAATTACTACAACCACTTCTCCCTTATAAA
>JAHLFA010000107.1 GCA_018883985.1 Candidatus Ruminococcus intestinipullorum | reverse complement strand
TGTGTTGCCCGTTTCAGCGAATGTCAATAGTAAATCACGATAAAATTCATATTGTTTTTTACGTGCTTCAATCTCGGCAGGAAGACCAATGTTGAGGTCATTACAAATCTGTTCAAAATTATCAAGAACATCGGCATAACGTTTCTGAACTTCAAGAGAAGGTAATGGGATTCTAATTTGCTCAATTGATGGAACATTTGAATGCACCACTTTGCTCTTAACCTTACCTTTGCTTTTTTGTTCTTTAGCCATTGAAGTATTCAGCACATGAGCAAGATATCTAGGGTTCTGTTGGTGTTTCATTACCACGATGTCACCACCGGCTAGACACTTATCATGTCCGACATAGGCTATTGATTTTGCAATATCCTCAACGCTTTCACCTGTGATTGCAAACAGTATATCTCCATGTTCAAAGTATTTAGGACTTGAAACATATTCTTCTTTTGTGTGAGATACACATTCATCAAACCATGTATTATATGTAGTATAGATTTCTCCGTATCTAACACATGGAATGCCATCTTCTGTAACCTGATCACGTTTGATTCCTGCACCTCTATAAATAGAAGTGGATATTTCTTTAAGAGTTACCATAGGTATACTTTCCTGTAGTTTTAACAACTCATCTCTATAATATTCATACTGTTTCTTACGAGCTGTAAGCTCCGCTGTAAGCTCCGCTGTAAGTAACGTGAAAGAGTCCAATATACGGACTATTTCACGTTGTACCTCCAACGGAGGTACGGGGATAGTTAACGCCTTGAAGTTTGTTTTATTGAATTTTGTTTGACCCGTCGGAGATATGATTTTTGCTAATTTTTTCTGAAATTCAGCTGCAGAAAAAACATGAAATAAAAATCTATTATCCACCGAGCTGCTTCTTACCCAAATTGCATTTGGTCCTAAAACATTATTTGTATGCGGAAGTATCTCCGGCGTCACATAATACACCTCTCCGCAATTACCAACATTAGGTAATACTAAGCCCTCAACATTCAAATTAACTCTCCAAAGATAATTAAATGCATGTTCATCAACATAAATAAACTTTTCTGGATTTTCAAATTTACTTTTTAAATCAGTAGTTCTTATTAGTTGTGCATACCCGACTCTGTTATTAATATATTTGACATTCTTTGCAACATCTGCGAACGAACCAGCTGCAGTGTAGTCGGTAATTGTTTCACAGATTTCACTGATGTTTTTATATTCCACACCATCAGGACACAATTCCTGAATCAGTTCTTCTAATCTGCTCATTTACTGCACCTCGATTTCTGCAATGATTTCATCTATTGCTTTTCTTAAGGTTTCTTCACGAGCAACGATTTCTTTGATTTCAGCATTAAGCTTTACGATGTCGATTTTTTCTCTTGTATCTTCTGCTTCAACATAGGTTGATACAGATAGGTTGTAATCATTTTCTGCGACCTCATCGTATGTAGCAAGGTGTGAGAAATGCTCTATTTCACTGCGATTAGCGAAACAGTCTACAATCTTATCCATGTTTTCCTGTGTAAGTTTATTGTTGTTTGTGACCTTAATGCATTCATTTGTTGCGTCAATAAATAAAGTCTTGCTGTCTGCTTTACCTTTCTTAAGCACCATAATGCAGGTTGCGATTGATGTACCAAAGAAAAGGTTAGCAGGCAACTGGATAACGCAGTCAACATAGTTATTATCAATTAGGTATTTTCTGATTTTCTGTTCTGCACCACCACGGTACATAATTCCCGGGAAGCATACGATAGCAGCAGTTCCGTTTGATGCAAGCCAAGAAAGACTGTGCATAATGAAAGCTAAGTCTGCTTTGCTCTTTGGTGCAAGTACACCTGCTGGTGCAAAACGGGGGTCATTGATAAGTAATGGATTATCATCACCAGCCCATTTGATAGAATAAGGAGGATTTGAAACGATCAGTTCAAAAGGCTCTGCATCCCAGTGTGCAGGTGAGATAAGTGTATCTTCACAAGCAATATTGAATTTATCAAAACCAATATCATGTAAAAACATATTGATACGGCAAAGGTTGTATGTTGTGATATTGATTTCCTGACCATAGAAACCATTTCGAACCTTATCTCTGCCAAGAACTTTTTCTGCCTTCAGAAGAAGCGAACCCGAACCACAGGCAGGGTCATAAACCTTGTTGATTTCTGTTTTACCAACTGTACCAAGTCTTGTAAGAAGCTCTGATACATCAGCAGGAGTAAAGAACTCACCACCTGATTTACCTGCGTTTGATGCGTACATAGTCATAAGGTATTCATAAGCATCCCCGAAGGCATCAATATCGTGATTCTTTACATCACCAAGATTCATATCTGCCACACCATCAAGCAGCTTGCAGAGTTTTTCATTTCTCTTTGCAACTGTTGAACCAAGCTTATTACTGTTTACATCGAAATCGTCAAAAAGACCTGCAAAGTCTGATTCTGATTCGCTGCCTTTAGCTGATTCCTCAATATGGCGGAACACTTTTTCAAGTGTTTCATTAAGATTTTCATCATCTTTAGCCTTTGCTCTTACATTGCAGAAAAGTTCTGATGGAAGAATAAAGAAACCTTTTTCTTCGACAAGACCCTGTCTTGCTTCTTCTGCATCATCGTCAGACATCAGTGCATAATCAAAGTCAGTATTGCCTGCTTCAATTTCACCTGCGTTAATATAGTTTGTAATGTTTTCAGAAATATATCTGTAGAACATAGTGCCAAGGACATAGTTCTTAAAGTCCCAGCCATCTACCGCACCACGAAGTTCATCAGCAATTGCCCATATAGCACGATGAAGTTCATCACGTTCCTGTTCTTTTTTAGTATCTATAGCCATTGTATTATTCATCCTTTCCGGTATTAGTCCATTCTGCTTCCAAGGCACTGAAATCAATACCCTGTGCCTCACAGAATTCTTTTATTTTTTTCATAGCAGACATATTAGGCTTGGTCATTCCACTTTCCCAACGATTAATAGAGGAAAAGGACACACCAAGTTCTCTTCCAAAAGCCTCCTGTGACAGAAAGCATTTTTGACGAATTTTCTTTATTTCTTCTGAATAGGTCATATTATTTCATCTCCTTATGTATCTATGTCAGTGATATAGCATAATTATAGCACATATTTATGAATTTTTCTACCCCCTCCAGTCCATCTGTAACTTTTGCAGATGGATTTTTTTTATTTTCTTTCTCAAAAACGTCCTTTTGATACCATTCCCAAGGCTAACAGTTAGGAAGGACAGAAAAATTTTCAAGTGTATCCGCTCAAACTGTAAAGCTTTCTCCAGTGGGAAAGTGTAAGGACGATACAAGTAGCTGTCCTTAGGAAGGAGGTCATACAGATGTATGGATAAGAAAAACGAAAAACTGAATGTGGAGGTTTTCGATTACTCCACAATACCCAAGTTCATGCAGGAGCATGGCAGGTTCTGCCTTTGGAAACTTGTGATGAAACCGGGTAAGACCAAGCCTGACAAGATACCATATCAGCTTAACGGAAAACGAGCCGATGCCACTAATCCACAACACTATTCATCTTTTGAAGATACTGTGGAGGCATTTGCAGGTGGTGATTATGCAGGTATCGGCATTGGCTGCTTTGAACCATTAAGGCTTGTGGATGTTGATGAATGCGTTGTTAACGGAAAGCTTGACGCAAGAGGCCAGGATATTGTAGATACCCTTGATTCCTATACGGAACTTAGTCCGTCCGGGAATGGTATTCATATCTTTATTCTTGCAGATGGATTTACCTATGACAGTGAACGCTACTACATCAATAATCGCAATACCCATGTGGAAGTCTATGCCCCTGATGTTACAGGCAAGTTTCTGACGCTGACAGGAAAAGCCATTCATGACGCTGATGTCAATGAACGCAGTGAACAGTTGCAGGTGATTTTGGACAAGTACATGAAAAGACCTGATGCAGATGTTACTGCTCCTGTTGTAGATGCTCCCGGTAGTTTCCTTTCCGATGAAAGTGTATATACCAAGGCATCAAAGTCAAAGCAGGCGGACAAGTTCAATGCCCTGTGGAATGGTGAAATACCTGAAGGCAAATCACCAAGTGAAGCAGATATGGCATTAACTGAAATTCTTGCTTTCTGGTGTGGTGGTGATACCGAGCAGATGGACAGACTTTTCAGACGATCAGGATTGATGCGTGACAAGTGGGACAGAATTCAGAGTGGCTCTACTTATGGAATGATTACACTCACAAAGGCTGTAAAGAAATGTACGACATTTTACAGTCCGATGATGGCAACTGCTGATGAAGACTTCAATGACATTCTTGCAAAGCTTACCGAATTCAACCTGCTTGAAAACAGACGATATCGAAGTGGTGATATCGGCTATGGCAGACTCTTCGCAGATATGTTCAAAGAAATCGCAAGATATGTTCCTGAACGTAAGAAGTGGTTTGTCTATGACGGTAAACGATGGGTACCTGATATTGCAAATCTCAAAATCATGGAACTTGGTAAGGACTTGGCAGATGCAATGCTTCTTTACACTTCAACGATTAAGGATGAAGAAAAAAGACTGCTTTTCTTAAAGGAAAGCAAGTACTGGCAGCAACGCAGATTCCGTGAAACCTATATCAAGGAGGCACAGAGCGTCTATCCCGTACCAATGGAAAAATTCGACAGTAACAGATACCTGTTCAACTGCAACAACGCCACCTTTGATTTGAGGGCAGGCATTCCAAAGGAACATTCCCCGGAGGACTTCTTAACGAAAATCAGTCCTGTGGATTATGACCCTGATGCAACAAGTGAACGCTTTGATAGGTTCATTGACGAAGTCATGAGTGCTGATAGGGATAAGGCATTGTTCCTACAAAAGGCTCTCGGCTATGGCATCTGTGGTGATACACGTTATGAATGTATGTTTTTCCTTTATGGCGAGACTACCAGAAATGGCAAAGGAACGCTTATGGAAAGTGTACTCAAGGTTCTTGGTGATTATGGCAAAGCCGTAAGACCTGAAACTATCGCACAAAAACACACTGTTAACTCGCAGGCTCCAAGTGAAGATATTGCTCGACTTGCGGGTATCCGATTTGCCAACATATCTGAACCAAGCCGAGGCTTAGTTCTTAATGCTGCGCAGGTAAAGAATATGACAGGCAATGACACTCTTAATGCAAGATTTCTCAATGAAAACAGTTTTGATTTTGAACCACAGTTCAAGCTTTACATCAATACTAATTATCTTCCAGTGATTTCTGATATGACGATGTTTTCTTCAAACAGAGTTATCATCATTCCCTTTGACAGACACTTCGAGCCTTGGGAACAGGACAGAACACTCAAAGAGGAATTCGCAAGACCAACAACGCAGAGTGCAATCCTTAATTGGCTTATAGCTGGTTATCGTATTCTTCATGATGAAGGGTTCGTACAACCATCAGCAGTAACTGCAGCTATCAGTGCTTATCAGTATGAAAGCGATAAGCTGGCACAGTTTGCAGAGGAACGACTTATGCCGGACGCAACTGCTGAAGTTAAAACTGCAGTTGTATATGAAGAATATCGCAGATGGTGCAGTGACAATGGGTGCTACTGCGAGAACAACAGAAACTTCCTGCACGAACTTCGTAAATTCGGTCGTGTGGAAAGAAAGAGACCACAGTCAGGCGGTGACAAAACCACAATCCTGATAGGTTATTCCATTAAGGATTATGTGGAGCCACTGTTCTAACTATTTTTTTGTGGCAACTTGTGGCAGGTATTTTAAGCCCTATCACGTAAGGTTTTATATTTTTTCCTAGCTGAAATCATCTGCCACAACCTGCCCCAAGTTTGAAAGGAGGACCGACAATGGACATTCATTACTATCCCGTAGTGGATTGTGACCCTAAAGGTACGGAAAAGATTGCACTGTGTATGTGCAGGGACGAAAAGAACGTATCCGACAACCACACCATGTGGCTTGAAGAGGTGGTGCCTTATTACTTCCGATTAAAGGTACGCAACCATACTTCAAGAGCCGATGGCAGATACAAAATACGCTGTCCCTTCTGTAACAAGCATTTAAGACCTGTTACCAAAAGAGCCAGCGATACAAGACTTGAACTGTATGTATGCAGTTCCTGTGCAGATACCAAGAAAGGAGGCAGACACCATGCTGACAAAAGAGTTCTTTGATAAGCACTTCAAGGTTCACAACAAGCTTGTTCTTTATACCAAGGGCAATGTGAAGCTTACTATCTCAAAGGCTTACCACTTCCATCTTAATGGCGGTCATCAGGACTTTGATATCCATGACAGTCAGGACTTAGCAGAGCTTTGTGAGTATTACAAGCTTTCTACCGAAAGACATGATGATATGTAACTGATACTTCGTGGGCAGGGGCGGTCTGAATCTCTGTGGCTTTACAACAGGTAAACGGTGCTGCCCCCTCACGCACAAAAGTCGCAAATTCAAAGGGGTAATAGCCCCTAATCAAAAATCAAACAGATTATGGAGGATTTATATCTATGAATACGAATTTAATTACTACACATGATCCTGAATATGACAAGGCATTTTGGAATGCCATGAAGGGAAATACTGCATCAACAGATGCACTTCGCAGTGGAAAGACACCTATGGGAACTATTAAGTTTCCTTCCTATACTGCTGGTAAGTTTACAGAGTTATTAGCCAAGGAAAGTTTATTCCGTAAGATTGGTACTGTTCTTTACAATCAGGGAGACCACAAGTTCTGGGCAAGAGACTGTGATGATACTGCATCCTTTGTTCCTGAAGGCTCTGCTATTCCTATCTATGACGGAATGGACGATTTCACTGTTTATGACATTAACAGTTACAAGCTTGCAGCAGTTATTCGTATGGACGAGGATTTTGTCTTCAGTCCCGGCTATAACCTTGAAAAACATATGACTGCACATATGTCAAAAGCATTCTCACGTGCAGAAGAAAAAGCATTCATTACAGGTAATGGTATTACAGAGCCTGTGGGTATTCTTGCTGATAATGGCGGTGCTGAAGTCGGCGCTACTGCATCAGCACTTACATACGATGATGTTGTGGCTCTTTACTTTTCTGTAAAGCCTGAATATCGCAAGAATGGTAAGTGGCTTATGAATGACGAAACTGCCTTTGCTCTTCGAAAAGTTAAAGATGCTGATGGCAACTATATCTGGAATCACAGTAACGATACCATTCTTGCTAAAGAAGTAATGATTTCAGAATTCATGCCTAATGCAGCTGCAGGTGCATCACCTGTTGCCTTTGGTGATTTCAGCTACTACACCATCGTAGACCGTGACCATACAAGCGTTAAGGCACTTCGTGAGAAGTTCGCAATCAACAGTCAGATTGGATACCTTGGCATTGAATTCCTTGATGGGAAGCTTGTAAGACCTGAGGCAGTCAAGGTGCTTAAGATTAAGGACTAATGCCTATGGAAGAAAGAACTCACGATGGTAAACCTTGTCGTGTTTCTGAAATGCAGATTGGTGCGACACTCTTTACAGTTATCTCTGTAGAAAGTGCCGATGCCAAGGAAACTGCATATGACAAGGTAAAAAAACTAATTGTTAATAACACAAATTCACCTGTCAAAGTTTGTGCAGATTATTATCCGAAAGTTTAGGAATATGACTTGATATAAGTGTGATAGTACGGGAATATATAATCCCGCTTGAAGACTGTCGGAAAGGAGCGAATATGATAAAAATGAATAATAACAGACAGTCTTTCAGTACTATCGCAAATGATAGAATTACGGCATTATATTGCCGACTTTCAAGAGATGATGAACTTCAGGGAGAAAGCAACAGTATCGTAAATCAGAAGGCTATTCTCAAAAAATATGCCGATGATAATGGCTTTGGCAACACACAGTTCTTTGTGGATGATGGCTACAGTGGTACAAACTTCAACAGACCAGACTGGTTAAGACTTATAGCTATGGTTGAGGAAGGAAAAATTGGCACAGTTATTGTCAAGGATATGAGCCGACTTGGAAGAGATTACCTGCAGGTAGGAATGTACACCGAGATGGTATTTCCAAACGCTGATATCCGATTTATTGCCATCAACAATGGCGTTGACAGTGATTTCACGCCATTCCTTAATATCATCAATGAATGGTATGCCAAGGATACTTCAAAGAAAATCCGTGCAGTATTTAAAGCTAAGGGTGAAGCTGGAAAACCACTGTGTACAAATCCTCCTTATGGATATGTAAAAGACCCAGAGGATAAGCACCATTGGGTTATTGAAGAAACTGCAGCCAATGTAGTACGCAGAATATTCAACCTTTGCGTTGACGGATATGGTCCAAGTCAGATTGCAGGTGTGCTCGAAAAAGATAAAGTTCTTGTACCTTCTGCTTATTACAATTCAATTGGTATCAGTTATTCGGCAAAAGTACCTGATAATCCATATGCATGGCAGTCCAGAACGGTTGCAGATATTCTTGCTCATCCTGAATATCTTGGTCATACTGTGAATTTCAAGACATACAAAAAGTCCTATAAATCCAAAAAGAAGTTATGGAATGACCCTTCTAAGTGGCAGATATTCGAGAACACGCATGAAGCCATTATCGATCAGGAAACATTTGATATTGTTCAACGAATCCGTGATGGCAGACGCAGACGAACTCCTATGGGTGAAATGCCTATTCTTTCCGGGATGTTGTATTGTGCCGATTGTGGTGCAAAGCTTTATCAGGTAAGAGCTAAAGGCTGGACACACGAGCAGGAACATTTTGTATGTGCTACATATCGCAAAGTTAAAGGTGGTTGCTCATCGCATCAGATTCACAATGTTCAGGTGGAAGAAATTCTCCTTAGAGAACTACACCGAATCACTGCATACGCTCGTGAGCATGAACGTGAATTTATCGAACTGGTGACCAAGCAGAGTGAAAAAGACCTTAATCGTCAGCTTCGTGATAGCCACAAGGAATTAGAACAGTCAAAAAGCAGAATTTCAAAACTTGATACCATTGTTCAGAGACTTTATGAAGATAATCTTGATGGTAAAATTTCTGATGAGCGTTTTGCAAGAATGTCTGCAACCTATGATGCTGAACAGAAACAGTTAGAGCAAAGACAAATTGAACTTCAGGAGTTCATCGACAAATCAAAAGAACAAACATTTAATGTAGACTCATTTCTCAAAGTGGTACGTAAGTACACAGATATTACAGAACTAACAGCTGAAATCATCAGAAGTTTTGTTGAGAGAATTGATGTTTACAAACCTGAAAAGGTGCCGGGAACAAGAACAAAAAAGCAGACAATCTGCATCCATTGGAATTTTATTGGTGCAGTTGATATCCCGGCAGACAAAGAAAAAACGGCATAACCTACATTGTCGTAAGTTATGCCGATTATTTCAGAGATTAAAAATCCCTAATTGAAGTCACCAAAAAAAGCCCTCTTACTTATTTGTCATTTTAAGATACTGCATTTTTTGCATAATCTGTATTAACCAATTCTTCATATGGAGCACGTGATTTAAGTTCTCCTGCACTTTCTAAAATATCTTGTAAAAGTTCAAAACTTTCTTTTTCAAAAATTAAATTTTCTTTCCAAGAATCTTGTTCATAGTAACGAGTTACTATCTTTTGAATTGTTTCTAAGTCTGTTTCTGGAAATTGAGGTTCTATTATTTTTGCAATTTCCTCTGGTGAATGATTTTGTACATAATCCATTCCTTTTTGTAAAGCATTGGTAAATCCTTGAATAATTTCTGGATTCTCTTCTAAATAACTTTCTTTTGCACTAAATGCCGTGTATGGTACGTATCCACTATCTACACCAAGTGAAGCCACCACAACTCCTTTGTTTTCGATTTCCAACGTAGTAGCTCCTGGCTCAAATTCCACCGTAAAATCTCCCTGCCCTTCTGAAAAAGCTGCTGCCGTAGAACCAAAATCAATATTCTGATTGATTTCTAAATCGTTTTGTGGATCTATGCCATTTTGTTTTAGAATATACTCAAAAACCATCTCTGGCATTCCACCTTTTCTTCCACCTAGTACTAATTTCCCTTTTAAATCTTCCCAAGTAAAGTCTGGCATCTCTTCTCTAGCTACAAGGAAGTTTCCTGCTCTTTGGGTTAACTGTGCAAAGTTAACTACAGTATCATTGGCACCTTCATTGTATGTGTAAATAGATGCCTCTGACCCCATAAATCCTATATCAGCCTCTCCTGATATTACCGCAGTCATCGTTTTATCCGCTCCAAATCCTGTCACAAGTGTTAAGTCAAGTCCTTCTTCCTCAAAATATCCTTCTTCTATCGCTACATACATTGGTGCATAAAAAATAGAATGTGCAACTTCATTCAATGTAACTTTCGTAAGTTTTTCCTCCTTCACCTCATTCGTTGGCTCTGCCTTTGTACCACATCCAAACAAAACTGGCAGAGTCATAGCAACTACCAGAACCATAGAAAGAATCTTTCTTTTCATAACATCTCCTACCTTCTATTTTTACTTTTTCATTATATGTAGCCTTACTAAAAACGTGAAAAGAGCACCCATACGGATGCTCTCTCTAGTCTATTCGTCTTCCTCTTCTTCTTCGTCATCATATTCTTCATCTATCTCTTCTACTCCACTCATTCTAGAAAAAATGGTAAGAATTAATAGAAGGGCACCTTCGGCTGCTGTACCAATAGAACCTAACAATAACATTCTATCTCCATCAAATTTCATAAATCCAAACGCTGCCGCTGCTATACAAAAAATGGTTGGAAATAAAAATGCTACTATATGATTCTTCTTTTGTAAAATCAAAAGCAACAAACCTGATAACAACATTCCCAATGCTAAAATAATAAATGTCGTACCTGTGGCTGCTTCACTTCCTGATGTAATATTATCTAAGCCTACAATAATACCTTGATATGTAAAAAATCCAAATGCTGCAAGAGAAATAATTCCAAAAAGTACTCGCAGTACACGAAATCTTGGAGTATCCTCTTCGTAGTCATCATACTCAAACTCTTCCTCTCTCTCCTCTTCTATAGGTTGAGGTTTTGGCTTACTTTTCTTTCTCTTCTTTTCTGGATCTGTAGATAACATATCCTCATAATTTTTCTTTACCACTCGCTCTCTTTTTACACGCACTTCCTGAGATGGTATATTGCTGTAACGAGGCGTTTCCTCTGCTTCTTCACTTTGTGCAGGTGCTTTTTTCTGAATCATCTTCGTCTTCTCTAAATCAATAGAAGCTGCCTGCCTTTTCTTTGCTTCCATATATTCCACAATTGGCATTGCTGCAGTATCTGGTTCTAAAGGAATCTCTGCTGCCTTTTTTGCACGCTGTTTATCCAAATTCCACTGCTTTTTACAATCTCTACATACTGCATATTGATTATATATTGCATTCCCCTGCTCATCCACACCAACCTTGCGATTCTGTAGGGTTACATCTTTTCCACACTTCGGGCATTTCATTTTTATATCTCTCCTTTTATTGCTCTTCACATCAAACTTCGTCAATACTAGACATATTATAACATTTTGTATACATAAGAACAATGGGAAAATGAAAACTGTCGGCAGAAAATCTCTTCTCCACCGACAATTTCCTTTATAAACTTTCCTTATCCCCTCGTGGTTTTATAATTGGAGACTGATATTGATACACATCGTTATAAGATTCCAATTCAGCCTCTGATTGTGGCAGCGAAGGAATCAATCCTGTACAGTCCATAGAAGATGCTGCATTTTTTAAATAATCATAATTATCTATTAGTTCCTGATTTTCCTTCATTTCTTGAGTCTGTGTTTTATTCTTCACTATTTATCACCTCGAAAATAGTATCTCTGGAAATGGAAAATTGTATTCTAAAAAATTTATGTTATACTAAAAATATATATAATTAAGACTATAGAAAGAAGGTTTCATTACTATGAATTTGATTGCAGATACCCATTCTCATACTATTGCCAGTGGGCATGCATACTCCACAATTCGTGAAATGGTGGCGGCTGCGTCCCAAAAAGGAATAGAACTTTTGGCTATAACAGAACATGCACCTAATATGCCAGGCACTTGTCATCCAATTTATTTTCAAAATTTAAATGTCATTCCTCGTACTATGAATGGAATCCAAGTTTTATTTGGGGCTGAAGTAAATATTTTAAATCCAGAAGGAGATATCGATTTTTCAGAAGAAATCTGTAAAAAATTAGATATTGTAATTGCGTCCATTCATTCCCCTTGTTATGGCTTAGATAGAACAGAAAAAGAAAATACAAACGCATATATTGAAGTCATGAAAAAACCTTATGTAAATATTATTGGTCATCCTGACGACAGTAGATACAAAGCAAATTTTGAAACACTTGTTAAAACAGCAAAACTCACAAATACTTTAATAGAAGTTAACAATAGTTCTCTTCGCCCTGATGGATTTCGCAAAGGTGCCAGAGAAAATATTCTTCAAATTTTAGACCTTTGTAAGCAGTATGAAGTTCCTGTAACTACTGGAAGTGACGCTCATATTGATATTGATGCTGGCAACTTCACTTATGTTAGGGAAGTTTTCCAATATTGCAATTTTCCATCGGAACTTGTTGTAACAACTTCTATTGAAAAATTAAAACC
>JAHLFA010000106.1 GCA_018883985.1 Candidatus Ruminococcus intestinipullorum | reverse complement strand
GGGTCTCGTGGGCTCGGAGATGTGTATAAGAGACAGAGATACACCAGTGCGTGTTTCTCCTTTGCGTTATGCGAATACAATCAAATGGTTGACCAATCAAAAGGATGGAATTCCAGCTTATATGAAAATTGACATGGCAACACAAAATACAGAATTGGTAAAATTAGAAGAGGGTATGAAGTATACTACAAGTGACCATTTCAACCGAAATATTTATCGCCATTTGAGATTTCGTTATCCAACTTATATTTTTAATGAGTTGAGTTTTGAGATTGATGAAGATGGTATTCCATATTGGATATGCCCAGTAAAACAATATAATATTGGACTTTTTGGGGGCGTTACAATTGGAAGAGTTGTTTTATGCAATGCGATAACAGGAGAAACGGTAGATTATAGTATCGAGGAAGCACCACAATGGATTGACCGTGCATATTCAGCTGATTTGTTGATCGAATTATATAATTACCATGGAACATTAAAGCATGGATTTTTAAATAGTGTTTTAGGACAGAAAGATTGTCTTCAGGCAACCAATGGATATAACTATTTGGCAATTGATGATGATGTATGGGTGTATACAGGTGTTACATCAATCACAGGAGATCAATCCAATGTAGGATTTGTTTTAATGAATCAAAGAACGATGGAAACAAAGTTTTATGAAGTGGAGGGAGCCACAGAAGAATCTGCAATGTCTTCCGCAGAAGGGCAGGTACAGAATTTGAAATATCATGCTTCCTTTCCATTGCTTTTAAATTTATCAGGTGAGCCAACGTATTTTATTGCCTTAAAGGATGATGCAGGGCTGGTAAAGAAATATGCCATGGTAAATGTGCAGAAATATCAAATTGTTGCAATTGGAGATTCTGTCAGCCAATGTGAAGAAAATTATACAAAACTTATGTATGAAAATGGCATCAAAAAAGAGGAAGAGGTTACAAAAGAGAAGAAAATAATTACAGCAAAAATAACAAAAATTGTACAAGGTGTTGTAGATGGAAATTCTCATTTTTATTTAATTTTAGATAGTTCAGAAGAAATTTTTGATGTTTTAGTTGGAGATTTACTTGAAATCATTCAATATGAGCCAGGTGATACAATAACAATAGAATATACAGAAGGTGAAGCTGCGAATATAGTTTTATCTATAGAAGCACAGTAAAGAAATACAGGGTACTTCGTAGAAATACGAGGTATCTTGTTTTTTTATAAAGCGGGTAAAATATAAGAATTTGGACATGATATATTAGGGAAATAAAATAGCAAAGTAGGTGGTTATTATGCCAATTGAAATACTTTCTTATTTTCTGAAACATGAAAATCTATATGTAAAAACGGCATTTCAAGTAATTTTGCAATGTGCTCCACTTTTAAAGGGATTAAAAGTTGCCAGTATGATTTCTATGGAGAAAGAGAGTTGTTGGATTTTGAATACACTGTTAGAAGGAACGGATATTGAGTATCAAAAACTTTCTTCGATACAGAATCAAAATATTGTGCTGTTTTTTAGAAGAAAGCAGCTAGAACAATACTTGGGGATAAGAGAAGTTCGTGAATTTTTAAATGAGTTTGGATATTCACAAGTGGAACTAGATCAGATGCTAAAAAGATTGAGTCAGAATTTAAAGAAAGGAAAGAAATCTGAGTTTCCACATGAGATAGGGATTTTTCTAGGATATCCCATAGAGGATGTGAAAGGGTTTATAAAATGGCAGGGAAGAAAATATTTATTTGCAGGCTATTGGAAAGTTTATGCTCATTTAGTGGAAACAAAGGAATTATTTCAGGCATATGACAAAGCGAAAGAACAGTCGATACAAGAGTTTTTGAATGGAAAAAGTATATTGGAAATCGTAGGAAAAGATAATTAGAATAGGAGGAATTATATATGAGTACAGCAATCGTATATTGGAGTGGAACAGGAAATACACAGGCAATGGCAGAAGCAATTGCAAAAGGAATAGAAAATGTAGGGGAAAGTGTGGATGTTTTTGAAGTATCTAGTGTGGATGCAAATACAATTGCTTCTTACGATTGTATTGCAATGGGATGTCCAGCAATGGGAGGAGAACAACTAGAAGAAGAGGAGATGGAGCCTTTTGTAGAGTCTATAGAATCATTGTTGGAAGGAAAACGTTTGCTGTTATTTGGTTCTTATGGATGGGGTGATGGAGAATGGATGCGTGATTGGGTTGAACGAATGAACAATGCAGGCGCCAAGTTATCAAAAGAGGATGGTTTGATTGCAAATGAAAGTCCAAGTGAAGAGGATATAGAGGCGTGTATGTTAGCAGGGCGTGAATTGGTACAAAAGAATTGACAAACAATACTCTATCTGCATAATATAAAATATTGGAAAGATATTGCAGTATAGGAGGAAAGAGAGCATGGAGCAAAGTACGTTACTTGGAATTCTCGTACCATTTGCAGGAACGACGCTGGGTTCAGCGATGGTCTTTTTTATGAAACGAGAAATGAATGAAAAGCTGCAAAAAGCATTGTTAGGGTTTGCATCTGGTGTGATGATTGCGGCATCTGTTTGGTCACTTTTGTTACCAGCATTAGAATTGTCAGAACAAAGGGGCGGTGTGGCATGGTTTCCAGCAGCCATAGGATTTTTGCTTGGGATTGGGTTTTTATTGCTACTTGATACAATCACACCACATCTTCATTTTACAGAAGAAAAGCCAGAAGGACCTAAGACATCTTTAAAAAAAACAACAATGCTTGTCCTTGCAGTTACCTTGCACAATATTCCAGAAGGTATGGCAGTAGGTGTTACATTTGCTGGGGTGCTTTCTGCAAATAGTGCAATGACTATTGCAGGTGCATTTGCATTATCGCTCGGTATTGCCATTCAAAATTTTCCAGAAGGAGCAATTATTTCTATGCCGCTCAAATCGCAAGGAATATCGAAGACGAGGGCTTTTGTGTATGGTGCACTTTCAGGAATTGTAGAACCAATTGCTGCAGGGATTACAATTTTACTTACGAAACTTGTGGTACCAATGCTTCCATATCTGCTTGCATTTGCAGCAGGTGCTATGATTTATGTAGTGGTGGAAGAATTAATACCAGAGTCACAAAGTGGCGAGCATACAAATATAGGAACCATAGGTGTAGCATTAGGATTTGTTTTAATGATGGTATTAGATGTTGCACTAGGCTAAAGGGAGAGTACGGAGGATAAAATGGGAAGTTTAGAGTTATTTGTTTTGGCAGTAGGACTCTCTATGGATGCCTTTGCAGTATCTATTTGCAAAGGGCTGGCAATGAAGAAGATTTCAGTCAAAAATATGATAATAGTCGGGCTTTGGTTTGGATTTTTTCAAATGACAATGCCTTTGATTGGATATTTTTTAGGCATTGGGTTTCAAGATAAAATTACGGCAATCGATCATTGGATTGCGTTTATTTTACTTGGAATGATTGGAGGAAATATGATTTTAGAAGCTTGTTCTAAAGAAGAGGACGAGGAGGAAGAAGATGCATCGCTTGCAGTGAAAACGATGCTTCTTTTATCCATCGCTACAAGTATTGATGCATTGGCTGTTGGAATCACATTTGCTTTCTTACAAGATACCAATATTGCACTTGCAGTAGTTTTCATTGGAGCTATTACATGTATCATATCGGCAGTAGGGGTGAGAATTGGACATGTATTTGGATGTCGTTTCAAACGCAAGGCTGAATTTATGGGAGGGATGATTTTGATTCTATTAGGGGTCAAAATTTTACTGGAACATTTGGGATTTTTATCATTTTAAGCTAAAAAATAAAAATTTTATTATAAATATATGAAAAAAGCTTGAAATAGTTTTAAATTCGTGATATTCTCACTTCAACGTAATACAACGTTAAACTCAGGAGAGTCTCTGAAAAAGAGCGCCGAAGGTGTACGCAAAAATAAGAAAATATATATTTATACATTTTCTTATTTTTGTAAATCTCTCAGGCAAAAGGATGGAGGAATGAAAATGTTGGAACAAGTAAATTATTTTATCACATGGTTAGACAATGTCGTATGGGGATTGCCTCTAATCATTCTAATCCTGACTACAGGAATCTATTTAACAGTTCGTTTAGGAGGACTTCAACTCCGATATCTCGGGAAAGCTTTAAAATTCATGTTTAACAATGAAGCGGAAGGCGATGGAGAAGTGTCTAGTTTTGGTGCTTTATGTACTGCACTTTCGGCGACTATTGGAACAGGGAATATTGCAGGAGTTGCAACTGCTTTGGCAGCAGGTGGTCCTGGAGCCTTGTTTTGGATGATCGTAGCTGCATTTTTTGGAATGGCAACAAAGTATGCAGAGGGACTTTTAGCAATTAAATATCGAACTGTGGATGAAGATGGCCATGTCCTAGGAGGACCTTTTTATTACATTGAAAATGGTATGGGTAAGCAGTGGAGATGGCTTGCAAAGTTATTTGCATTTTTTGGAGCAGGAGTAGGACTTCTTGGAATTGGTACATTTGCACAGGTGAATAGTATTTCTTCGGCTGTGAAAAGCTTCTTTGACCCTAATACAATGTATCAAGTGAATCTATTTGGAAATACATATTCTTGGGCAACTGTTATTACATGTATTTTCTTGACACTTTGTGTAGGGCTTGTAGTACTTGGAGGTTTGCAACGTATTGCAAAAATTTCTGAGATTATCGTCCCATTTATGGCAGTTTTATATATAGGACTTGCCCTTATTATTATGATTACAAATATCACAGCGATACCTGCTGCTCTCATCACTATTGTAAAATCAGCATTTACAGGCAGTGCTCTTGCAGGTGGTGCTATGGGAAGTATGGTTGTAGCAATGCAAAAGGGAATCGCAAGAGGTATTTTTTCCAATGAAGCAGGTCTTGGTAGTGCACCAATTGCAGCGGCAGCAGCAGTCACAAAGGAGCCAGCTCGTCAAGGATTGGTGTCCATGACAGGAACATTTATTGATACAATTATTATCTGTACAATGACAGGGTTGGCAGTCGTAATTACAGGTACATGGAGTAATCCAAAATTAGAGGGTGTTGAAATTACAATGGCTGCATTCCAACAAGGATTGCCATTTCCACCAGTTGTTGCATCTTTTTCATTAATGTTGTGCTTGGTATTTTTTGCATTTACAACAATTTTAGGTTGGAACTACTACGGGGAACGTTGTATGGAGTACCTATTTAACAAAAATAAAAAAGTTGTTAAGGCATATCGTTGGTTATACATTTTTGCTGTTTTTATAGGACCATATATGACAGTCACAGCAGTATGGAACATTGCAGATATATTTAATGCACTTATGGCACTTCCAAACTTGATTGCATTGCTAGCGTTAAGTGGTGTTGTAGTGCAGGAATCAAAGGAATATTTTGCAAAAATAAAAGCACAAAGTAAAAGAGAGTCTTGACTTATTTTTATTTCATACATATAATGAGTGGGTATATGATAAAGACATAGAAGAGGAGTATTAAGAGTCTATCGTTTTCAGAGAACTGTCGGGTGGTGCAAGACAGAAGCGTAAACTCCCAACTAGCCTTGGAGTCCCTTTATTGAAAATTGCAGTAGGTAAAGGCGGGTCTTCCCGTTATAGAAGAAATGAGTGCATTCAAAGAAAGTTTGGATGAAGAAGAGTGGTACCACGGAAACTATAGCCTTTTCGTCTCTTAATAAGGGATGAAAGGCTTTTTTTATGTTATAAGCAAAGAGGAGGAAATGAAGATGTCGACAAAGATGGTATATAACCACAAGGCAATTGAAAAAAAATGGCGAGAAAGATGGGAGCAAAACCCAGTGAACCCAAGAACTGATGCAGAGGGGAATAAAAAAGAAAAGTACTATTGTTTGGATATGTTTCCATACCCATCTGGAAATGGTCTACATGTAGGACATTGGAGAGGATATGTTATTTCTGATGTTTGGAGTCGTTATAAATTGCAGCAAGGATATTATGTAGTACATCCAATGGGATGGGATGCGTTTGGACTTCCAGCAGAAAATTATGCTATTAAAATGGGGGTACATCCAGCAGTTTCAACAGCAGAAAACATTTCTAATATTAAACGTCAGATTAATGAAATTGCAGCATTGTATGATTGGGATATGGAAGTAAATACAACAGATCCAAACTTCTATAAATGGACACAGTGGATTTTTGTGAAAATGTTTAAAGAAGGATTGGCATACGAAAAAGAATTTCCAATTAACTGGTGTCCTTCTTGTAAAACAGGATTGGCAAATGAAGAGGTTGTAAATGGAACATGTGAACGTTGTGGAACAGCAGTTACAAAGAAAAATTTACGTCAATGGATGCTTCGCATTACAAAGTATGCAGAGCGTTTATTGAACGATTTGGACAAATTGGATTGGCCAGAAAAAGTGAAAAAGATGCAAGCAGATTGGATTGGAAAATCCTATGGTGCTGAAGTTGATTTTCAAGTAGATGGCAGGGAAGATAAAATCACAGTTTATACAACACGTCCAGATACGTTGTATGGGGCAACCTTCATGGTATTGGCTCCAGAGCATGCATTAGCAAAGGAATTAGCAACAGAGGAAACAAAAGATCAGGTAGAGCAGTATATTTATGAGGCATCGATGAAATCCAATGTAGATCGTATGCAAGACAAAGAGAAGACAGGTGTATTTACTGGAAGCTATGCTATCAATCCAATCAATGGGGCAAAGGTACCAATTTGGTTATCAGATTATGTACTTGCAGATTATGGAACAGGTGCTATTATGTGTGTACCTGCACATGATGAACGTGATTTTGCATTTGCAAAGAAATTTAATATTCCAATTATTCAGGTTATTTCAAAGGATGGACAGGAAATTGAGAATATGGAAGAAGCATATACAGAAGCCTCTGGTATTATGATTCATTCTGGTGAGTGGAATGGAATGGAGTCTGCTGTATTAAAGAAAGAAGCACCTCATATGATTGAAGAGAAAGGAATCGGTAAGGCAACTGTAAATTATAAGCTGCGTGACTGGGTATTTTCTCGCCAACGTTATTGGGGAGAACCAATTCCAATTGTTCATTGTCCAGAGTGTGGAGCAGTTCCAGTGCCAGAAGAGGAGCTACCACTTCGTTTACCAGAGGTTCGTTCTTATGAACCTACAGGAACAGGAGAATCTCCACTTGCAGGAATTGAAGATTGGGTGAATTGCAAATGTCCTGTTTGTGGAAAGGATGCAAAGAGAGAAACAAATACAATGCCACAGTGGGCAGGATCTTCTTGGTATTTCCTTCGTTATGTAGACAGCCATAATGAAAATGAATTGGTATCAAAAGAAAAAGCAAGTGAAATGCTTCCAGTAGATATGTACATTGGTGGGGTAGAGCATGCAGTACTTCATCTTCTATATTCCCGTTTCTATACAAAGTTCCTAAACGATATTGGGGTTGTAGATTTTGATGAACCATTCCAAAAGTTATTCAATCAGGGAATGATTACAGGGGAAAATGGAATAAAGATGAGTAAATCAAAAGGAAATGTAGTATCACCTGATGATTTGGTACGTGATTATGGATGTGATTCTTTAAGAATGTATGAATTGTTCGTAGGGCCACCAGAGTTGGATGCAGAATGGCATGACCGTGGAATTGATGGTGTAAACCGCTTCTTGAAACGTCTATGGAATCTTTTGATGGACAGCATGGAAAATCCAGTAGAAGCAACAAAGGAAATGGAAAAACAGCGTCATAGAATGATTGCAGATATTACTTCTCGTTTAGAAACCTTTAGCTTAAATACGGTTATTTCAGGATTTATGGAATACAACAACAAATTCATAGAAATTGCGAAAAAAGAAGGTGGAATTGACAAGGAAACTTTGGAGGCGATTGCAGTTTTATTATCTCCATTTGCACCACATTTTGCAGAAGAAATGTGGGAACAGTTGGGTCATACAGAAACAATTTTTAAAGCAGGTTGGCCAACATATGACGAAGCAATGATGAAAGATGATGAGATAGAGGTTCCTGTACAGATTAATGGTAAAACAAAAGCAGTTATTTGTATTCCAGCAGATATTTCTAAGGAAGATGCAATTGTAGCAGGAAAAGAAGCAGTTGCAGATAAATTGACTGGAAATATTGTAAAGGAAATCTATGTACCAAAGAAAATTATTAATATTGTAGTAAAATAGGGGTAAGTAAGTTGAATCAAAGAGAGAGAATGTTGAATGAATTGCCATATAAAGCGTGGCTAGATGGTTTAGAAGAAGAAAGGGAAGCTTGTAAAAGAAAAATTTATAACCTGAATATGTTAGAACCAGATAGGAGAGGAGAGATTCCTCAAATTATAAAGAGCTTATTTGGGAAAACAGGTGAGAATGTGTGGTTAGAGCCTCCTTTTCACTGCGATTATGGCTGGAATATAGAAGTAGGGGAGAACTTTTTTGCCAATTATGGACTGACAGTTCTAGATGTTGGAAAGGTGACAATAGGAAATGATGTTTGGATTGGGGGAAATGTAGTAATTTTGCCAGGAGTGACCATTGGAAACAATGTGGTAATCGGAGCAGGAAGTGTAGTAACGAAAGATATTCCGGATAATATGATTGCTGCAGGGAATCCATGTAGAGTGATACGTGAAATTACAGAAGAGGATAGAAAATTTTATTATAAGAACAGAGAGTTTGACGTAGAAGACTATCGAAAATAAAATTTTATAATCAAGATGGAACATAAAATCAATCGTAAATTTTTACGATTGATTTTTGTGTATTTATGCATATAATATAATCAGTACAATTGGAAAGGATGTGATGGATATGCGTGAAACGAGAGTATTGGAATTCAAAGAGACAATTACAAATACTTTTTTAAAAACAGTAAGTGCTTTTTCGAATTACGATGGTGGGGAAATATTTTTTGGAATTGATGACAATGGGAATATCAAAGGGCTGCCAGATGTAAAACAAGCATGTCTAGATATTGAAAATAAAATTAATGATAGTATTACTCCACAACCGAATTATACATTGGAATTGCAGAATAATGACAGAACGATAAAATTGACAGTAAAAAGTGGGATTCAAAAGCCATATTTATATAAGTCAAAAGCATATAAACGTAATGACACTGCTACAATAGAGGTTGATACACTTGAGTTTTCCAGACTAATATTGGAGGGCAAGAATATTAGTTTTGAGGAGTTACCCTGTGACAATCAAGAGTTAACTTTTCATACGTTGTATCAAAAATTAAAGGAAGCTATTCAGATTGACACATTTAATCAAGATACTTTGAAAACATTGAATTTATATAATAACACCATAGGATATAATAATGCAGCTGGTATTTTAGCAGATAAAAATCAATTTCCAGGGATTGACATTGTAAAGTTCGGTGAAAATATTAGTACAATTCATAAGAGGGCGACCTTTGAAAATATATCTATTTTAACAGTATATGAAAAAACATTAGATGTGTTTAGAGATTATTATCAATACGAAGAAATAAAAGATGCTGATAGAAAAACGATAGAGCGTATACCAGAGGCTGCATTTAGAGAAGCTGTTGCAAATGCATTAATTCATAGAGTTTGGGACGTAAGATCACAAATAAGAGTTTTAATGTTTGATGATAAAATAGAAATTCTTTCGCCAGGAGGACTGCCATCTGGAATAACAGAAGATGAGTATTTATCAGGGAAAATTTCAGTCCTAAGAAATAGAAATCTTGCAAATGTATTTTATAGATTAGGGTTTGTAGAGATATTTGGAACTGGAATTACAAGAATAAAACAACTTTATGAAGATGCATTAAAGCAACCAGATTTTGAAGTATCTGAGAATACAATAAAAATTGTACTGCCACTTTTTGAAAAAAATCTAAATTTAACAGAAGATGAGAGGAAAATATATCGTATTTTAAGTAGAACCATATTGAAATCAATTAGTGAAATTGCCCCTTACGTAGAATTTGGAAAATCAAAAACAATACGATTACTCAAGGATATGGTTCATAAAGGAATCGTGAAAATTGAGGGAAAGGGAAGAGGCACGAAATATATACTAAAATAATTACAAAAAGGGGAATCTTATGCAGTATAAAATATTAATCATAGAAGATGATAGTACGATACAAAAACAGCTTAAAACTTTGCTCGTAGGTTCTGGATATCTAGTATCTACGATTACGGATTTTCAAAATACAATAAAAACAGTTCAGGAATTTTCTCCACATTTGATTTTATTGGATATTAAGCTACCTAATTGCAATGGATTTGAACTGTGTTCACAAATTCGAGCATTTTCTGATGTACCTATTGTATTTGTAACAAGCAGTAATACACAGCTGGATGAATTAAATAGCATTATGCTAGGTGGGGATGCTTTTATTACAAAGCCATATCATACTGCTATTTTACTGGCAAAAATAGCCTCTCTGCTAAATCGAGTGTATGGGAGGGAACCATTAGAAAGATTAGAATGGAAAGGAGTAGCTTTACATTTAGAGAAAGGGATTCTTGAATATGGTACACAGAAAATGGAAATAACGAAAAATGAAATGAAGATTCTCTATTACCTTTTTAAGAATGCAGGAAAGATTTGTTCTCGAAGTGATATAATTGATTTTTTATGGGATTATCAAGTTTATGTGGATGATAATACACTGAGTGTAAATATTACACGAATACGTGATAAGTTATCATCCATGGGGATTACAGACTTTATAAAGACAAAGCATAGACAGGGGTATATGATATGAATGGGAAGAAATATTTGGAAAATCAAATTCCTGTCTTTTGCATTCATCTGTTAGGGATGTGTCTACTTTCTTTATTTTTACTTGCAGTAGGAAATACAATACATAGTGTTTTATTTATATTTTTCCTATGGATTCTTCTTTTTGGATGTTCTGTTTTTTACTTTTATCGAAAAAGAAAAAAAGAGTTGAATTCTTTGATAGAGCTAGCAGAACAATTAGAGGAATGCTATTTGCTTCCAGAGATTATGAAGGTGCCAAGTCGAGCTGAGGAAGAAGTGTTTTACCAGCTTATGAAGAAATGCGAAAGGTCTATGTTGGAAAAAATAGGAAACATACAAAGAGAGCGAAAAGAGTATAAGGAGTATATTGAACAATGGGTTCATGAAGTGAAGACACCGATTACAGCAATTAAACTTCTTTGTGAAAATCAGAAAAATTCCTTTTCTAGAGAACTTTTAACTGAATTGGAGCAGATTAATCATTTTACAGAGCAAGCACTTTATTATGCACGTAGTGAACAGGTGGAGAAGGATTATCGGATTTGTGAGGTGGATTTAGAGGAAATCGTGCATGCTGCAATATCGGATTATAAATATCTTTTACGTCAAAAACATGCCGAAATTACAGTTGATGTAATGAAAATACATGTTTATACAGATGAAAAGTGGGTTCGTTTTATTCTAAATCAAATCATAGGAAATGCAGTTAAGTATTGTATAGAAGAGCCAAAACTTCAATTTTTTATTTCAAAAAGGGACAATCTGGTGATTTTATCTGTACAAGATAATGGAATCGGGATTGCAAAGGGCGATTTACCACGTATTTTTGATAAAGGATTTACTGGGGAAAATGGGCGTATAATGCATAGTTCTACTGGGATAGGGTTATATTTGTGTAAGCGTCTTTGCGATAAAATTGGAATTGGTTTGCAAGTAAATTCCACAGAGAAAGGAACTACGATAATGCTTTGTTTTTCTGTAAATGATTATATAAAAGAGATACAGATATAGAGAGAACCTTTCGTTTTTGTAAGAACTTCGTAAGAAAGTTTGATACAAAGATTTCCTTAGTTTGCTACAATAAAGGTATCACATAAGTGATTGGAGGTTTGAAAGTGGATACAATTTTGCAGATAGAAAATATTCAAAAATACTATGGAAATGAGGGAAGTCTTACAAAAGCAATTCAGGAGATAAGCTTCTCTGTGAAAAGAGGCGAATTTCTAGGCATTATGGGAACATCAGGCTCAGGGAAAACTACGTTATTAAATTGCATTTCAGGAATTGATACTGTAAGTGCAGGGCATATTTTTATTGACGAGATGGATATAACACAGATGAAACAAAATGTTCTTACAAAATTTCGAAGAGATCATTTAGGTTTTATTTTTCAGGATTTTCAGTTATTAGATACGTTGACTATTTTTGAAAATATAGCACTTTCTTTAGCAATCCATCATGTGCCAGCCAAAATGATTAAACCACGTGTTCTAGAAATGGCAAATATATTGAATATTTCTGATATTTTAGAGAAATATCCTTATCAAGTATCTGGAGGACAAAAGCAAAGGTGTGCGTGTGCAAGGGCGATGATACATCAACCGAAGCTACTATTGGCAGATGAGCCAACTGGAGCATTAGACAGTGCCTCTTCACAAATGTTTTTGTCTACGGTACAAAGAATTCACAAGGAAATGGATACTACAATTTTAATGGTTACACATGATGCATTTGCAGCAAGTTATGCAAATCGCATTCTTTTTTTACAAGATGGAGCTATTTTTATGGAGCTGCAAAAAGGAAGTGATGACCGAAGTAGATTCTTTCATAAGATTTTAGAAGTTCTTATCGTTATGGGAGGAGGCAATGGACATGTATGCTAGACTTGTTTTAAAAAGTGTATGTCGTTCTGCTAAGGATTATTTTATATACATTTTAACAATTAGTTTATCGGTCACGTTGTTCTATTCTTTTTTGTCTATTTCTAGTAAATATTATAAGCCAAATCTTGGTGGTGCATATGATATAGCAATTTTAGGAGATGGAATGAAAATTGCAATTTGTGCAATTACACTCTGCCTAGTATTTTTAATACGATATGTGAATCATTATATGATGCTGCAAAGGCAGAAAGAGTTTGCAGTGCAATTGATTTTGGGAATGGATTCCAAAACTTTAGGAGGTCTTTTCTTTGCTGAAACATTTATCATGGGTTTACTTTCTATTTTTATTGGAATTTTTTTCGGGATGATTTGCTCGCAATTTATCACAGCAATGTTGTTAAATGTTTATGAAAAAGAGTATCAATTTTCATGGAGCCTATTTCCAGATACAGTTCTTTTTACGATACTTTTTTTCCTATGCATATTTATGGTAGTAGGTATAGCGAATCTATTTAAAATTCAAAAAACAAAAATAATAGATATGTTATATGCAGAAAAGAAGAATGAACCTAATATTAAGAAAAGTCGGTGGATTTATTGTGTTCTCTTTGTATATGCAATCTTACTACTATTTAGAATTATTGTAGGAGAACAGAAACTATATTTTTTTTATGATAGTCGATTCCCAATTGCTGTACAAATGATGTTTTTTGGAAATGTAGTATTTCCTATCATTACATTTTTAGTCATCGTGCTTTTTGGGAGAAAGAAAGTATTATTGGGAGTGTTACTTTGTTCTATTGGAAATATGATATTTGCAGCAAGTATTCCATTTTTTATGAATCGATATGATTTGGTATTAGGAAAAGGAACATTGAATCAATATTTGTTATTCATTTGTTTAGATTTATCATTTTTTCTTTGTACATTTATATATTTGTCAGGACGAATGATTCAAGCTTGGAAACACAGATGTTTGGAGTATCAATATCAAGGAGGAAATTTATTTTTCTTTGGTCAGATTATTTCTAAATTGAATACATCTAGTCAGATGATGTCTGTTGCAAGCATTACATTGGTTTTATCGATTCTTCTATTTCTTACAGCACCCATATTAACAAATTGGGCATTTGGATATTTAGATACACGTTCTATGTATGATATTCAAATTTTTTCCACCTATAATCAAGTATATGAGGAAGAGGATTTGCCGCATGATTCATATGATGTTGTAACAGAAGTTCTTTATAATCAAGGGATTCAAAGTACGTATGATTGTACATTTCATCTATACCTGCCAGAGCATTCCTCCTTTCATAATCGGGTAAAATATGATTTTCCTATTTTAGCCATTTCATGCAGTGATTATAATTATATACGAACAATGCTTGGACTAGAAACGATTTCTTTAGGAGAAGAGGAGTTTACAACACATTGGAAAGCTGTTGCAACGAAAGAGGAGCGAGAAGATTATCTAAACAAAACAAAAAAGTTTATGACAGACGCAGGAGTTTTCAAAATTTCTGAACAACCATACTATACAGAGAATATGGGAAATACACTGTTTAACTCGTATACAAATGTGGTAATTGTTCTTCCTGATTATGCATGTGAAAAATTGTTGCCTGTAATACAAAATCGTTATATTCTTACAGAACAAGCAGTATCGTATCAAGAAGCAAGAGATATAGAGAAAGCATTTTATAGTGTTTATCAAGAAAGCGGTAGCGAAGGAGCAAATTATGGGATTCGGCTGCGTACGTTACAACTTAACAGTACAAAAGCAAATAGTTTTCTCTTGCAGGCTTCTATGTTTTATGCAGCAGTAGTGTTGATGGTAATCAGCCTAGCAGTCCTTTCTTTGCAGCAGTTATTGGAAGGGGTGCATTATAAATATCGCTTCTGTGTACTCAAGAACATTGGCATTGAGGATAAGGAAATTGAAACGTTAATATTAAAGCAGTTAGGAATTTGGTTTGGAATTCCAATTGTAAGTGCATTTGTAGTTTCTAGTATTATTTTTGTTTATTTTATGCAGCTTATATCGATAGAGATTTCTGCATATACGAATTTCTATGTTGTAGTAGGGCAGATTGGAATAACACTTGGGTTGATAGCTCTTATTTTCTTGTGTTATTTTTTCAGTACATGGAGAATTACAAAAAACTTGTTATATTCTTAAATTGATTTATGTAGGGAAACATGGAGACTCTTTACAGGGCATCCATGTTTTCTTTCTTTATTCTCCACCAGGGCCATCTCTTCTAGGTACTTCATCTGGAATGACATCCGTTGCATTGGTTGGCTTTGGCATGTCTATTTCTGGAATGTTGTGGTCATCATAGTCTTCTTCTGGAAAAGAAGCAGGTGGAAAATATTTGATTTCCATCATATTGAATTCTCCTTTTATAAAAGTATTTGCTCATATAGTATGTGTAGAAAAATGAAAAATATGAAAAATTTCATTCATTGATTTGATAAATAATAGTTGCTATAATTAGGGAAAATTAGCAGTGTAAAAAGAAATGATGGGGAATAGAATGTTGATAGATATTTTGATTGTAGAAGATGATAAGACACTTCGAGAAGGACTAGAAAGAGCATTAAGTTTGGCAGACAGGAGAATTGAGGGCTGTGGAACACTTTCACATGCTCGCCGTATTCTTAGAAATCGTGGGATAGATCTGTTGATTTTGGATATAAATCTTCCAGATGGCAGTGGGATTGATTTTTTAGAGGAGTTAGGCAGTGAGAGAAATTTTCCTATTATAGTATTGACAGCCAATGATATGGAAGTGGATATTGTGGCAGGATTGGAAGCAGGAGCAGATGACCATATTACAAAGCCGTTTAGTTTAGCAGTATTGCGTGCAAGAGTGAATACACAATTGAGAAAGAAGATAGATGCAAATCAGGAGGCAGGATGGGTGTCTGGAAAGTATCGCTTTCTCTTTGACCGTATGGAATATTATGTAGAGGGATGGGAGATACAACTAAGCAAGAATGAGCAAAAATTACTGCGTATGCTTGTGGAAAATGAAGGGAGTATTTTAAAAAGAGAGTTATTGATTGATCGGATTTGGACAGATAGCTTGGAATATGTAGATGGAAATGCTTTGTCTGTTACTATAAAAAGACTTCGGGATAAATTGCATGCAGAAGATCAAATTGAAACCATTTATGGAATAGGATATCGGTGGGTGAAGACACATGGATAAGATGATAATTATTGTAGGGTGTATCGTTTTACTTTTTAGTATATCTTTCGTTATGTATCAACAAGTAAAGCAAAGGCAAATAACGGAAAATTTGAGACAGATGATTGATGCAGCAAAGCAAGGAAGATTTCAAGAGTCAGGATTTGATGAAAGTATATGTTCTGCATTAGAAAATGAAATGTTTGAGTATTTAAAAGCATCTGAAATCATGAGAGAAACAGCAGAATTGGAAAGAGAGAAGATACAAACATTAATTACAGATATATCCCATCAGACGAAGACACCAGTAGCAAATTTATCGCTTTATACAGAGCTTTTGGGAGAATGCAAACAAGAGTCTGACCGTATGGAATATGTGTCGGCGATTCAAAAGCAGGTGGAAAAGTTAAACGTTTTGATTCAGTCCCTTATTAAAATGTCTCGGTTAGAGACTGGGGTGATTACTCTTTATCCAAAGAAGCAGGATATAAAAGCTATGCTAGATGATGTAGTAGAAATTTATAGAGAAAAGGCTATAGTAAAAGGCCTAAAGTTGCTGAACTTGTCTACCCATGAGATAGCTTATTTTGATAAAAAATGGACGGCAGAGGCAGTGGGAAATGTACTTGATAATGCAGTAAAATATACAGAAAAGGGAACAATTACTATTCGAATAAGACCGTATGAACTGTTTACAGCTATCGAAATAGAAGATACGGGAGATGGATTGGATGAGAAAGAAATCCCTAAAATATTTCAAAGATTTTATAGAGGAAAAGAGGTACAAGAACAGGAAGGGATAGGTGTAGGGCTTTCCCTTGCTAGGGAAATTTTATCTGGAGAAGGGGGATATATGAAAGTATCATCTGAAAAAGGAGAAGGCCTGTCTCTTATACACATCTCCGAGCCCACGAGACCCGCG
>JAHLFA010000105.1 GCA_018883985.1 Candidatus Ruminococcus intestinipullorum | reverse complement strand
TTCTATATCAGATGTAGAATAGCTTGCTGCACTTTTAGTTCCCAAAGTGATATCTACTGTAGAACCATCTGCTGCAATTGCTACAGCTACACCTGGCTCTGCTGCAGCACTTGTTGCCATTGAAACAGTTCCTTCAAATGCTTCTCCTGCACTTACTTTATATTGAGATGCTCCAAACTGAATTGTTGTTGTTTTAGAATTTGTCAAAGAACCATCTAATAGATTAATTCCATTAAAGTTTGTACTCTCGGAAATACGATTAATTTCATTCTTTAACGCATCAACTTCTTCCTGAAGAGCTGCTCTATCTACGTCATCTGTATATGTTCCGTTAGAAGACTTTGTAGCCAATTCTTGCATACGGTTCAACATAGAGTGAACTTCCTGAAGTCCTCCCTCTGCTGTCTGTACTAAAGAAATCGCATCCTGTGCGTTGGCTTCTGCTGCTTCCAAACCTTTGATCTGTGCTCTCATCTTTTCAGAAATAGCAAGACCTGCTGCGTTATCTCCAGCACGGTTGATCCCGTATCCTGAAGATAATTTTTCCAAAGATTTAGAAATGTTATTATTGTTTACACCTAATTGACGGTGAGAGTTTAATGCTGAAATATTGTGTTGAATTCTCATAATTTATTTACCTCCATGTAATTAAAATTGGGAAGTCCTTTTCCCAAATGTTTTTCTTCACCTAAAAAAGGATCCTTTTTAAAATTATTTTGAAAAGAATTAGACGGGCCCTGTCTAATAGAGTGCCCCGAGGGGTTCTTGACACTCTATTATATATATCGTATCAATTTTGGAAAACTTTACCCCTTTTTACAATTTTTTTCAAAAATTTTTTTATTTTTTTAAATCATCTGATTTAACTGGTCATTTTGCTTCTTTAACATGTAGCGATAGATTTGGTCTTCCTGCTGGGCATTTAACTCTGTAAACTCACATCCATAGCCCATGCGAGAACTCTCTCCTGCCTTTTCTCCAAGAAGCTGTACACACCGACGAACTACACAGTGCAGCACAGAAGCTGTATCTAAGAAAGAGGTTCGAATGGTAATCTCTTGGTCTTCCTCAAACTCTTCCTCGCTTTGGAACATCAATCCTCCTAGACTAATATCAATTAACTCCACCTTAGTTTCCTTCATTTTGGAATCATAGACATACCCAGAACGATTCACATTGATACGGAAATATTCTCTTTGCTCGGAAGCTGCTGCTTCCTTCAACTGAATAATACGAAGCAATAGTGGAGAGGAAAGATAGACACTTCCCTCTAATACTTTAAATCCAAGCTGTGACTGATATACCTCAATTTTCACTGGTGTTTGATATGGAATCTCTGGCAAATTATTTCTTGTGCCTGTTAAATCAATATAAGACTCCCGAATGGTACTTAACTTTCCCATCAACAACAAATCATTTTTCTTTGTCTTTACAAGACAAGACGCTTCCTGATATCCCTCTACTAAAATTGGCATCTATTACCCCTCCCTCTTTTCTTCTGACCTTCTTTGGCTTGCCAGCCTTGCTCTTACACTGCTTTGCTGACGCTTTCCTGTTGTTTTTCCATGTTTCTTTGACAGAACCTCTGTACTTTTCACCTTTTTTGAAGTTTCCATCAGTTGACAATATATGGCCGCAATGACCTCGTATAATTCGGTTGGAATTCCACTTCCTACCTCCATCATACAAAGCATGGAAGCTGCACTGTCATCTTTAAAGACTGGAATTCCTTTTTGTTCTGCAATATCAATAATTTTTTCTGCTGCTGTTCCATAGCCAGATGCAATCACCACTGGGGCTGCATCTTCCTCTGGATTATACTTTAATGCTGCTGCTTTGTTTTTCTTATATTTTGACATCGACACCCGTCCTTTTGTATGGTAATGATTGGAACACATCCATAAGGGAACGTGTTTTCTCCATGCTCTCTACTTGTATCTCGGAAACAGCATACCCTTTCTGACTGATAATCTCTCGAAACTGGGTAGTAAGTCCTGCAAATACTTTTTCATATTCCTTTGGACAAAAAAGCTGAAAGCTCAGCGAATTTCCCAACAATCGAAATTCTCCCTCCAATCGTCCTATCCCACTAATATCAAAGGTTGCCAGAACATGCACGCCTTGTTGTACGCCCTCTTTCGTTTCTTGATAGTCATTTGGGTCTACCCAAAGCTCTGCAAATGCAGTCAAATCTTCATACATCAAAGGAAGTACAAAATGAAGTAACGGCGTATAGTTGCATGGAGAAGAAAGTAAACTGGTAATAATTTTATCAATTTTATCTCCATTTAAGCTTTGCAGGTCAGTTTCTTTTTCTTGCTTTCCAATGATTTCTGCCAACAGATTCATAATTCGAGAGTGATTCTCCTCCTTCAATCCATTTTCATACTGCTGCAAATAGTCCTTAACCAGTGTTCTTAATTCTTCCTTACTCTCTCTTCCATCTACGTATACTAGCACATTCAACAATGCCTCGTTTAAATACTGTGGATTGTCCTGATACCGAGATAAATTGTAAATCAAAATGGATACATTTTTCTCAATTTGAGGATTGTATAAAATGCTCTGTTCGACTTCTTTAAGAACCTCCATAATTTGCTGCTTGCACGTTTGAAACTCTTCTGGGGTGGAAGCCCCTCGAATTTGCACTGCCAATTGTGCCAGCTTTGCAGAAAGGGTACTGCTTCCTGCCAAACGTTCTGATAAAAAATCTAAGTTATTGGCTGCTGAATCTAACACATCCTGTTTGGAAAGTGTCCCATTCATGGCTTTTAACAGCTCGGCAATCTCTTTTTTGATTGCTGGATTTTGATGCAAAAGCTCTCTTAGAAAGGAAAACAGCTCGCCTTTAAACAACGTAGAGGCATATTCTTGTCGAATGAACTCTTCTACAATTTGCTCTGGCGAAATTAAGAGTGCTTCAAAAAGCTGGCTAATCTCTTTTGTAACCGTTTGATTTTGAACAGGAAGCAGATTAAAAATCTCTTCCAGCATATAAATATTTTTTAAATAATTGACCGTTACATCTGGATCTTTCAAGAGATTCATCAAAACGGCAGAACCTGTTTCGTTTTGATAAATCTCATGACCGACAAGAGAACTTCCTGACTGCTTTGGACCTCCAACGCCCTGCAGCCTTTGAAGGTTAAAAGCCGCAGATGTTTCCTGTACTGGCTTTCCAGTCTGTACGGCCTTTCCACTCACGACAGAAGACGTGACTTTCAAAATATCTGCCATGGGCGTTCCCTCCTTACTTCATGCCTTTTTGGATTTTTCCATCCATAGAGTAGAACATACATTGATACTCCTGCTGCGAAATTTGCATCACCGCATCGCCTATATGAATCGATACTCCAGGATAAACCGTTTCTGCAATCAAACGACTTTTTCCAACTTCTCTTTGTCGCCTTTTCATTTCTTCTGCCTGTGCTTTGAGTTTTTCAAAACGCATCTTATTGACAGGCTCCTGAATTTTCAAAGTATTGAGCTTTTGCTTTTGTTCTTCTGTAATAGTTCCTGCTAACAGCTTTTCACTTAAATATGCAATTCCTTTTTTATATTCCTCTAATGTTCGTGTAATGACTTCCAACTCTTTTTCTGTCTGTTCAATATTTTCTAAAAGCTCTGGAGTCACCCCTAGGATTACCTTTGTAGGAACTCTGCTCATAGTTCCTACGCTCTTAACTTTCATAGAATTATACACGGCACAGCGTCCACCAATAAAGGCACCTCTTCGTCCAGTTAAGACCACATCTCTTTCGCAGGAAACGGTAGAGTTGATAATATACTCTGCTTCTACATTTCCCCCAGCATAGATGCTGCAGTCCTCCAAAAACTTTCCAGTAATATTTCCTTTTGCTTTGAGCTTACCAATCTTCATTCCACGCATTCCTTGATGGAGAATAATATCTCCATCTGCGTGAAGACTGGCACCCTCTACCATTCCACGTACAACAATATCTCCTTTTGCACGAACGCTATATCCCTCATATACATCTCCTTGAATGTACACACTTCCTGCAAATTTAATATTTCCTACAGCATTATTTACATCCCCTGCAACATTGTAAACCTCTTCCACACTAAATCTGCCAGAACGGAATACCAAATTCCCTTCACAGGCTGTCAGAAGCTTATCCTTTTTCTCCGAAAATACGATATTTTTTCCTTGTGGAATGGGAGGCATTTTCCCTCTTTTTCCAGCAATTTTATTTCCGAAAATATCCATCCCATCAATCGGCTCTTCTGGAGGAGTAATTTCACATACCAATGCACCTTTTTTTACATTGTGAATCAAATTCATTGTCTTGAAATCAATTCTACCATTTGCAGTCTTTGCAAATTTTAACTTACGTTCTCTTGGAAAGTAATCTTTGATTTTTCCATTCTTGCCATCTACGGGGTAGATTCCTTCTGCAATATTAAAAAGCTGACGATAAATTCTCTCCTCCACAATTTCCTCAATTCGTTTGGAGTTGATACCAAATACAATTTGCTTTTCTTGTAATGCATCTAAAATATCTTGTCTTGTAACATCTCTTCCATCGCCTTGTGGTTCATGCACAAAAATTGCAGCGGACATTTTATCATCCTGAATAATCAGCTCAACAACTGCATCTTGGGATTCTATTTCTTCTTCCTCTATTTCTAGCTCTTCGTCGTCATCAAAGAAATACGATTCTCCATTCAAATAAGGAGCGTTCTTCTTCTTTCGCTCCAAATCTGCATCATTCCAGTCTTCTACTGTTTCAATCATTGAATCATATTCATTGTCATAGCCATATCTATTATTCATTCTTCTACCCCCGAGACATTTCTTTCTTCTCTATTTATCTCAGATTATTCACCACTTCTTCGACTTCATCTGCTGAAGTTACCATTCTGGCACTCATCTGAAATGCTCTTTGTGCTTCAATCATATGCACCATTTCTGTACCTGTATCTACGCTAGAAGCTTCTAGCATTCCATTTCGCAAACGATTTTCTGCAGATTGTATGGTACGAATCGCTGCTCCTGATTCATTGGTTGCTTGATATACATTGTTTCCCAAATCCAAAAGCCCTTCTGGATTTTCAAATGTAAAGAGTCCAATACGTCCAAGAATCGCTGTCATATCTGGTGTATTTGTCCCTGCTTCGTATGGAATTTGAATACGGTTTCCAGCCCCATCTAGGACATATGCACCATTTGCATTTAGCAAATAGGCTCCTGTTTGTTCCAAGCCAATTTGAAATGCCCCATCTCTTGTGTAGGAAACATTTCCATTTTCACCTTGTACTGCAAAAAATGCTCTTCCTACAATGGCAAAATCAAGCTCTCGACCTGTACTTTGCAGCACTCCCTGTTCAAAAATCGTATTCACATCGCCTACACGACTTCCGTGTCCTACTTTGTGATTCCCTTCCACTTTTGTATTCATATTGCTATAGATTAAGTCTTGAAAGGAAGTTTCTTTATTTTTATACCCTGTTGTATTTACATTTGCGATATTGTTTGCTGTTACATCTAGCTTATTTTGATAGGCTTTTAGTCCTGTACTTGCTGTATGAAATGCAATGTTCATTAGTTAGCCTCCTTTATATTCTTCCAATTTCCCCTGCTGTTTTTTGGTTCATCTGGTCTACAAGCGTCAATGCCTTTCCACAAGATTGAAATGCCCTTTGTATGGACATGGCATTGGTCATCTCCTGACTCAAATCCACGTTGGACTGCTCTAGCCATCCTTGTTTTGTAGTAGCATTGGCTCTTCTTGTTTGTGTATTTCCAACTGTATAAGTTCCATTGACGTTTTGTTCTAATGCATTATAATCCACTGGCTCCTCTATACGAAGTCTTCCAAGAAGTGTGCCTTTTTCTGAAAATACAGAGCCATTGCTTGTTACTTGGAAAAAGGCATTATCCACTCGAATTGAACCATTTTCTCCTTGCACACGCCCAATTCCACGTAACACTAAATACCCTTGTTCATCTCGGTCAAAGTTTCCATTTCGTGTGAAATATTGCTGCCCATTATTCTCAATTACAAAGAATCCACTTCCTTGAAGTGCGATGTCATAACTACGATTGGTTTCTTTGAAACTTCCTTGTGAAAAATCAATTGCTTCCTCTGATACAATGGAAATTGGGGAACCTGACCCTATCTGTATCTCCTGTCCTGATTGTTGACGAAGCAATACATTTTCAAATGTGGATGCGATTACTGTTTTTGCCTGATACCCTGGGGTACTTTGATTCGCCATATTGTTGGCTGAGGCGTCTAACTTTCTTTGATTCATCAGCATCCCTGATGCTGCTGTATAAAATCCTGAAAACATATATTACCCCTTTCGATATTCTTCTAATTCTTGTTTTAATTTTCTGATTGCCTTGGCATGTAATTGACTCACTCGAGATTCACCGATTTCCATAACCTCTGCAATTTGTGAATATTTTAACTCTTCATAGTAATATAAAGCAACGACCAAACGCTCTTTTTCCGTTAATCCGTCAATCGCCTTAGCTAGTACTTGGCGGATTTCCTTTTGAAACATGCTTGCTTCTGGAGAGAGAGAATCGTCCTTGCTTTCTGGTTCCATATATAGTGATTTATCAGAAAAGTCCTGTAATACATTTTCAAAGGACAATAATGTACTTCGATGCATGACTGCCTGATTTTGATAAATTTTTTCTACGGGAAGATTTAGATATTGTGCGATTGCCTCTTCGTCTGGCTCTTCATGGTTTTGTTCCATCAAAACAGCACTTGCCTGTTCAATTTGTTTATGTAAGCTTCTTGTTTGATGTGGAATCCAATCCTGCTTTCGAACGTAATCAATCAATGCTCCCCGAATTCGGATAAATGCATAGGTTTCAAATTTTGCCCCCTTAGAAATATCATATCGATCCATACACTCCATCAAAGACAACACGCCTTGATGAATCAAATCCTCCTCTTCTAATGTACTTCTCATAATTCCACGAAGTAAGGCTGCCACCCTTTGTACAATCGGAAGTGCATCCATAAGGATTTCATTTCTTAATTCCTCATCCAGTGTTTTGCGATACTGTTCAATTTTTTCTGTTAAACTCGCCTCCCTCTGGCTCATGGACTACGCCTCCTCCCTTGTGATTATACTGGCAGCCTAATACTGCCTAATGCCTGAATCTGAATCTGATTATCAATTTCACTAAACGAGATAACGGTTACATCTGGATAAAATTGGTCTAGAAGTTTTCTAAAATACAATCTTACGATTGGGGAAGTCAAAATAACAGGTTCATTTACCAATTCTTTGATTTTCTCAATTTCCTCCGTTGCAGATGTTACAATCTGCTGAATGGTCATTGGGTCTAATGTTAAATACGAACCTGTTTCTGTTTTTTTCACAGCTGCCATAATTTGACTTTCTATCTTTTCGTCAAGTGTAATGACTTTCATCTGCCCAGCTTCTGAAAATCTTCTCGAAATTGTTCTTCCTAATGCCTGACGGACATATTCTGTCAACATCTCCATATCTCGTGTCTGTGTTCCATAATCTCCTAATGTTTCAATGATTGTTTCCATATCACGAATGGGTACATTTTCTTTTAGGAGATTTTGTAATACTTTCTGTAAATTTCCAATGGAAATAATATCTGGAATGGTTTCTTCTACGACCATTGCATTTGTTTTCTTTAGGTTTTCCAACAAGTTGTTTACTTCTTGTCGATTTAAAAGCTCATGCAGATGTTTCTTAATTACTTCCGATAAATGGGTAATGATTACAGATGTTGGGTCAATTAACGTATATCCAGCCATCTCAGCTTGTAATGTCTTATCTTCACTAATCCACTTGGCTGGAATATTAAATGCTGGGTCTACTGTATCTATTCCTTGAATTTCCTCAGCACCCTCTCCAGGAGATAATGCTAAATAATGGTTAGTCAAAATATCTCCTCTGGCAACTTCCTCTCCTTTTAGCATAATGCTATATTGGTTTGGATTGAGCGCCCCACTATCTTTTAATCGAACGGACGGAATGACAAATCCCATCTCCAATGCCATTTGCTTACGAAACATAACAACACGGTCAATAAAATTTCCTCCACTGCTTTCATCCACTAAAGGAATCAAGCTATATCCAAATTCCATTTCTATATGTTCTACATTTAACAGATTGTAAATGTTTTCTACATTCTTATAGAAAGATGCCTCGCTTTGCACCTCTGCCTCTACCATGGCTGGTGCGTCAGCTTCTGCCACTTGTTCTTCTTTTCTTTGTACGACAACTCCAAGTATAATAAGACCTGCTGAAATACTTAAAATCTGCACAATTGGAAATCCTGGAATCAATGCCATACATGCAGAAGCACATCCTGCAATAATTAACACTCTTGGCTGTGATAAAAATTGTCCACTTAATTCTTCACTTAGATTATTCTCTGAAGCAGAACGTGTTACAATCATACCTGTGGAAACGGAAATAAGCAGTGCTGGAATCTGGGAAACCAATCCATCTCCAATGGTGGATGTTGTGTAGATTTGCAGGATTTCATTAAAGGAACCTACTTGATTCATAAATCCAATAATCACACCACCAATAAAGTTAATTGCCGTAATGATGATAGATACAATAGCATCCCCTTTTACGAATTTTGTAGCACCATCCATAGAACCAAAGAAATCTGCTTCTCTTTGGATTTTGGAACGACGTTCTCTTGCTTGCTGTTCATCAATTAAACCTGAATTCAAATCAGCATCAATTGCCATCTGCTTTCCTGGCATAGCATCCAGTGTAAATCTAGCCGCCACCTCAGCAACACGCTCAGAACCTTTGGTGATAACCATAAACTGTACCAATACAATAATTAAGAAGATAATAAAACCAATGACAGCGTTTCCTCGAATTACGAATTCTCCAAAGGTCTTTACAACCTCTCCTGCGTATCCATTATCAAATAAAATTCTTCTTGTGGAAGAAATGTTAAGCCCCAATCTTAATAGGGTTGTAATTAACAAAATGGATGGAAAAATCGAAAATTCCAATGCTTCTTTTATGTATAAGGTCATACACAAAATCAAGAATGACAATGCGATATTAAAAATAAACATAAAGTCTAGGATAAATGTAGGCAGAGGAATGATAATTAGGAAGATAATTCCAACTACACCTGCTGTCAACAAATAATTCAGTCTTTTCAACGTTATTCACCATTTCCAAAAAGATTTGTCTTATTCACAATTTCTGTTACTCGTACTCCAAAGTTATCATCAATAACAACCACATCTCCTCGTGCGATTAGCTGCCCATTGACAATAATATCCACTGGCGCATTTGCCTGCTTTTCAAATTCCAAAACCGTACCACTTTCAAAACCAAGCACTTCTTTTAGCTTACGTTTTGTACGCCCTATTTCCACAGTTACATTCAGTGGAACGTTCATAAGCAAGCCTAAGTTGTTTTTGGATGGAACATCCTCAATAACTCCTGTTGGTGAGGTTGCAAAGTATTGTGTTTCCCCTGCTGCACGTATACGCTGTTCCTCTAATGCGTCTTGTTTCATCTGTTCTTCTTTTGCTTGAATCTCCTGCAAAAGACTTTCTTCTGCCTCTTGGGAAATCACTTGAAGAAACTCACTTTCTACAATGCTACCAATTTTGATTTTATGACTAACAACCAAAACTTCCTCTTCTCCATCTGTTCCCATTAACTCTACAAGTCCTGAATTTTGCTCAGAAATTGTTATGATGCATTCGGAAGATTTCATTGTATTTCCTAAATATTCTGCCATGGATGCGGTAGCTTCCTGCTGTATTTGATTCATAAGCTCTCTAACTGCATGCAGGGAAGCTTCATCAAAGACAAAATCAGGTGTTGCTAATTCATCCATTCCCATGAGCTTATTTAAAAAGATTTGTATATCTCTTTCTCGAAAAATCAACAGCTGCATTCCAGCTACATGAGAGGTTAGACAGCTTTTTACAAAGATTGCTGGTTCTAAAAGTCTATAGTCTATCTCTTGTAACTTTTCTCTTGATTCCTTAGGAGAATAAATCTCTATTGGTGTTTTAATAATCATTGATAAAGCCTTAGAAGCAGCTTTTTGATAGACTTCTGTTAATTTTTGAAATGCCACAATTCATACTCCTTTTCTTAATTCGTTGTTGCCCCCTCTTTCAAACTCTTCTGAGCTGTTGGAAGTAGTTTATATAACTTTTCTTCAATAAATTTTGGATTTTCTCCCTCTTGGATTGCAATCACACCCTCCATAATGAGTAGTTTACATAAAAATTCTTCATCATGTCTTGCTTTTAGTTTGTTAGAAATAGGTGTAAAAATAACATTTGCAAGGAGAGAACCATATAAAGTTGTAATCAAGGCAACGGCCATACCACTTGCTAGCTTATCTACGTCATACATGTTTCCAAGCATAAGGATCAAACCAATCAATGTACCAATCATACCAAATGCTGGTGCCGCTGCTGCACCTTTATCATAAAATTCTCGAGCCACTGCATGGCGTTCGTCTAATTGTGTCAACTCTGTTTCCATTAAAGTTTTTACTTTTTCCAAATCTACGGAATCCACAACTAAAAGAAGACTATCATGTAAAAAAGGATCTTGAATATCACCTAGCTTGTCTTCCAAGGATAAGATACCTTTCATTCTTGCTTCTTTTGCAATTTCCACAATTTGCCCTATATACTTCTCTGTGTCATACTTTTCTGGCTTAAATACAATTTTTAAATGCTTTCCAATATTTTTAAAGGTCTTTAGTGGGAAAGAAACCATCAATACGGCTACTGTTCCTCCTACTGTAATCGCAATACTGGCAGGGTCAAAAAATGCTCTCAGATTAGAAAACATAACACTCATTGTTTCTGTATCGAACACCATACCAAATAGTATAAAACCTACTGCTGCTATCATTCCTAAAAGAGACATGATATCCATAACTAATTTCCTCCTAAGCCTGGCCAGGTAAAGCTTGCCTGTTTAAATGCAATTACCTTTTTGGCGATTTCTTCTGCTGATTCCCTGACAAGCAGCTTTTTGCCAGTTGTCAGGGTAATCACGGTATCAGGATTCTCTAGAATCGTTTCTATTAACTCGCAATTGAGATAAAATTCCTTACCATCTAATTTTGTTAAAACTATCATACATTCCCCTATCGTTTCAGATTAATAAGCTCGTTTAGAATTTCATCAGATACTGTGATGATACGAGAGTTTGCCTGAAATCCTCTCTCAGTTACAATCATATCTGAAAATTCTGTAGAAATGTCTACGTTGGACATTTCCAATGCAGAACCTTTTAATGCTCCAGTTCCACCTGTTCCTGGTGCTGCACTTGTTGCGGCTCCTGAGTTTGCAGTTGCTGCAAAATAAGAGCTTCCAACTTCTTCTAGGCCAGCTGGGTTTTCAAATGTTACTAAGTCAATTCGTCCCATTTGCCAAGAACCTAGATTTGGATGTGTTGCCTCAATCACACCAGAAGCAGTAATAGCAATAGAACAGCTTCCAATTGTCTGAGGACCACCCTCGTTTCCAAGAGCAAGTTTAAATGATTTCAATCCAATGTCGTTAGATTCTGTGGATGGGGATGCACTTCCTCCTGTTACTTGCTTAAAGGAAGCCCCATCTTGAGGGTCTCCTGTATTTGCTGCATCATCCTTATGCCATGCACTTGTCAATGCATCAAATCCTGGATGGCTCATTTCAATATAATCTCCATCTACATCATTTTTCAAAAGCACTGTTTTTGCTGTTGTACTATTGGATGTAACCACACCTGTATATGTCTTGCCACCTACTGTTGCAGTAATGGTCCAGTTTGCTAAATTGTTATTGGCTGCTTCGTGATATACTGCATCAAATGTAACTGCTCCACTTCCTGTAAATGGTGGGTCAACGCTAACAGATTTTGGTTTCATTCTTCCAAAGATTCCCTTGCTTTCGCTTGCCTGTGGAAGTTTTACACTTCCCTCTTTAATATGATAATTTGTACCACAAATCTCTGCTCCTGTTAAACCACCTTGTGGGAATAAGTTATCATCTGGCTCTGCTGAAATTGTAAAGTTTCCTGCTGGATGTGCCCCTTTCTTTGCTGTGCTGATTGCCGCATTCATTTTCGCTGATAAATCATCCAAATCTGTGAAAACTGCTGTTTCATTTACACGTACTGTAATAGAAGTACTTGTAATTTCATCTGCACGAACAACTACATCTGACCCATCTGGAAGTGAGGTATCTTTCAAGAAGTTAATAATTACATTTCCTGCATCTGTTGTGTTTTCTGCTGTTATTGTAAACACAATATCGTTGATTGTTTCTGACACTGTCGCTCTTGTTGGCTCTACATCAGGAACTGTCAACTGAATACGATCGCTGGATGGACCTTTTCCAAGTGGATCCCCAGAAACTCCCAATACAATATTTCCATTGGCATCAATTAAGTTTCCATTTGGGTCGATATTTAAAACACCAGCTCTTGTGTAATATACATTTCCATCTGCATCCATAACTTGGAAGAAACCTTCTCCTGCAATTGCAAGGTCTAGTGCATTGTCTGTTGACTGGAATGCAGAACGAGTCATATTCAAGTCAATTCCTCCAAGCTGTGCTCCATATCCTACCTGACTTGCATTGGTTCCTCCCTTTGTAGCACTTCCTGCTGTTGCACTAGAAAGTGTTTGATAAAATACATCCTGAAATCTGCTTCGACTAGATTTAAATCCATACGTATTTACATTGGCTATATTATTTCCTATTACATCAAGTCTTGTTTGGTGTGACTTCATACCTGACACTGCTGAATATAACGATCTTAACATATTTAACTCCTTTTCTAACCGCCTCCATTTTTCTGACATTCCAAATGGAGATAGCCCCCTGTCGGACCAGCTATATCATTACGGTTCCATCTATATTTGAAAATACTGTTCCTTTTACATTGTCTTGATTCACTACGGTAATTACTTTGTTATCTTTTACACTTACTACATATGCAGTGGAATCTACTAATATCAATGGTTCTTGCAATCCTTTTTCCTGTGCTAATCGAACCCCTTCATTTAAGCGTTCTAAATTGGACTCTGATAAGTCAACATTTCGGACTGCCACACGATTCATGGCGTGCTTGCTAAATGAAACTTGACTTTCTCTTTTAATTCGCTCCTCCAACACATCTTTAAAAGACCGACTTTGCCCTTGCTCTGTATTGGTCTTAGGAAGTGTTTGTGCTTGAGGAATTGTTCCTGTATAAACGGGTGTCTGTAACCGTTTATGATACAGAATCGGATCCATTTGCATCCCCCTGCCCTTCATTTTTTGCTTCTGTAGTTTCTGTTACCTGCATAATTTGGTCCATTGTAAATCCTTGTGAACCGATATAAAACATAAATTTGTTATCTACAAAAGATACTTTATCTACTGTACCTTCTGTACGGTCTAACTCACCATTTACATTGAGCTTTGCTGCTACTACATTTTTTCCAATTAAAGAAGTCAAAAATGTAGATTTGGAATTGTAGCTCATTTCCTGCATTTGCTGCAACGTTGTAAACTGTGCTAACTGTGCCATATACTGTGTATCATCTACTGGATTCATAAAATCTTGGTTCTTTAATTGTGCAACCATTAGATTTAAGAAATCATCCATTGTAACATCCTTTTCGGATGCGTCTGCATATACAGCATCAATTTGTGTAGTCTGTGTGAGCCTATCTGTTGATGTAACTCCTGACATATCTAAAGGCATACGTTCTCCTTTCTGGGCGTTTTCTTATACATAAGTTCTCCACCCTTGCATATTCATAGTTTCATTGAGTTGCTCTAGCTGTTCTAACAGCTCTTCATCTGGCTGAATCTGATGCTTTTGATTGCTTGCATAAAAGGCTTCCCTCTGCCGATAAAATGCTTGCTGCTGTTGTTGTTGATCCATCATCTGGAATGCATCTGGCTGGCTTTGATATACTTCTTTAATCTCTGCCTGAAATGGTTTTAACACTTCTTTTAATTGCTGTAATTCTTGATTTAAAATTTGCTGTGTTTCTAATTTACTCACACCAATGCTCATTGCAATTTTATCTCCAACTGTTTCCATATGCACCAAGATTTCTCCTAGTCCTTCTGGTCTTAGTCGAATGGTAAAGGTTTCTAACTTCTCTGTAATACCATGTCGAATTCCTTCTTGTACTTGCTCAACTACAGAATTTGTAACAACCTCTTGTGTCTTTTGAGCCACTTTATCCATAAATCTTGTGGAGAAATGTTGAAAACTCTGTCCATCCACATAATTTTGCAATTCTTCTACATCTAGTGCTGCTTCTTCTTTTTGCACTTTACTTGCCACAGATTCTACCTGCTTTAATATATCCTGCTTTTGAGTATATTCTAGCTCTACTCCTTTATTTAGCAGAGTTGGTTTTTCTTCTGAAACCTTTGTAGATTCTATGGTAATGACTGGAATCTTGGAATCATCTTTTTCAGATGTAACATGACGTACTACATTTGTTTGATTGTCAAGTTTTAGCTTATCAGTAATCTGCTCTTTTGAAGCTTGTGTATTTATCACTGCTTGCTCACTTAGTACAGGTGTTTCTGTCAATATCTGTGTTGTAGTCACGCCAGATATGTTATCACTTTGTGCCATAAGCACACTTGACACATTGTCACTTTGCAGTGTTTCTACTGCCTGCAAAACTTCTTCTTGAACAGGTAGTTCTGTTTGTAGCTCTTGCATCCAATTCATAGGAATTGGTTCCACAAAAACAGCTCCCATTTTCAGCAGTTCGCTTTCTACATCCACTTCTTCCTCTTGCTTTTCTTCCACATCGGTAAGCTGCTTTGATAAAATCTCCATAAAAGCTCCTTGAGGCTGCTTTGATAAAATCTCCATAAAAGCTCCTTGAGGCTGCTCTGTAGTCTGCTCTGCACTTCCTTCGTAAACAACTTGCTCGGGTATGGCCATATTAACTCCCGATACCTCCATCTTTCTTTCACCTCCTTTCACATCGCTTTTTCATATCTATTTAGAACACACTTTGCCTTACAAATTGAGAAGAAACAAACTCAGAAACCATCTCTTCCTCTGCCTTTGCTTGTGCATAGTGATATTCTTCTAACTTTTTATCCCGAAGTTTTTCTAGCTTTGTAACCTCTCGGGATGCTTCCATAACAACCTGTCGTTGTCGTTCCACTTCTAATTCCATACGTTTGATTTTATCTTTTAAAATTTCTATCTGATGTTTTCCATTTTCTAATAATGAGGTATAGGTACGAATTTGAAATACAGTAGTTCCTCTTTTCATTTCCTGATCCATTTGGATATGTAGCTGTTCCATTTGCTTTTGAAGTTCTTCTTTTTGTTTTTCGTACTCTGTTCTTTCCTCAATGAGTTGAGACATAAGGTTTTGCTCTTTATTGAAATTCTGTTGCTGGAAATTCAACATTCTCGCAAGAGAAAATCGAAATTTCTTCACAGAATCGCCTCCTTTTTATGATTTAATCAAATAAACGAATCAATTGTATAATGGTTTCATCTAGTATATAACTTTCATCCACTTGCTGTTTTAAAAAACCATACAGCTCTTCGATTTTGTCTACTGCTTCATCTAATTGTGGATTGGCACCCTTTTTGTATGCACCAATAGAGATAAGGTCAAAATTCTCCTCATAGACAGATAATAGCTCTCGAAATTTTGATGCTGCTTGTTTGTGTTCTGGCAAGACAATATCATTCATCAAACGACTCACGCTTGCCAATATATCAATTGCTGGATAACGATTGGACATGGCAACCTTTCTTGACAGCATAATATGCCCATCTATAATTCCTCGTACCGTATCAGATACTGGTTCGTTGGAATCATCTCCCTCTACAAGCACTGTATAAATTCCAGTAATAGAGCCTTGTTTAAAATTTCCTGAACGTTCCAATAATTTTGGCAAGTCTGCATAAATGGATGGAGTATATCCTCTGGCAACAGGTGGTTCTCCTATGCTTAACCCAATCTCTCTTTGTGCCATAGCAAATCGAGTGAGGGAATCCATCATCAGAAGAACATCCATACCTTGGTCTCGAAAATATTCTGCAATTGTAGTTGCTGTCAATGTACATTTGGAACGCATCATCGCAGATTGATTGGAAGTCGCTACAACCAATACACTTCGCTTTGCTCCTTCCTCTCCCAAATCTCGATTGATAAACTCTACAACCTCACGGCTACGCTCTCCTACTAGAGCAATAACATTCACATCTGCCTTTACATTACGGGCTAACATTCCCATGAGCGTACTTTTTCCTACCCCACTTCCTGCAAAAATTCCCATTCTCTGTCCCTTACCAACTGTAAGAAGTCCATCGATTGCCTTTACCCCCAGCTCAATGGGAGTATCGATTCTAGGACGTTCCATTGGGTTAGAAGAAGTTCCAGTAATTGGATAGTAGGCTTCCCCTTGAATTGGACCTTTTCCATCAATTGGATTTCCCAGTGCATCTACCGTACGCCCTATTAATGCATTTGTCACTGGAATTTTCAGTTTATCCCCTGTGTTTTTCACAGCACTTCCATATCCAATGCCCTCCATCTCATCGTAGGGCATCAAGATTACTTGATTCTCACGAAATCCAACAACTTCTGCGTAACAGGTTTCTTTTCCTTTTGCCTCTTCAATTTCACAGACATCTCCTATATTACAAACAGGACCTGTTGATTCTACTGTCATACCAACAATTTTATCAATCTTTCCCATTTCTGTATAAAGCTCTGCATTCTCTATTGAATTTTTGATTTCTCGTATATCCATAGGTACTATCACGCCCCATCCGAAAGTTCTATTAGTTGTGTTCTAAGATTTTCTAATTGTACAAACACAGATGCATCAATAATACCGTCCTCTGTTTCCACTCGGCATGTTCCTGCTTCCATTGGAACGGCTTTCACTTTTATTGTGCTTTGATATCGTTCTCGCATAGGTTCCAGCTCATGGTCCAACTGATCAATGAATCCCATCATTTGATTGGAAATCTGTAAATGAATCTGCTTCTTTTCTTTTACAGAACGAATGACTTCATGCACCATTTCTCGCATTTCAGCTTCATTTTCGGAAATTCGTTTACTTAGTATCTTTTCAGTCATTGCAAATGCCAATTCAATGACCTTTGCTTGTAAATCTTCTACTTCCTTATTGTATGTATCTAAAAAAGCGTTTACCCCTTCTGATATTTGAGCTAATTGTTGTTTTAAGGAATCCCCTGCATCAACAATTCCTTGCTCGTATCCTTTTTTTTGAGCTTCCTCTTTTATATGCTCTGCATCAACTTTTGCTGCATTTACAATCTTGTCATGCTTTGCATAGGCTTCTTCTAACATAGTTTCGGTTGTCTGCTTCGCTTTTTCCCTTGCTTCCTGATAGATACGCTCCACCTCTTCTTCCACCAATTGGGGGGGGATAGTGTACTCCTCTTCCTGCTCTTGTTCTTCCACTACTTCAGGAATCAGCTCTGGATACAATTGTATTCGATGTTCTTCTAGAACCATCTCATCTGATTTAATTACCCTAAACAATTAAGTCATCCTTTCCGTCCTTGGAAATTATAAGCTCTCCACTTTCTTCAAGCCTGCGAATAAGCGATACAATTCTCTGCTGTGCCTCCAAAACATCACTTCTTCGTATATTATGCAAATAGGAGATATCTGTTCGTATTGTTTCACGCATACGAGATGACATGTTGGAAAAAATTGCATTTTCTACCTCAGGTGTAGTCGCTTTTAATGCAACAGATAACTCTTTGGAATCCACTTCACGTATAAAACGTTGAATGGACATTGGATCCAAAAATGCAATATCTTCAAATACAAACATTAATTTACGAACACTGTCTGCCAATGGTGCATCTTTCATTGTCAACTCTTCAAAAATTGCTTTTTCCGTTGTACGATCCACATTATTCATAATATCCGCTACATAGGTCAGACCTCCAACCTCTGTCATTTCCTCTGATGCAGAGGTATCAAGCTTTCCTTCCACAACTTTTTCTACTATTTTTACAATTCCTGGCACTGCACGGTCCATCTTTGCAACACGCTCTACTACATCGGTTCGAATCTCTTTTGGAAGATTTTCAATAATTCTGGAGGCATGATCTGGACTGGCATAGGAAAGAATCAACGCCAATGTCTGTGGATGTTCATTTTGAATGACTGCCATCAATGTTTTGTAATCTACTTTTCTAAGGAATGAAAAAGCCTTTGTCTTTAATGCTTTATCAACCCTCTCTAGCAGAGTCTTTGCCTGCTGCGTTCCAAAGGTTTTTTCCAAAACTTCTTTGGCATATTCTGAACCACCCTCTGCAATTACCTTTTGTGTCAAACAGCACTCATAGAATTCTCTTGCTATGGACTGCATCTCTTCTTCTTTTAACTTGGGAAGCCGTGATAGCTCAACTGAAATTTGTTCTACTTCACTCTCTCTTAAATGCTTAAATACCTCAGAAGCATAGTCGGAGCCAAGCAGTGTGATGACTGTAGCCGCCTTCTCTGCCGCTCTTCTTCTTGCATCTGGCATTTTATTCCTCCTCCTTTAACCAAGAACTGAGCATTGCAGCAATAATTTCTGGATTGTTCTTTGCAAACTCTTTGACATTTTCTGCTGGTGTCAATGGATCCTTTTTCTGTTCGAAGAGTGTTTCTACTGCATCTTCTTCTGCTCGTTCTAACATGCTTGAAGAATCCAACTCTTCCTCTGCAAAAATCTCTTCTTCTTGTGCATCTTGTTTTCTGCGAATAATACGGGATATAACCAGTACTATAATGATAAGAAGCAAGATTCCTGCTGCAACTGCTATTAAAATCCATGGATTAACACCCTCAAATATTTGAAGAATATTGAGAGTTTCTCTTGCATTATCATCTTCTTTTGATGCCTGTGCAAAGCCATTTACTACGATATCTTCTGGGTCAACATTTGCTGCTTTTGATGCAGACTCTACAATTGCCTGACGCTTTGCCTGTGTCAAATTCTCATCATCTACAACAATAGAAACTGTTGCCTTTTCTAGCTTTACAGCATCTTTCTCAATTTGCTGTTTTATGTAACTGATTACATATTCTAATTCACGATAATAATCGCCGTCTTTATTCGTTCCATCGTTATTTTCATCTTCTGCTGTATAATCTGAGACATCTGTGTTGTCCTCTTCTCCAACAACACCACCTGCTGTATCTAACAACTCTGTATTTCCACTTTCAATGCTATGCTCAACGACACCATCTCCATCTTCCTGTGGAACATACTCTAAATTTTCCGTAATCATTTTATCATAATCAATAACTACTGTTGTTGACACACGATATTGATCTGGCGAATATCCTAACGATAGGACATTTTCTATTTTCTTGGTGAGCTTTGCTTCGACCTTTGATTCAAAGTCTAATCGCTCAAGTCCGTACACACTTGTATCATCCGATGTGGACGCTTCAAATTCCTTCATCGTGGATGCATCTACTACAGTAACGTTATCCGCTGTCATATTTGGCACACTGTTTGCCACCAAATTTTTAATTGCAGATACTCGTTCTGCAGACATCTCATACCCTGGTGTCAATGTCAGAGAAATGGACGCTGTACTGCTAGACTCCTCTGTGTCCCATACATAGGTTTGTTCATCGGGAACACTCAGTGTTACAATCGCATTGCCAATCCCAGACATCTGCTGTAATGTTTTTTCAATACGATCTTGTAGGTTTAATAATAAATATTGCTTTTTCTCAAATTCTGTTGTTGTAAATCCTGTGTTATCTGAAAATATATCAAATGACAATGTAGTTTTTGGATACCCCAAGGCTGCCATATCCAGCATAATATTGCCGACTTCATCTGAATTGACAAGCACTTCTCCGTCTGCATTTCGCTGGACGTCTACATTTCTTCCTTTTAGGATTGTATATACCTCTGTATTCTCCTCCTGACTCATGCCAGGAAATAAAACCTCATACTCTTTCTTATTCAAATGGATTACTACTGTGACAGCAAGTGCTATTAGAACTGCTGCAACAAGAAAAATAACGATTCCCTTTTTTTCCTTTGTTGTAGTTTTTGCCTTTTGGACTACAGAGTTTAGCTTTTCATTCCCAGCTATCTTTTCTTTTATTTTATCCGCTACGCTCATATCCCTCCGTCATCCTACTCTTTATTCTTTCTATACAGGGAATTATACCTGCATATTCATAATCG
>JAHLFA010000104.1 GCA_018883985.1 Candidatus Ruminococcus intestinipullorum | reverse complement strand
CATGGAAATTTATTTTGGGCATCTTTGTACAATGTAATTGGGATTCCATTGGCAGCAGGAGTATGGTATTCTCTCCTTGGATGGAAGCTAAATCCTATGTTTGGGGCGGCAGCGATGAGCCTTTCTAGTTTTTGTGTAGTAACCAATGCGTTACGATTGAATTGGTTTCAGTTATATGATTCAAAAAAAACAATGCAGAAAAAGGAGGAAGTAAAAATGACAAAAACAATCAAAATTGAAGGAATGATGTGTGGACATTGTGAGGCACATGTAAAGAAAGCATTAGAAGCATTACCAGAAGTAGAATTAGCTGAGGTAAGCCATGAAAAAGGGATGGCTGTTTTAACATTGCAAATGGAAGTTTCAGATGAAGTTTTGAAAAAGACAGTGGAAGACCTAGATTATAAAGTAGTAGAGATTGACTAATCTTTCCTATTTACAAGTTTCAATAGCTATCTTCCTGCACCTTGCAATCAAGGTCGGGAAGATAGCATTTTTATTATTTTTATAAAAGCTCCTCAAATGTATCATAAAATGTCGGATAAGAAACATCAATACAATGACTGTTAAGGATTTTAGTAGTTCCTTTTGCAACTAATGCAGCAATACTAAATGCCATTGCAATACGATGATCTAACAGTGTATGAATGATAGCACCATGTAAAGTTCCACCTTGAATAATCATGCCATCATCGGTCGGTGTTATATCACATCCCATTGCACGTAAATTATCCGTAATGGTTTCGATACGGTCGGTTTCTTTTACCTTAAGTTCTGCTGCATCTCGAATGACTGTAGTCCCTTCTGCACAAGCAGCCATAACGGCAATAATTGGAATTTCATCAATTAAGGCAGGAATAATATCCCCTTGTATAGTAGTTCCGTAAAGTTTGCTTGTTTTTACGAGAATATCAGCAATATGCTCTCCACATTCTATACGTTCGTTCAATAAAGAAATATTTCCCCCCATATCTTCACATACTTTCAATATGCCAGCTCGTGTAGGGTTAATTCCAACATTTTTAATTAAAATTTCTGAATCAGAAACAAGTAATCCTGCAGCAATAAAATATGCAGCAGAGGAAATATCACCAGGTACACAGATTTTTTGTCCGTATAGTTCCTCGCAAGGAGAGATGGTAGAAGTTGTTTCAGAGCCTGCCAATTGATGTGTGGTTTTAATATTTGCACCAAACTCTTTTAGCATCAATTCTGTATGGTTTCTAGAGAGAATAGGTTCTGTAACAGAAGTTTCTCCGTCAGCATATAGACCAGCGAGCAAGATACAAGATTTCACTTGAGCCGATGCTACTGGCGATTGATAATGAATTCCTTGTAAGTGTCCTTTTGTAATATAAAGGGGAGCACAATCATTTCTTAAAATACTGGAAATATTAGCACCCATTTGCGTGAGTGGAGCTATAATTCTTCTCATAGGTCTTGCATTTAGTGACTCATCCCCAGAGATTTTGGAATCAAAAGATTGTCCTGCAAGAATCCCCGCCATAAGGCGTGTAGTTGTTCCACTATTTTTTACTTGAAGAATATCATTTGGAGGAAGAAGACCATATAATCCGTTGCCATGGACAGTAATAGAAGAATCCCTTTCCTCGATTGCAACTCCAAGTTTACGAAAACAGTCAATGGTAGCAAGGCAGTCTGCACCATTTAAAAAATGAGTAATCTCTGTTTTTCCCTTGGCAATAGAACCTAGCATAATACTACGATGAGAAATAGATTTGTCGCCAGGAACTGATATAGTGCCTTTTAATCCTGTAAGGGTTGTTAATTCCATAATAGTTATCCTTTCTGTAAATAAAGAGTTTAGTTAAGATACTTCATAAACAATGTAACGATATTTTTTCAAAAGCTCGGATGCTTTTTCCACGGAATTTGCATCATAAAATTCAATGAAAAGTACACCCTCTTCAAATTCTCGATTATGTATAATCCCAATGTTTTTAATACTTATATTGTTGCTGGCTAAGATGGTCGCAATGGTTGCAATTCCTCCAGCCTCATCTATAATATCACAATACAATGCAAAATTTTTCTTGATAGAACCTGTGGAAGAATTCGGAATGGAATTTCGATAATCTTTTGAGGTTTCAAATAAGCTATAAAGTTTGGATTCATTTTGTGTCTCTAATGCTGTTTTAATATCTTCTAGTGACTGTATATAGGCACCGAGGATTTGCGAAATATTTCGTGCATTTTTTAAACAGATTTGCTGCCACATAATAGGAGATGAGGAGGCAATTCGTGTAATATCTTTGAATCCTCCTGCTGCCAATAGCTTCATTTCCTCATTTTGTGAGTCCGTATCCCTTACAAGATTTACAAGAGAAGAGGCAATGATATGTGGCAGATGACTAATTGTTCCAGTGATTTCATCATGCAATTTATAATCTAAAATCAAAGGCAGAGCCTTTAAAGAGGCGAGGAATGTGCGATATTGCTCTACTTTTTTAGGATCTACCTTTGCAGATGGGGTCAGAATGTAATAAGCATTTTCAATGAGATGTGCCTTGGAATTTACAAATCCACTCTTTTCTGAGCCAGCCATAGGATGACCTCCAATAAAATATTCCTCCAAACCTAAGTGGATGATTTCTTCATGAATCGAAGTCTTTACACTTCCTACATCAGTCAAAATGCAATCTGGATGAAGCAATGATTTTAACTGTGGAAGATAAGCTGTATTATATGCAATTGGAGCACATAAAAAAATATAGGAACAAGAGCGAAAGTGTTCATCAATCGTAGAGCAGGCAATATCTAAGATTCCTTCTTGAACAGCCAAAGCTAACCCTTCTTTACTTTTGTCAAATGCAAGGATTTCATAATCAGGATAATATTTCCGAATTGCTCTTGCAATGGAACCACCAATTAAACCAAGTCCAATAAAACCAATTCTTTTTTCTGTCATAATCATAGCTCCTTTCTGGCATAATGATTGATTTCATCTTGTTTAACATTTTAGCATTTTAAACTGGAAAAGTAAATTGGAAAATATTATTCATTTCTTGTGAAATTCTTCTGAAAATGCTATAATTTTAAGCTAATTAGATTAAAATATGAAAATGGGAGGAGAAAGATTATGAAAAAAGGAAAAGTGAAATTTTTGGTAGCATTGCTCGTAGTTCTCCTAGCAGGATTGTATTATTATATCGCTCTCCCTGCAATTAATATCCATGCCACAGAGCTATGGGTTTTCTTATTATTGGTAGTGGCAGCAGTTGGAATTGCTTATGCGGGACGCAAGAAATACGACCGTTATGAAATGAAGGAGTCTAAAGTAATCAAGGGGCTTACAGGAGTATTTGTTTTATTGGTGGCAGCATATATAATCGGTTCCTTATTGTCATCTCCTATTATCAATGCAAAGAAATATCAAGCTTTGCTGGAAGTTGAGATGGGAGAGTTTACAAAGGATATAGAAGAGCTGTCTTTTGACCAAATTCCACTATTGGACAGAGATTCCGCAGTGATTTTAGGAAATCGA
>JAHLFA010000103.1 GCA_018883985.1 Candidatus Ruminococcus intestinipullorum | reverse complement strand
GATATATGGTTAAGAAAATGATCGAAGAACAAGAAAGACAGATGGCTGGTAAATAATAATAACTAGAAAAATAGGAAAAAACACTTGGGATTGACCTAAGTGTTTTTTTCTGTTAGAATTTTTTCTGATTGAGAAAGAGAGGTACGTATGAGAGTAATCGCAGGAAGTGCAAAAAGATTGCAATTAAAGACATTAGAGGGGATTGAAACAAGACCAACAACAGATAGAATTAAAGAAACGTTGTTTAATATGATTTCCCCTTCTATAATAGGATGTAGATTTTTAGATTTGTTTAGTGGAAGCGGGGCAATCGGTATTGAAGCACTGAGTCGTGGTGCTAAAGAAGCAGTATTTGTTGAAAAAAATCCAAAGGCTATGGATTGTATTAAAGAGAATTTACGATTTACAAAGTTGGATCAGCGTGCATTCACATTAACAAAAGATGTCTTGCTAGCATTACAGCAATTAGATGGTGAAAAAATATTTGACATTGTCTTTATGGATCCCCCCTATGATCTTGGATTTGAGAAAAACGTTTTAGAGTATTTGGCAGAATCACAACTATTAGAAGAGGATGCTATTGTGATTGTAGAAGCATCCAAGCAAACGGATTTTTCTTATATCAATGATATAGGATTCACTCTCATAAAAGAGAAACTATATAAAACAAACAAGCATGTTTTTTTGGAAAAGATAACGAGGTAAGATTATGTTAAGAGCTATTTATCCTGGAAGTTTTGACCCCGTTACATACGGACATTTAGATATCATACGAAGATCCTGCAAGATTGTAGATGAGTTAGTTGTGGGTGTACTAAATAATAATGCGAAAATGCCGTTGTTTTCTGTTGAGGAACGTGTTAAAATGTTACAGGAAGTAACCAAAGATTTGAAGAACGTTAAAATTGTTCCATTTCATGGACTTTTGATTGATTTTGCCCGTGAGATGGATGCATATGTTGTAATTCGAGGCTTACGTGCTATTACAGACTTTGAATATGAATTACAAATGTCACAGACAAATCATAAATTGGAACCTGATTTAGAGACTATGTTTTTAACTACGAGTATAGAGTATTCTTATTTAAGTTCTACCACTGTAAGAGAAATTGCCACTTATGGAGGAGATGTATCGCAGTTTGTACCAGAAGAGGTAAGGATAGCGCTAAAAGAAAAGATGAAAACAAAAGGAGTGTATAATAAGTATGAGTAGCCGTATCGAGCAGATTATTGAGGAAATCGAGGAATATATCGATCGTGACTGTAAGTATCAGCCTCTTTCCTCTACAAAAATTATTGTTAACAAAGAGCATTTGGATGAATTATTAAAAGAGTTACGTTTAAAAACTCCTGATGAAATTAAAAGATATCAAAAAATTATCAGCAACCGAGATGCTATTTTAGCTGATGCAAAAGCAAAAGCTGATGCAATGATTGAAGAAGCACAGATGCAGACAAGTGAACTAGTTAGCGAGCATGAGATTATGCAGCAAGCATATGCTCAAGCGAATGAAATTGTAACACAGGCTACTGCTCAGGCTCAGGAGATTATTGATCATGCTACAGCTGATGCTAATGCTATTCGAATTGGTGCCATCCAATATACAGATGATTTACTTGCAAATGCTGAGAGCATTATTGGACACACCTTAGATAGCTATACTACAAAATATGATGGATTAATTCACTCCCTTCAAGAATGTTATGATGTAGTTCGTGCAAATCGTGCAGAACTAGAAAACCCTACGGATGATGGATATAATCAAGCAGAAGATTCAGTGAATGTAGAATAAGTAGATTACAGCAAGTAAGCTGGCTGCCAAAGCGGTGGCCAGCTTTTCTATTACATATGGAATAATAGGAAGTTCTGCTTTTTGTACCATACATTGTGTCTGTGCAATGGAGCAAAGGCCACCAAAAGATGTTAATGCAAGAAGTAGTGGGTACTGTATAATAATTGGTATATCCATTTCTCCTAGAAGAAGTATTCCATTGGTAACCTCAAAAATTGGAAGTATGTATTCTATCATCGGAAATTCAAAAGCAATTTTTTGAAAAAGTGCTAGTAAAACAGAAAATAAAATAATGTATCCACCTACTTGAGTAATGGTTTCAAAACTATTCATAATACACTCATCTAAAATCCCAAAATTTAATTTCTTTTTAGCTAAATGATATGTCGGATCCGTTACAATCCATTGTTTTTTTCTAATATACCATCTCCTTGTAATCATGCTAATCAGAATTGGAGACAGTATTAAAATAATAAGAGATGGCAGCATAAGGTCATCTTGTTTTAGCGTTTTCCATACCAAATAATTTAAAATAAATACTGGACTAGTATTATTACAAAATGATAACAAGTAACAACCCTCCTCTTTCGATATTTGACCATTTTCCACTAAATTAGCTGTTACCTTGGCACCAATAGGATATCCACATAAAAACCCTGTAATTACAGCAAAGCTTCCATTTTTAGATACCTTAAATACCCCGTGTAATATGGGACCTGCAATATTTGAAATCAAAAAAATACTATCTGTATATAGCAGCAAATTGGTGATAATTAAGAACGGAAAAAGTGTAGGTAAAAGAATCTGAAACCACAAAAGAAGACCTTCTCTAGCACCTATAAATACAGTTTTAGGAGAAAATAACATTGCAACAAAACAAAACAGAATCATTATACTTATCGCTATTTTTTTCATAAGACTTCCAGACATACTACTTTATACAGATATATGAATTTTCTAGTTGTTTATGACTGGAAAGTTATTTCACCTCTTTGCATAAAATATGCAAAAACAGAAGGTGTCAATAATGCAAAGAAAAAATATTTCTTTTTATGGAGGTATCCTTTTTATTTTTGTATTCTTCTCATGCATTGGGATACAGTATCTTACAAATTTGGGGCATCTACAGAGTATAAATACGAACGTTTTAGAAAGCCAATTGTTTCGCAGCACTCCTTTATCAGATGATATGATTGAATTCTTACAGGAAAAAGAGGATCCTGGGCTTTATGTAGGTACCTACTGGATAATGACAAATTTTGAACAGGAACCTCTTCACGAAAAACTATCCGAAGAACTATTCCAAAAGAAAATAGAACAATATTCTTTTGTAGATGGATGGGATTCTTACATTGAGATCTGTCGAAGTATTTGGAATGACGTAAAATATTTTCCAATTCCAAAAGCCTCCAATCAAACAGATGCATCTATTTCTTATGTGAATTCTTGGATGTATGAACGTAATTATGGAAAGAAAAGAGGCCATGAAGGAACAGATTTAATGGCAGAAAAGCAAGAGAGAGGATATTACCCAATTGTCAGTATGACAGATGGAGTCGTTCGTCATAAAGGGTGGCTTGAACAAGGAGGATGGCGAATCGGAATTGCTGCCCCAAACGGTGCATACTTTTATTACGCACATTTGGATTCTTATGCAAATTTAGAGGAGGGGGATATTGTAAAAGCTGGAGATTTACTAGGATATATGGGCGATACTGGTTATAGTAAAATAGAAGGCACTACAGGAAACTTTCCTATACATCTCCACTTAGGTATTTATTTAAACGAAGGAGAAAATGAAATTAGTATCAATCCATATCCTATCTTAAAAGCAGTAGAACACTCCAAAATAAAATGTGAGTATTCACAGTAGTCTTCCCTAAAATATTATGCTATAATAGTCCCCAAATGGAGGAAAAGTTATGAATTTACCAATCGAATTTGAAGAGAAAATGAGGAATCTGCTAGGTGATGAGTATGACAGCTATCTTTCTTGTTATGAAGAACCTCGTCATTACGGATTGCGTGTAAATACAAATAAAATTACAACAGAGGAGTTTTTGAAAATTGCCCCTTGGCCACTTCGTCCAATCCCATGGATCGAAAATGGATTTTTTTATGATGGAGAATCTATTCAACCAGCAAAGCATCCTTACTATTTTGCTGGTCTTTATTATCTCCAAGAACCTAGTGCTATGACACCAGCCAATCGCCTCCCTATACAGCCTGGAGATCGTGTATTGGATGTTTGTGCTGCACCAGGAGGAAAAGCTACCGAACTAGGGGCAAAGCTAAAAGGTGAAGGCTTATTAGTTGCAAATGATATTAGCAATTCCCGTGCCAAAGGGCTGCTTAAAAATATCGAATTATTTGGAATTGGGAATATGCTTGTTCTAAGTGAAGAACCTGGGAAGTTAGTAGAATATTTCCCTGAATTTTTCGATAAGATTCTCATCGATGCCCCATGTTCTGGGGAGGGAATGTTCCGTAAAGATAAAAAGATGGTCAAGGCATGGGAAGAACATGGACCGGAATTTTTTGCTAAAATTCAGAGAAGTATTATTACACAGGCTGCACAGATGTTACGTCCAGGAGGTTTACTTTTGTATTCCACTTGCACATTTGATTCTTTAGAAAACGAGCAGACCATTGAATATCTTTTATCGGAATTTCCTGAATTTATCATTTGTGACATGGAAGGATATGATGGCTTTTCAAAAGGGATTCCAAAAGCAGGAGTGACAAATAATACAGATTTAACAAAAACTGTTCGTATTTTCCCTCATCGTATGGAGGGAGAGGGACATTACTTAGCTCTTATGAAAAAAGGAGATGCTCATCCTTTAAAAGTAGAATGTGGGAAAACTTCCTCCAAAAAAGGAAAACTACCAGAGGAATTAGAAGAGTTTTTCAAAAATGTTTCATGGGATTTAGATGTCAATCGCTTAGATATCCATGGCGAACGTGTTTATTATATGCCAATGGGACTTCCAAATTTAAAAGGAATTCGTTTCTTACGCACAGGACTATTATTAGGTGAATTAAAAAAGAACAGATTTGAGCCAAGCCAAGCGTTTGCAATGTGTCTAAAAAAAGAGGAGTATCGACATATCATTGATCTTTCCGTGTCAGACGAACGTGTTATAAAGTACCTAAAAGGGGAGACTTTGGACGTAGAAGATTGTGTCGGAGTAAAGGAAAAGGGTTGGTATTTACTTTGTGTAGACGGATATCCTCTCGGTTTTGGAAAATTAGCCAATCAAACATTAAAAAATAAGTATTTACCTGGATGGCGTTGGCAATCTTAAGATATCACAATATAAGGATGTATTCGATGAAGTTAAGATTAGATAAATATTTAGTTGAAATGGGCAAAGGAACACGCAGTGAAATCAAACGTGCAGCTTCCAAAGGCCAAATTACTGTAAATGAACAAGTAGTGAAAAAAACAGACTTAAAAATTGATACAGAAAATGATATTGTTTTCTTTCAAGGAACAGAAGTCAAATATTTATTGTATGAATATTATATGTTAAACAAACCAGCAGGTGTCGTTTCAGCCACAACGGATCGCAAGGAGAAGACAGTGTTGGACTTAATTGAAGATTGTAAAAGAAATGATTTATTTCCTGTAGGACGTTTGGATAAGGATACAGAAGGACTATTACTTATTACAAATGATGGGATGTTGGCACATCAATTACTTTCCCCTAAAAAACATGTAGCAAAAACGTATTTTGTGAAAGTCTTAGGGGAAGTGACTTCTTCAGATATCCAAGCATTTCAAACAGGAGTGGATATTGGAGAGAAGAAACCAACACTTCCAGCTACTCTTGAAATCCAACACTCTGCTGAAATTTCTGAGGTTTTACTAACAATTCATGAAGGAAAGTTTCATCAAGTAAAGCGGATGTTTGAGGCTGTAGGAAAAAAAGTGTTGTATCTAAAAAGGCTCCAAATGGGTAATTTGAAATTAGATGAAACACTTTCCCCTGGGGAATATCGAGAGTTGACGAAAGAAGAGGTCGCACAGCTATGCTAACAGGAAAGAAAGCCGTAATATTTGATTTAGATGGGACTTTGATTGATTCTATGTGGGTCTGGGCAGAATTGGATCGAGTCTATATGAAAAAATATAATCTAACCCCTCCTTCTGGATTTTCCAAGCAGCTGGAGGGAAAGAGCTATACAGAAACAGCACAATTTTTTTTGGATGTCTTTCCTGATTTACCTTGTACATTGGATGAAATCAAAGAAGAGTGGCTGCATATGACAAAAGAGTTATATCGAACAAAGGTAGAATTAAAACCTGGTGTTCGTGAATTTCTAGTGGATTTGAAAAAACGACATATTTTAACTGGAATTGCAACAAGTAATACAAGAGAACTTGTAGAGATTACACTTCGTGAATTGGGAATTATAAACTACTTTGATGTAATTCGCACTGCATGTGAAGTGGAAAGAGGAAAACCGTTCCCTGATGTATATTTGAAGGTTGCAGAAGATTTACAAGTATCTCCTAGAGAATGTCTTGTCTTTGAGGATGTACCAAAAGGAATAGAAGCTGGAAAAAATGCTGGAATGCAAGTCTGTGCTGTAGAAGATTATTTTTCAAAAGAAGAGAGAGCGAAAAAGAAAGAGCAAGCAGATTTCTTCATCCAGACCTATGATCAAATTGCAAAAGAAACTTATGAAAGATGTAGGAAATAAAATGGAAAAAGGGTATTTACCACTATGTAGAAAGGATATGGAAGACCGTGGATGGGAACAAGTAGATTTTGTGTATATCTCAGGAGATGCTTATGTAGATCACCCATCTTTTGGTCACGCAGTCATTACACGACTGCTAGAATCTAGAGGATATCGAGTTGGTATCATTGCACAGCCCGATTGGAAGAATAAAGATAGTATTGCAGAATATGGAGAACCTCGTCTTGCGTTCCTTGTTTCTGGAGGAAATATGGATTCTATGGTGAATCATTATTCTGTATCAAAAAAACGTAGAAAAACGGATGCCTATACACCAGGTGGCATTATGGGAAAAAGACCTGATTATGCCGTCACTGTGTACGGAAATCTTATACGTCAAACATATAAAAAAACACCAATTATTCTAGGTGGAATCGAAGCAAGTCTTCGTAGGTTGGCACACTATGATTACTGGTCAGATAAACTCAAGCGTTCTGTCCTGTTAGATTCGGGTGCGGATATGATTTCCTATGGTATGGGAGAGCATTCCATTATTGAAATTGCTGAAGCTCTAGATGCTGGTCTTGCAATTGAAGATATCACTTATATTGATGGGACAGTCGTAAAGGTAAAATCATTAGATTCTGTTTACGATGCAATTATGTTGCCCTCCTATACAGAATTAAAGGAAGATAAGTTGAACTATGCAAAAAGTTTTTATACACAGTATTGCAATACAGATCCCTTTTCTGGAAAACGGCTAGTAGAACCCTATTCTGAGCATTTATACGTTGTTCAAAATCCATCGTCAAAACCTTTAACACAAATGGAGATGGATGATGTCTATGCATTGCCTTATATGAGAGATGCCCATCCTAGCTACAAAAAATTAGGTGGTGTTCCTGCAACGTCTGAAATTAAATTTAGTCTGATTAGTAACCGTGGATGTTTTGGAGGATGTAATTTTTGTGCACTTACCTTTCATCAAGGACGTATTGTACAAACTCGAAGCCACGAATCTTTATTAGAAGAAGCAGAGAAAATGACTTCTGATAAAGATTTTAAAGGCTATATTCATGATGTTGGTGGACCTACAGCTAACTTCCGTCATCCATCTTGTGAAAAGCAGCTTACAAAAGGGGTGTGTAAAACGAAACAATGCCTCTTTCCAAAGCCTTGTAAAAATTTGAATACAGATCATACCGATTATGTACAGCTTCTTCGTAAGCTTCGAAAGCTTCCAAAGGTAAAGAAAGTATTTATACGTTCTGGTATTCGTTTTGATTATCTTTTGGCAGATTCAAATTCTAGCTTTTTAAAAGAATTGTGTGAGTATCATGTAAGTGGGCAGTTAAAAGTTGCACCAGAACATGTTTCCGATAAAGTACTAAGTATGATGGGAAAACCAGCAAATCATGTATTTCAAACCTTTACTCGTAAATTTTATGAAATGAATCGAAAAATAAAAAAAGAGCAATATCTAGTTCCTTACCTTATGTCTTCTCATCCAGGTTCTTCATTGAAAGAAGCTGTTGAGTTAGCAGAATACTGTCGTGATTTAGGATATATGCCAGAACAAGTGCAAGATTTTTATCCTACACCATCTACGATTTCTACTTGTATGTATTACACTGGTGTAGATCCACGTACAATGCAAAGTGTATATACACCCAAAAATCCACATGAAAAGGCTTTGCAACGTGCTTTAATACAATATCGAAATCCAGCAAATTATGATTTAGTTTTGGAAGCATTAAAGAAAGCTGGACGTATGGATTTAGTAGGATTTGATAAAAAATGTCTGATTCGTCCTCGTCAAATAGAAAAGAAGAAAAAAGAAGTGAAAAAAAGGAGAAAGTGTTGAATATAGCAATTATTACAGGTGCATCCTCTGGTATAGGCAAAGAATTTGTACAGCAGCTCCCATATTTTTATAAAAATTTAGATGAAATATGGGTAATCGCTAGAAGAACAAAACCATTATATGCTCTGGAGAAATGTTCTTCTTTGCCTATCAGAGTTATTGCAGGCGATTTAGGAACTTTCGAAATATACCAGCAGATACAAGATTTATTGGAGCAATATCGCCCCAAGATTCGGCTTTTGGTAAATGCAGCTGGGTTTGGGAAATCTGGGCGAGCAGAGCATATCTTTCAAACGGATTCTACTGCACAATGGAAGATGATTGATATTAATTGCCGTGCAGTAACACAGATGACCTTGTTATGCTTTCCCTATTTTTCTAAGGGAAGTAGAGTCATTCAAATCGCATCAGCGGCAGCTTTTTTTCCACAACCTGGTTTTGCTGTTTATGCTGCTACAAAGGCTTATGTACTTAGTTTTTCAAGAGCCTTACAAGCAGAGTGGAAGAAAAAAGGGGTTTTTGTGACTGTGGTATGTCCAGGACCTGTTGACACAGAGTTTTTTTTGCATACTGGTGCAGCCATACCTCCTCTCAAAAAACTCTGCATGACAAAAGCATCAAATGTAGTAAAAAAGGCTCTTCTAGATTCAAAAAAACAAAAAAGAATTTCTATTTATGGTGCTGGAATGAAGCTTATTTTTTCTGCATCTAAAATAATTCCCCATGCATGGGTCACTAAAATAGAAGCAATGGGAATGCGTTAGGAGAAAGAATTTATATGAAGAAAATACAAAAAGGCGAATCTGGGTATTTAGACTATAAAAAGAAGATAGAAATATTACGCACTACGATTTATTTTATAATTGTTGCAATCATTTTTGCCATTGGGTATATAGAAACAGGGATACGCCTCAATACAATGACGGTTATTGCAGTTCTTGGCTGTTTACCTTCTGCAAAAGCACTTGTAGGAGTGATTGCTAGGATGCCCTATTCATCTACCTCGCAAAAAATTGTACAAGAGGTAAATGAAAAGGCACCACATATAACAAAAGTCTACGATTTAATCTTGACAACACGAGAAGCAATCATGCCTGTAGAGTGTATCGTGATTTCTGGTGAAACTATTTTTGGCTACACAAGTAATCAAAAAGTAAATTTAGAACATCTTTCCAAACATATAAAAGAAATGATGTCACAAAATAACCTTTCTTATTCTACAATAAAATTTTTTCATAATTATCAAGCATTTCTATCTCGTGCGGAAGGATTAGAATCAATTGCTGTCGTTGAAAAGTTAGATACAAAGGAGCTTGAACAACAAAGAAAAAATCTACTCCTACAATTATCTATGTAAAAATCAAAGGAGATATTCGTACTATGCGAGAAATTCAAATTA
>JAHLFA010000102.1 GCA_018883985.1 Candidatus Ruminococcus intestinipullorum | reverse complement strand
ATCTTCTTTTTCTGCAAATGCCTCTTCTAACTTCTCTGTAATAATGCGGATGTTTTCTTCTCTTGTCTGTTTGTCATCTGTAAAAACAGCCTCTTCCATCTCTGCTGGTGGAACAATTTCTTTGATTGCTGCAAACAACTCTTCTGGAACTGCACAGCTTGTATATGCATGCTTTTCTTTTCCACATTCTGCTACAATTGTATCGATAAATGCAATTACTTCTTGATTCAACTCATGTGCAGCAAAAATTGCTTCTATCATCTGAGCTTCTGGTACCTCATTTGCTCCAGCTTCAATCATAATTACTTTTTCTTTCGTAGATGCAACAGTAAGTGCTAAATCAGACACTTCTTTTTGTGCTGCTGTTGGGTTGAATAAAAATTCTCCATCTACTAATCCCACCTGTGTTGTAGAAATTGGACCATCAAATGGAATATCTGAAATACTTGTTGCAATTGCTGCACCAAGCATTGCAGTTAATTCAGGACTACAATCTTGATCTACAGACATTACTAAATTTTCTAGTGTAACATCATTGCGATAGTCTTTTGGGAATAATGGACGCATTGGTCGATCGATAACACGACATGTCAAAATTGCATTTTCTGAAGCTTTTCCTTCTCTTTTATTGAATCCTCCTGGAATCTTTCCGACTGCATAAAGTCTTTCATTATACTCTACACTTAATGGGAAGAAATCGATTCCATCTCTTGGTTTTTCAGAGGCAGTAGCTGTACATAGTACAGTCGTATCTCCGTAATGCATAAGAACAGCACCATTGGCTTGTTTTGCAACTCTATCTACATCAACACGAAGTGTTCTCCCCGCAAGTTCCATTTCAAATTTTTTAAACATAATTTTCTCCTTTATTTAAACATTTATGGAACAAGCATATCCGAAACTACTAAAAAATACACCAGCATATCTGGTGTCCTTTTCAGTGGTCTCGGCTGGCATACTTGTCCACAATTTCATATATTATATCACAAAGCTTATATAGTTGCAATATTTCTCATTTCGCCTAAATACAAAAAAAGGTATTGCTAAACCTCTTTTCTGACTTTGCAATACCTTTTATCTGATTTCGATATTATTTTCTCAATCCAAGTTTTTCGATTAAAGCACGGTATCTTTCGATATCTACTTTTTTCAAATATGCAAGAAGACCTCTTCTTTGACCAACCATTTTCAAAAGTCCTCTTCTTGAGTGGTGATCTTTAGGATTCACTTTGAAATGCTCTGTTAACTCGTTAATTCTAGCTGTTAAGATAGCAATCTGTACTTCTGGAGATCCTGTATCTCCTTCGCTTCTTCCATATTCTGCAATAATAGCTTGTTTTTTGTCTTTTGCGATCATTTGATGATCCTCCTTCTTTTTTCTTATAAACGCCTTGTATCAAGTAATGGTTGGAGTGTTCCAATTACCGAATACAGGCTGAATTCTAGCGTAGTATATCACAGTTTTATTTAGATGTAAAGTGGAAAAACTCTTTTGCAGATACTATGTCTTTTTCCACCTGCAATTTTAATTCTTCAACACCGTGAAATTTTGTTTCTGGACGTATAAATTTACAAAATTCAACTTTAACATACTTCCCATATGCATCCCCTGTATATCCAAAAACATGCACTTCTAGTAAAGTATTGTTTTCCTTTGACACAGTAGGTTTTATCCCTACATTTCCCACGCCACAATACCAGTTATCATCTAGATATATTTTACATGCATATACACCAAATCTTGGCATAATCTTATTGGGCTGTACTGGTACATTCATTGTAGGAAATCCAAGTGTTCTGCCAAGCTTCTTCCCATGCTCCACCCTGCCAGAACAACCATATGGATAGCCCAACAACTCTTTTGAAAGCTCTATATCACCTTTTTTTAACAGTTCTTTAATATACGTGCTGCTAATTTCTTTTTCTTGATAGGTTTCTTTTTCTAATACCTCAACAGAATACCCATATTTTTTTGCAAAACAATTTAACATATGAATATCTCCACGCTTTTCATATCCAAAGCGAAAATCCACACCAACTACAATAGATTTTACTTTTAATTGTTTTACCAAAATCTCAGAAATAAATTCTTCTGCTTCCATTTTTTGAATTTCTTCTGAAAAAGGGCAGAAAATCAAAACATCTACGGTTTGTTCTAAATAAGCACATCTTTCCTCTGCTGTCATTAGAGATTCCCGATTCATGTCAAATGCAAATACAATACTGGTTAAATCCTTTTCTTTGGAAATCTCTTGCATCCTATGAATCAATTTCTGATGCCCTTTATGAAGACCATCGAATTTACCAAGTGTAATTGCTGAATCCATTTCTCCCTGATATTCCTCTAAAACAGTTACAAATTGCATGTTTATCCTCTTATTTCCTCTTGATCCAAAAACATTTTCTCGATTTTTAGACGATTTCCTGTCGTATCTGATTTATATATCCCTATAAAATGCCCTGCTTCATCGTACATACGTATTTTACATTCTGGAAAAATATTGTTTTCTTCTGTCACTTGAGATGATAAAATTACATTCCCATTGTATGCTAACTCCTGCCATTTTCGTTTTACTATAACAGCAGGATAACTAGAAAATATCTCATCAATAGGTACTAAAATATCATTTAGTTTACCAGCATCTTTTTTTTCTTGAATCTCAGCCAGTTTATAGCTATTTTGTTGCTCAAAACTACTTACTTTTGTTCGAATCAAAGACTCCATACAACCATGACATCCTAATTTTTCTCCAATGTCATGACAAAGTGTACGAATGTAGGTTCCTTTTGAACAATGTACTTCCATTCGTACTCTCGGCAACTCTACATCTAAAATACGTATTTGATAAATTTCTACACGTCTACTTGGCCTATCTACCACTTTCCCTTGTCTTGCAAGCTCGTACAGTTTTTTTCCATTTTGCTTTAGTGCAGAATACATAGGTGGTATTTGGTCATATTCGCCTTGAAAACTTAAAATACACTCTCTTACAGCTTCCTCTGTAATTTCTTCTACTGAAGATTCTGATAAAATTTTCCCTGAAATATCCTGTGTATCTGTTTCCTTTCCTAAAAGTAAAACAGCCTCATAGGTTTTATCTTTCTCTGTAAGCATATCACATACTTTTGTGGCTCTTCCAAGACAAACAGGCAAAACCCCCTGTGCATCTGGATCTAAAGTTCCAGTGTGACCAATTTTTTTCTGTCCTACAATTCCTCTTAACTTTGCAACAACGTCATGAGAAGTGTAACCCTTTTCTTTGTATACATTCAGAATTCCATTCATCATAACAACGCCTATCCTCTTTCACGAAGCTGTGCAGAAATCTGTTCTGCAATAGCATGTATGATTTCATCTGGTGTACCTTTCATCGTTACTCCTGCTGCACGCACATGTCCTCCACCACCAAAGGATTGTGCAACTTCACTTACATCTACAATGCCGTTGGAACGCAAACTTACCTTATACTCATTTGAATCTAATTCATAAAGGAAAATAGCAACCTCCACCCCTTGTGTCTGGCGAAGCTGTGCTACAATTCCATCTAAATCTGAAGGAACTACATTGTAAAATTCCATATCTTTTTTGGAAAGAATAGATGTAATGACCTTATTTTCACACATTAACTTACTTTCCAATAGTGCTTTTCCCAAAACCTGATTTTGAGAATATGTTTTTTCATAATACGTCTTGTCAATAATTTCACTTCCGTGAATTCCCTTACGAAGAAGCTCTGCTGCCGCTTCCATTGTTTCTGGGGATGTGCAGGAATATTGGAAAACACCTGTATCATGAGCAATCCCCATGTATAACGCCTCTGCACAGGATTTACTAATTTTATCTTTATCTAATAGACCATATACCAATTCAGAAGTAGAACTTGCATCTGGCTTAATATAATTAATATCTGCAAAGGCTCCATTGCTTATATGATGATCGATACAAAGTGTGTGCTTTGCAGTTTCATATAGAACCCCTGAAAATCCTAACCTCTGTTTATCTGCACAATCCAAACAGATAAATAAATCATACTCTTGATCATCTACTATACTATGTTTAATTTCATTTGTTCTGCTAAGTATTTCAAAAGATTTTGGAATCTCTTCTAAATACAAATCAACGTGTAGCTGTGGGTACTGCTCTGTTAAATATAGGTACAGTCCCATAGAAGAGCCTACGCAATCACCGTCTGGGCGGATATGTCCACCCAGAGCAATGCGTTCTTTTCCTTCTAGAATTTGTTCCAAACTTATTTTCATGATTCTTCCTCATCCTCATTCTTTAAGTTTTTTGTCAACTCATTAATTTTTGCTGTCATATTTACACCATACTCTATGGATTGATCCATAATAAAACGGATTTCTGGTGTATTTCTCATATTCAATGTTCTAGCTAGTTCACGTCTAATAAATCCTTCTGCACTTTGCAATCCTTGAATCGTATCGTCTTGTGCCTTTTTATCGCCAAAGACGCTTACATATGCTTTACATGTCTTTAAATCTGGTGCTACCTCTACTGCTACAATAGAAGTCATAGGTGCTACCCTTGGATCTTTAATACCATTGCGTAGAATATTACTTAGTTCTCTTTGAACTTCAGTATTGATTCTTGTGTTTTTAATACTGTTCTTTCTCATAATACTCTCCTATTTTCTTTCAATTTCTACCATTTTATAGGCTTCTACTAAATCTCCC
>JAHLFA010000101.1 GCA_018883985.1 Candidatus Ruminococcus intestinipullorum | reverse complement strand
GTACTGATACGTTAGTCAGGAATTTAAGCCTTTGGGGTGCTAAGACCACATGAGTAGATTCATTTCAAAAATGAGTACGATGAAGAGGGAAACAAACAAAAAGTTGAAATTATAACTTTTTATAAGTTTTGTGTAACGGGTATACCATGGAACGAGCAAAATTGATGGCACAATTAGCATTTAAAGCCTTGGATGAAAAAAAAGGGGAAGATATCAAAGTTATAGATATTTCAAAAGTTTCTATACTAGCTGATTATTTTATTATTGCAAATGGAAACAATGAAAGTCAAGTAAGAGCTATGGTAGATAGTATAGAAGAAGAGCTTGGAAAGGCTGGCTGTGAGTTAAAGCAGCGTGAGGGATACGATACTGGAAGCTGGGTATTATTGGACTTCGGTGATATTATCGTTCATGTATTTGATAAAGAAAATCGTCTATTCTATGATTTAGAAAGAATCTGGAGAGATGGAAGAGAAGTAGATATTTCTGAAGTATAAATATATTGAAGAATCCCTTGAGAAATATAATCCCAGGGATTCTTTCTTCTAGTCAAAAAAACGAAATACCCCGATTACTTTTCCTATAATAGCCGCATCTTTGACTAAAATAGGTTCCATAAAATCATTTTCTGGCTGAAGTCGTATCTGTTCTTCTTCTTTATAAAATGTCTTGACTGTGGCACCATCTTCAATCATAGCAACAACCATTTCGCCGTTTTCAGCAGTACTTTCTTCCTTTACTAATACCATATCCCCATCTAATATTCCTGCATTAATCATACTTTCGCCCTTTACTCGTAAAAGAAAAGTTGGCTTATTTGGCATAAATTCTGCAGGAACTGGGAAATAATTTTCAATATTGGTTTCTGCTAAAATAGGCTCACCAGCAGCTACACGTCCAATTAATGGTACCTGAACAACTTCTCTGCGTGTTAGATTAAACATATCGTCTAAAATTTCGATAGCTCTTGGTTTTGTAGGATCTCTATGTATATATCCATTCTTCTCTAATGTTTCTAAATGTGAATGGACAGAGGATGTCGACTTCAAGTTTACTGCCTGACAAATTTCTCTTACGGATGGTGGATATCCTTTTTCTAAAATTTGTATCTTCATATATTCTAAAATTTCCTTTTGTTTCTCTGTGATTTTGCCTTTCTGCATAGTATCCTCCTATAAATTTTCCGTACATATTATGAAATATAGCTAATTTTATCATATATTGAATATAAAATCAAACATTTGTTTGAGAAAATATGTTCGTTTTTTATTGTAATACTTGACAGATAAAAAAATAGTTTTAAAATAGAATATGTAATATATTGAAGTACTAAGGAGCATGATTATGACTAGAGAAGAGAAGTTAAAGTTTCCTCAGGGATGGTGGAATAGTATATTAAAAAAATTTAATCAAGCATTACCTGTTATTATTTTCTTTCTCCTTCTTTTTTACTCTACAATTCTCTTATTCAATATGAAGTACATCATGCTTGTTACTTTAATGACAGTGTTATTCCAAACAAATTTTCGTAAAAAACATACATTTTTCTCTTTGTTACGAATATGTATCTTGCATTTTATCTTAGGAATCCTCGCATTTTTTGCTACATTGAATTTCCCTCTTTGTATTTTATTAAATTTATGCGTTCCTTTTTGGTTGATTTTTACAAAATCATCTCAATTTAATCAATTAGGCTGCTTTACAGGACTTATGTTCTTCACATTCCTACAGCTTATTCCTACGGGATGGAGTGATTTTACAAATCAACTTCTCGTTATGCTATATGGTTTATGCTTTTTTATTATTACTACATACCTCTTTATAAGAAAAACCCCAAAATGTAACGACTTTTTATTAGAACAAAAGGGGCTTTTACTTCTAGGCAATATGATAGAAGAGCAGGTAAAGGGAAATGATATTTCTGATAAGATAGAAGAACTCTTTCAAATTCAGCAACAGTTATACCTTGATGTTTATCAAAAACAGGGAAACATATATACTGTATCAACGAGTTCTAGAAAACAATATGGATTTGCTCTCATGTTTCAGAGGATGCTGCACTTTTTTACAAATCCTAATTTAGTAAAAGTAGAAGAAGAGCAACTCGCTCAATTAAAACTACAGGTAGCCTGTTATTTAAAAAAAGCTGGATCCATGAGTTTCAATTCAACGAACCGAAAACTATTAATTACAGAAGGCAATTCTCTTTTTCTTCTTACTTCTAAACAAGAGGAGCATTTTTTTCAGGTGATGAATAACTTCTTGAAAATGTTTTTTCTTATTTTAGATTCTGACCAAGAAAATCACTTCAAGAAATCTGACTTTATTTTTCAAAGATTTTTAAAGCAGCTACGGACACAAATTCGCCCTGATTCTTTTGAGCTGCGTTTTGCCCTTCGCATGAGTATCGTCCTTCTAATCGGAATGTCCTATAATATATTGATAAAAGCAGATCATGGATACTGGTTTGTTATGAATGCCTTTTTATTGCTTCGTCCCATGTACGAAGACAGTAAATATCGTATGAAGACTCGATTTATTGGTACAATCATTGGATGCCTTTTGTTATCCATTTTATTACCAATTTGTCAGACAGAAGTGGAGCATTTTTTTCTTGCTACAATCATGGTCATATTTATGTATATGGCCACTGTTGGCACATGTCTGCATTCAGTTTTCGTCACTTGTTTTTCACTTGCTATGATTACACTTGGTATGAATAATGTAATTGCATTAAGACTTCGTATCTTTTATGTCATTTTGGCTTGTATCCTTGTATTACTTGTAAATAGATTTTTCTTTCCTACTAGCTTTACAAGTCAATTTCGCTATGATTATCAGATGATTTTCCATATTCAGCATATGTATTTACGTTTATTAAAAGAATCACTGGAAAAACCATTAGAATATTGGAAACTCTATGATGCACAAATGCAATATCACATGATTCATCAGCAACTGCAGACATATCTTGAAAAAGTGCCTCAAGAAAAATTGGTGTATTGTAAAGAATATTATCAAGATATTCTATCAACTTCTTGGAATATGGTAAGTGAACTAGAGTCGCTAT
>JAHLFA010000100.1 GCA_018883985.1 Candidatus Ruminococcus intestinipullorum | reverse complement strand
CATAGAAAGGGAACAGTTTACAGTACATGATTGTGTCGTTATTTTTATGAACCCAAAAGCCACTTGTGGCGAGGTTGACGATTTCCGTTGAGGAATGATATACTCTTGTTAAAGATGTAGTTATAAAACTAAAATTTATAGGAGGACTTTATTATGATTAGATTATTAAAATTGTCTACTGAGAAATGTGAATTGTTAAGTAGTGAAGACGTTTTATCTATTCATTTAGGCTATTTTTTGACACATGGAAAAGTCGCATATTCTACAGATGTGGCTATTGCTGAGAAACCTAAGTATGTTATATTAACATTGGGAAACGTGGAAGATATTTGCTATGTATGTGAGGTTGAAGACTATGCTTACAAAGATAATGTAAAAGCCAGCGTTCTTTCAGCGTATACTCCAGATGTATACAAAAATGAAGAAAGAAAAACATGGTTATTATTTAGTTCAATGCAAAAAGTTCCTGTAGAGTTCTTAGATAGGCTTCGTTCAGATACTGTAATAAGAGACTTTATCAGACAGAGGTCAAACAGTAAAAGTTTATAAAATTTTTATTTGATTAACTAAATAAGGTATCAGAACAGACTGTCATTTACAGAGATGTATCTGGCAGTCTTTTTCTATGCCTGAGACATGGTGGATATGATTGGAACGAGCAATATGACAATCCACAGTCTTATGATTCGTTATTATACTAATTAGAAATTTTTGTTGAATATACAATATAGAAGAAGGAAAGGGACAATATGGAATACGTTATGATTGGAACAGGAATGGCAGTGGCAATTACTTGCATTTTGATTTTAGAGATGATAGAATATAGGAGGATTCAAAATGAAACGAGAAAAGTTATTTGAGTATTTTTTACAAGGAATTACAGTGATTGTTAGCCTGTATGAAATATCAAGAACAGGGAAACGTAGTCGAAGAAAGTGACAATGTTAATACAGGGGAAAACCTAAGATGAGGTAATTCCTGCATGACTGGTGTATTGCCAGCCATGCAGCACCTAACAGGCTGCGATTAACAGTAGGGTATAAAATGATTCGTGAATTCATAAAAGAAAATTTATTTTCTACCACATGACAGCTATACATAACAATGTTATAATCAATTGTAATATGCAAAATATTTGGAAAGGAAATATAATATGCAGATATCAAGCAGATTTACGATTGCAATACATGTTCTTGTATGTATAGAAACATTTAAGGACGAATATAAGATTACGAGTGACTTTCTTGCATCTAGTGTCAACGTAAACCCTGTAGTAATACGAAGATTATTACAACAGTTAAAACGTGCAGGTATTATAAGTGTGGCACGAGGAAGTGGGGGAGCCAAAATCGAAAAGCCACTTGATAAGATTACGTTACTAGATATATATCATGCAGTTGAATGTGTAGAGGAGGGGCAGCTTTTTCATTTCCATGAAAATCCCAATTTAGCTTGTCCTGTGGGAAGAAGCATTCATACAATGTTAGATACTAAATTAGAAGAGATTCAAAAAGCCATGGAAGATAAGATGCAGAGCATTTCTTTACAAGATATTCTTGAAGAACAAAAATAAATGAAAAAAGTTAGTTGTAATAGTTGACGCTACAACGAGAGAGTGCTATAATCGATGTATCAATCAATATTACAATTAAAAGGAGGCTGAGATCATGGGGAATTTCAGTAAAGTAAATGTAGGGCAAGAAGCAAGAGTAGAGCTTCACGATAAGCTTTCTTTAACAGGAGCAGAAGTTAGTGTGAACAATTTACCAGCAGGTGCAAGTGTACCATTTGTTCACTCACATAAAAATAACGAAGAGATTTATGTTGTTCTTTCAGGAAAAGGAAAAGCTGTTATTGATGAAGAAACTGTAGAATTAGTGGCAGGAGATTGGGTTCGTATATCACCAGCTGCAAAAAGACAGTTCTTCGCAGCAGAAGATTCAGCAATTTCTTATGCATGTATTCAAGTGAAAGAAAACTCTCTTGAAGGATATACATTAGACGATGGTATTGTATACAATTAAGGTTAGAACATAGCAAAGAATGTGAAATAGAGGAAAAGCGTCTGGAAACAGATGCTTTTTTCTTTATCTGATAACAATAAGAATTGTTTTTCAGAATCATACGTATTATAATGAAAAAATAAGAAAGAACAAAGGAAAATGATAGTACTTTATGAGAGGATAGATTCAATATGGCGATACCATTATACATACGAAAAGAATACTATAGAGGAGTCAATCTCTCGGATAAAAGTGCTCACATACTGGAGTTTCATTATAAGGGGCAGAATGTAGATGTGTATGAGAATGGTGTATGTGTGTTTCACTTAGAATATGCCTTTGAAAGTAAATTTCGAGTAAATCTTTTAAATTTCTACGTACCAGATTTTACATTGAGGGGTCGAGGATATGGAACGGTTTGTATGCTAGAGATATTATCGCAATTTAGAAAGAAACAAGTAACAATGGTTAAATCACCATTAGGGTATCAGATGGCACCACTAGGATATACAGGACCAGAGCAGTACCATAGACTAATAGAAGGATTTTTTTTAAAGACAGGTTTTTCTATTAGTGGAAATGGAGATATGGCATTACAAATCATAGCTTAGAGAGTGGGCAGAAAAAGAGGAGGCAGAGCATATGGAAAAAGTAGAATCAAAGAAACAACAAACGATAGAGGCACTTAAGAAAACGGAGGAATTGTATGTAATTATATCAGCTTGTACAAAGATGCCGTATGTAGTATGTGATGTGGAAACATTTGATGATGAAATATTCGTATATTTTTCGCAGGAACAGGCGAAAGTAGAGGGCAAAAAGTTGCTTGAGGAAAAAATTCCAGTGCAGATAGCAAAGATAGAAGAAAAACAAAAATTAGGATTTTTCTCAAGTTTATATACTATGGGCATAAACTGTATTCTTGTAGATGGCCATTTAGAAACAGAGTCTAGAATTCAATTAGAAGAATTGGTCAAAAGACCTCAATTGGATAAAATTCCAGAGGGACAAGTTTGGATAGAGAATCCACAGTTATATTTAACATCATTATATTTTATGCAGGAACTACGTAAACAACCAAAGCCACAGCTTACAGAGGAGTTAAAGGAGCTACAAGAGGAAATTTTGGTGAATTATGGAAGAGGAAGATTTATTGCTGCAATTCATAATGAAAATGGAATTCCTCTAATTAAAAAAGAAGGTCAAGATGCATTTCAACCATTATTTACAGATGTATTAGAGTTTCAGAAATTCAATGTGAATGGGAAGTTTCGACCAATGATTGTTGATGCCAACAAGGTTGTACAAATATTAGTTCCAGATGCAAGAGGTGTGGTGATTAATCCAAATAGTATTAATTTACAACTGCCTATTACAAGAGAAAAAGAAAAAAATCATGAAAAAAGTGTGGAGCAGATAGCAGCAGAGGCAATTGGCAAAGGGGAAGCCTAAAAGTTTGTTGCTAGAACGAAGAATATGTGTTAAACTTTAGTAAATAAAAGAAAGCAGAGTAGAAGTATGTGCGTTAAGTGCTAGTTGGACGGGGAGTTGCCAGCTGGACGAAAAGAGAAGTCTTGCGGTACATATTTCGCATCCCGCTGCTGCACATGGATGGATATACGCTTTATAACGAATACCTGCTATGCGTGGCAAAAGGACTACTGCAAAGGAGGTATTTTTTTATGAAAAAATTAAAGAAACAGTTTCAAGATTCATGGAACAACTTGAAAAATTTGAAAGTACTAGTTGCAACTGCCATGTTTTTGGCGGCAGCAGTGATTTTAGGGTTCCTATTTACGATTCAGCTTACAGATTTTATAAAAATAGGATTTTCTTCTATACCCAATGAACTAACAGCACTCTTTTTTGGCCCTGTTGTTGGTGGTATTATGGGAGGTACAGCAGATATATTAAAATTTATAGTCAAACCAACTGGAGCCTACTTTTTTGGATTTACTCTAAATGCAATTATAGGACCGATGATATATGGTGTGATTTTATATCATAAACCCTTCTCTTTTTGGAGAATATTTATAGCGAAGCTTATTGTTGCTCTTGTAGTAAATTTATTATTAGGAACATATTGGTTAAGTATTCTATATGGGAAAGGATTTTTAGCACTGCTCCCAGCACGATTTATAAAGCAGGTCATTACAGTTCCAATAGATTCTATTTTATTTTATTTCGTAGCGAAGGGATTGATTAGAACAAGAGTGTTGGAAAGAATTTTAGAGTAGGAAAAAGGAGGGATTTTGCCCTCCTTTTTACAAATTGTGAAAATATTATTCTGTCATTAGGCTTGCGACAATTTCACTTACCAATTTACCATCTGCTTTCCCTTTTACCTTAGGCATCAATTCTTTCATAATCTTTCCTTTGTCTTTTGCAGTTGGAGCATCAATACCAAGTTCAGAAAGCACATCCATAATAACGGCTTTGATCTCAGAAGCATCCATCATTTTAGGAGCATATTCTTCGAGAACAGAAAGACGAGTTTCATATTCATGAATTAAATCACTACGGTCAGCAGGTGTCATTTCCAAACTTTCTTTTAATTGTTTGATTTCTTTTAAGATAACCTGTACTTCTTCCTCTTCTGTAAGGTCAGCACGTTTGTCAATAGCCTTATTTTTTAAAGCGGAAAGAAGTGCTGAAAGAGCATCTTTTCTTTCTTTATCTTTTGCCTTCATAGCTTCCATCATAGCTTTTCTAACTTCATCAATTTTACTCATGGATAGAATCCTCCTTATTTATGTGAAATATAGCTATAATTTTAACAGAATAATATGCTCTTTTCAATACTCGAAGAAAGTCAAAGAAAAGTTAAATCTATGTAAAGTGTATGAAAAATATTGACCCTGTAAAAGTCAAATGATAGAATCACCCTAGTTGTATAAGGAGGCGACACACTGCTTTCTTGTATGAAATGGAAAACAAATGTAAAGGAAAAAGGAGAAACGTACGATGGGGATAACAGATGTACTCTCTTTGCTGGGTGGTCTTGCATTATTCTTATATGGAATGCACATGATGAGCAGTGGACTTGAGGCCGCAGCAGGAAATAAGATGAAATCCATTTTGGAAAAATTAACTTCTAACAGAATAAAGGGCGTTTTGGTGGGAGCTATCATAACAGCAGTAATACAGTCTTCTTCAGCCACAACGGTTATGTTAGTAGGATTTGTAAATTCAAAACTCATGACATTAAGTCAAGCAGTATGGGTAATTATGGGAGCCAATATAGGAACTACAATTACAGGCCAATTGATTGCATTGGATATAGGAGCCATCGCCCCTGTATTTGCATTTATAGGTGTCGCTGTAATGATGTTTGTAAAAAAAGAGAAGATTTATCATATCAGTGGTATTTTTTCGGGGCTTGGAATTTTATTTATGGGAATGGAAATGATGAGTAGTTCCATGGTTCCATTGCAAGATTCTGAAACATTTATTCGGTTTATGACAACTGTTGAAAATCCTTTGGTAGGAATTTTAATAGGTGCGGTGTTTACTGCAATTATTCAGTCCTCTTCAGCATCAGTAGGAATTTTACAAGCATTAGCTGGAACAGGAATGATTCCATTATCAAGTGCAGTATTTATTCTATTTGGACAGAACATAGGAACATGTATTACAGCAGTATTGGCATCTATTGGTATGAAGGTAAATGCAAAACGTACAACAATTATCCATTTGATGTTTAATATTTTCGGATCCATATTGTTTACAATTATTTGTCTAATTACACCATTTGTAGCTTGGATGGAAGCACTTGCTCCTAACAATGCAATTGCTCAAATTGCAAATGTACATACAACATTTAATGTTGTGACAACATTAATTCTACTTCCATTTGGAACATGGATGGCAAAAATTGCAGTAAGAATTCTTCCAGACAGTAAAAAAGAAGACGAGGAAGAATATCGTTTGAAATATATTACGAAATTTGAATCAAACTACTCTATTGGAGAGAGTGCCATAGCCCTTTCTCAAATTCGTGATGAAATCGAAAGAATGAGAAGTATGGTTGTAAAAAATATCAGCCAGGCATACGATGTCTTAATAAAATATAGTGAAAAGGATTTGGAAAAAATCAAAGAAAGAGAAACATATATTGATTATCTCAATCGAGAGATTTCAAGCTATATTGTATCGTTAATTTCAAACGAAAAATCGGCACAGGACTCAAAAATTATTAATGCGTATTATGTGATTATTAGTAATTTAGAGAGAATAGGCGATCATGCAATGAACTTGGCAGAATATGCAAAGGATTTACAAGAGTGGGATTTAGATTTCTCTAATCAAGCTATTGAAGAGATACAAGAGATGAAAGCTCAGAGTATACAAGCTTTAGAAGTAATTAAAAATGAAGCTGGGAAAGATGTATTTATGATGATGTCTGATGCTGCAAAAGCAGAGCAGCAAATAGATGATACAAGAGATCGCTATTTTGAAGAGCAGATGCAGAGAATGAAACAAGGGGCATGTAAACCACAAAGTGGAATTATTTTCACAGAAATGTTGACAGATTTTGAAAGAATGGGAGACCATGTGAAAAACATTGCACAACAATATAGATATATGGGCGAATAGATAGTATAAAAACCTCTATTTTGCAGATACTACATTTATCCAAAACAGGAAGATAAATGGCAGATATGCAAAATGGAGGTTTTTTATGAAAGCAACAGGGATTGTTAGAAGAATAGATGATTTAGGGAGAGTAGTAATTCCAAAGGAAATTAGAAGAACGCTACGTATTAGAGAGGGAGATCCTTTGGAGATTTTTACAGATAGAGAAGGTGAAATTATATTAAAGAAATATTCGCCAATTGGGGAATTAAGCAATCTTGCAGTCTTATATTCTGAAAGTCTAGCACAAACTATGGGGTGTACCGTATGTATTACCGATATGGATATGGTCATAGCCGCTGCTGGTGGAGGAAAAAGAGAGTTAAAAGAAAAGTATATTAGCAAAGAGTTAGAACAAACCTTGCAAAAAAGGGGACGAATTGAAGCAGCTTTAGGAGATTCAGAGTTTATTCCGATTATATCAGAACCAATAGAATACCAAGAAGAGATTATTTGCCCAATTATAAGTGCTGGAGATGTGATTGGTTCTGTTATTTTTCTAAACAGAGAAGGAAAAGAATACTTTGGAGAGCTGGAGCAGAAAGTTGCGATGAGTGCCGCTGGTTTTTTAGGTAGACAGCTGGAGCAATAGTAAGAATAAAACAGGCCATTTCCTCATAGGTTATACAATAGAAATTAATAGAGTATATTGTAGGATGAGGAGGAGAATATGGAGAAAAAACAGATACAAAATCAGGGCATGGAAGTAAAAGCTATTTGGATATTAAAGGCTCTTCTATGCTCTTATTTTGTAACAGGGATATTGCTTTTACTGTTGACATTTTTATTATATCAATTTGGATTAGATGAAGGTAAAATTACAGCAGGTATTATGGTGATTTATGTATTATCTACTTTAGTAGGAGGGTTTGTGGCAGGGAAACTTGCGAAGACAAGGCGATTTCTATGGGGAATTTTGATAGGGGTTCTGTATTTTTTATTACTTTTACTCATTTCCTTTGGGATTTATAGAGGGATTCAAGAGGGAACATCTCAAATATTGATTACATGGTTACTTTGCATAGGTGGAGGAATGATTGGAGGAATGATTTCTTAGTTCATAAAAAAATACTTTTAAAACTTGAGAGGGTATGCTATAATTTTGTGAAGAAATAAAGAATGCTTGTATGCATCAATATTTAGGAGGTAAGAAATGAAACATATTAAAACATTGAATACTCAAACATTAAATCATACAGTGAAAAAAGGCGGATGTGGAGAGTGCCAGACATCTTGTCAGTCAGCATGTAAAACATCTTGCACTGTAGGAAATCAGATTTGTGAACAGAAGAAATAATCAGTGACAGAAGTTACATAAGGCAGCGACTTTGGTCGCTGCCTTACATTTGTGAAAAAATGAAATGAAAGAGAGGTATCTGTTGTGATTCATCAGTACAAAAATAATGGATACTATATTGTTTTAGACGTAAATAGTGGTTCGGTTCATGTTGTAGACCAAATAGCATATGATGCCATTGCATGTTTAGAGGCAATGAACTGTGCACATACAGTGGATACATTACAGGAAAGTAAGACAAGAGAAAAGCTTTTAGAAGAATTAGGCAATACATATCAAGAAGAGGATTTAAAAGAGGTTCTCGAAGCAATTGTTGAGTTGACAAAAGCAGGGCAACTCTTTACACAAGATATTTATGAAGATTATATTGACGAAGTAAAGCAAAGAAAGACAGTGGTGAAAGCATTGTGTTTGCACATAGCACATGACTGTAACCTTGCATGTAAATATTGCTTTGCAGAAGAGGGAGAATACCATGGAAGTCGTGCATTGATGTCTTATGAGGTTGGAAAGAAAGCGTTAGATTTTCTTGTAGAAAACTCTGGAAATAGGCACAATTTAGAGGTAGACTTCTTTGGAGGAGAACCTCTTATGAATTGGCAGGTTGTAAAAGATTTAGTAGCTTATGGGCGAGAGCTTGAGAAAACAAACAACAAGCGTTTTCGTTTTACACTAACAACAAATGGTGTTTTACTCAATGACGAAGTACAAGAATTTGTAAATCGTGAAATGGATAATGTAGTACTTAGCTTAGATGGAAGAAAAGAAGTCAATGATAAGATGCGTCCATTTAGAAATGGAAAAGGAAGCTATGATTTGATTGTTCCAAAGTTCCAAAAATTAGCAGATAGTAGAAATCAAGAGAAATACTACATTAGAGGTACATTTACAAGAGAAAATTTAGATTTCTCAAAAGATGTATTGCATTTTGCTGACCTTGGATTTAAACAGATTTCTATAGAACCTGTTGTAGGAGAGGATACAGACCATTATGCAATTAGACCAGAAGATTTGCCAGTGATTTTTGAAGAGTACGATAAGCTTGCAAAAATTATGGTTGATAGAGAGCGAGAAGGAAAAGGATTTACATTCTTCCACTTTATGTTGGATTTAGAGGGCGGACCTTGTGTAGCCAAACGTCTGTCAGGATGTGGATCGGGGACAGAATATTTAGCTGTTACACCATGGGGAGATTTATATCCTTGTCATCAGTTTGTAGGACAAGAGGAGTTCCTTTTAGGAAATGTAGAAGAAGGTCTTGTAAAGAAAGATATTGTGGAAGACTTTAGAGGTTGCAGTGTTTATTCAAAAGAAAGCTGTAAGTCTTGCTTTGCACGATTCTATTGTAGCGGAGGATGTATGGCGAATTCCTATAAGTTCCACAATACAATCAATGATACCTATGAAGTAAGCTGTGAGATGGAACGCAAGAGAGTAGAATGTGCCATTATGATTCAAGCGGCTTTGGCAGATGAAGAAGGGATGATGTCAGATGAAAAAGAGTAGGGGAATTTTTTGTTTGCTGATGACAGTTGTAACAATTCTTTTTCTAGGCTTTACAACAATTGTTGGATTTGGAAAAGGGAATACTGGTGCAGCAAAAAATATAAAACTTGGTTTGGATTTGGAAGGTGGAGTAAGTATCACTTATCAAGTAAAAGGTGAGACTCCTTCCACAGAAGATATGAGTGATACAGTCTATAAGCTGCAAAAGCGTGTAGAGCAGTATAGTACAGAGGCCTCTGTGTATCAAGAAGGAACCAATCGTATTAGCATTGAGATTCCAGGGGTGACAGATGCCAATGAAATTTTAAGTGAGCTGGGACAGCCAGGTTCTATGTATTTTATTTGTCAAAATGGAAGTGATGGAACACTAAATTACAGAGTAAATGATAATGGTGAATACGAGCTTACAAAAAGTATAGAGGAATTAAAAGAAGATAATTCCATTGTATTAGCTGGTTCTGATGTAAAGTCAGCTAAGGCTGGAATGACACAAGACCAATTAAGTGGAACAACGGAGAGTGTTGTAGAACTTTCTTTGAATGAAAGTGGAAAAGAAAAGTTTGCAGAGGCTACAAAAAAGGCGGCAGATGCTTCTCCACAAGAAAGTATTGCTATTTATTATGATGGTGCTTTGATTAGTGTACCAAGAGTAAATACAGCTATTACAGACGGACAAGCTGTAATTACAGGCATGTCTGATTATGCAGAAGCAGAGCAGCTGGCTTCTACAATCCGTATAGGTGGGTTGAATGTAGAATTGGAAGAACTTCGTTCCAATGTGGTAGGAGCACAGCTTGGAGAAGAAGCAATTAGTACAAGTCTTCTAGCAGGAGTTATAGGACTTGTTATTGTATTCGTCTTTATGTGTGCAGTATATTTACTGCCAGGACTTGCGTCTAGTTTAGCACTGTTAATCTATACAGAATTAGTCTTGATATTACTGAATGCATTTGATATCACATTAACATTGCCAGGAATTGCAGGTATTATTTTAGGAATTGGTATGGCAGTGGATGCAAATGTAATTATTTTTGCAAGAGTAAAAGAAGAACTTATAGCAGGAAAATCAGTAAAAACATCATTAGATGCAGGGTTTCACAAGGCTATGTCTGCAATTATAGATGGAAATGTTACAACCTTAATTGCGGCAGCAGTGTTATGGCTAAAAGGAAGTGGAACTGTAAAAGGGTTTGCACAAACGCTGACACTAGGAGTTGTTGTATCCATGTTTACAGCACTTGTAGTAACACGTCTAATCATTTATGCATTTTATGCTGTGGGAATTCGTGACAAAAAAGTATATGGGCGTAAAAACCAGTTTAAAGGAACAATTCCTTTTCTTGGAAAGAAAAAGTTATTCTTTAGTATTTCAGCTCTTATTCTTATTATAGGATTTGGAATCATGGGAGGACGTATTGCCAGTGGAAAAAATGCATTGAATTACAGCATGGAATTCCAAGGTGGAACTTCTATCAATGTAACATTTGATAAAGCGTATACATTGAAGGAAATTGATCAAGAAATGATTCCTGAGCTAGAAAAAATTACAGGGGATCCTAATATTCAAGTTCAAACTGTTGCAGATACGAATCAAGTAATTTTTAAAACGCAAACACTTGGATTAGAAGAACGTGAAAATTTTGAAAAGTATATGGCAGAAGAATATCAGGTTGAAAAAGAGGATATTTCCACAGAAAATATTAGTTCAACTGTTAGTTCAGAAATGAAGACAGATGCAATTATTGCTGTTATTATAGCGGTAGTAGGTATGTTGCTATATATTTGGCTTCGTTTTAAAGATATTTGTTTTGCTACGAGTGCCATAGTGGCATTAATAAATGAT
>JAHLFA010000099.1 GCA_018883985.1 Candidatus Ruminococcus intestinipullorum | reverse complement strand
GAGGTATGTCGAGGTCAGGTAGTATTCCTAGTGGGAATCCCCACCTTACCCTTGACATTCTTTTCAGGGTGAAGTGTTACCAATCATTGACACCCTTACACCCTCTTACTATACTTAGATAGCATTTTACTTGATTTCAAACATAGAACATGATATACTTCTCCTAAAATTAATATTTAGGAGGAGTAATTTTATGGATGCGGATCCCGCAGGTAACACAATTATTTTAAACTTATTTATTTTATTATTTTTCACTTTTATGAATGCTTTTTTTGCTGGAGCTGAGATGGCAGTAGTATCTGTTAATAAGAATAAGATACGAAGCCTAGCAGATTCAGGAAATAAAAAAGCAATTGTCATTCAAAGCCTCTTTGAGGATTCTACAAAGTTTCTTTCAACGATTCAAGTAGCAATCACATTTGCTGGATTTTATTCTAGTGCATCAGCTGCAGCAGGTATTGCACCTATTCTCGGCGGATGGTTAAAACAAGCAGGTGTGCCATATAGCATGGTAATTGCAAGGAATGGAGTGACCTTACTGTTGATGTTCTTTAATCTTGTATTTGGAGAACTTGTGCCTAAGCGTATTGCACTACAGAAGGCAGAAGCATTTTGTATGTTCACAGTAATGCCAATTCATTATATTTCTAAAGTTTTATCACCTTTTATAAAATTGCTTTCTGTTTCTACAAAACTTGTTTTAAAGTTATTAGGATTAAAAACAGAAGATCAAGAAGAATTAGTAACAGAAGAAGAGATTAAGGCTTTACTAAAAGTAGGAAGCGAGCATGGAACTGTAGAGGACAGCGAGTGCGAAATGATCAATTCTATTTTTTCATTTGATGAAAGAAGTGCAAGAGAATTGATGGTTCCAAGAAGAGATGTATTCGCTGTAGATGTTGGAGAAGCATTAGAGGATATTTTAGATAGAGTTTTAGAGTCTAGACACTCTAGAATACCTGTTTATGAAAATACATTGGATAACATCATTGGAATTTTACACGTTAAGGATGTTATGATTGCACTACGTCGAGGTGCAGCAAATAGATTGGAAATAAGGAGCTTGTTAAGAGAGCCGTTTTTTGTTCCAGATACAAAAGATGCAGATGAGCTGTTTAGAGAATTACAAGCCTCTCACCGCCATATGGCAGTTTTAGTTGATGAGTACGGAGGATTTTCAGGGATTATAACCATTGAAGACCTAGTTGAAGAAATCATGGGTGAGATTAGTGAGGAAGATGAAATTGTAGAGCCAGACTGTTTAGAGTTAGCAGGAGGGGACTACTTGTTAGATGGAAGTATCTTAATTGATGATTTAAATGAAGAGCTGAATCTTAATCTTCAAACAGAAAATTATGATACACTTTCTGGATATCTGATAGAACAATTGGGGTATATACCAAAGGACAATGAAAAGGCAGTTATTCAGGCGGATAATGTAGAGTTTAAAATTGAAAAAATTCGAGATAATCGTATTAGTAAGGTACGATTAAGGAGAATATAAGTTATAAATAATTATTAGTAAAATTCAGTAAAGATACAAGAACAATTGCTTGATATATATTGAATTCTTATAAATACACCGATATAATAAGGCTGTATTTATAAATAGAATTTATATAAAGGAGAGCATCTGTATGAAAATGTTATCAATTGAACAGGAACTGAAAGAAAATTCCTATCCAGGTCGAGGGATTATATTGGGAAAGAGTGAAGATGGAGAACATGCCGTTGCGGCTTATTTCATCATGGGAAGAAGTGAGAATAGCCGTAATAGAATTTTTGTAGAAGACGGACAAGGTATTCGTACGCAAGCATTTGATCCATCTAAGCTTATAGATCCAAGTTTGATTATTTATTCTCCAGTACGTGTACTTGGAAATAAAACGATTGTAACAAATGGAGATCAGACAGATACAATTTATGATGGAATGGACAAGCAGATGACATTTGAGCAAAGTCTTAGAACAAGAGAGTTTGAACCAGATGCTCCAAATTATACACCTCGTATTTCTGGCATTCTACATATTGAATCTGGACAATTTAATTATGCTATGTCCATTTTAAAGAGCAGCAATGGTAATCCAAATGGATGTAATCGCTACACATTTGCTTATGAGAATCCAGTGGCAGGAGAGGGACATTTTATTCATACATATATGCATGATGGGAATCCTTTACCAAGCTTTGAAGGGGAACCTAAGTTGATTTCTATTCCGAATAAAATAGAAGCATTTACAGAATTGCTTTGGAACAACCTGAATCAAGAAAATAAAATTTCACTGTTTGTACGATATATTCATTTAGAAACAGGGAAAGTTGAAACTAGAATTGTAAATAAAAACAGGTAGGTAAAGGAGAAGATAGAATGAAAACGATGGAATTGAAGTATGGATGTAACCCTAATCAAAAGCCAGCAAAGATTTTTGTAAATGATGGAAGAGATCTTCCAATAAAAGTATTAAGTGGAAGTCCAGGATATATCAACTTCCTAGATGCACTGAATGGGTGGCAGCTAGTATCTGAATTAAAAAAAGCAACAGGTTTGCCAGCAGCAACTTCATTCAAACACGTTTCTCCAGCAGGAGCAGCTGTAGGATTGCCGTTGGATGAAACATTGTCAAAAATTTATTGGGTAGAAGACTTAGGAGAGTTATCGCCATTAGCAAGTGCTTATGCAAGAGCAAGAGGGGCAGATCGTATGTCATCCTTTGGAGATTTTATAGCATTATCCGATATTTGTGATGTGGACACGGCAAGACTGATTAAGAGAGAAGTATCAGATGGTGTGATTGCACCAGGATATGAAGAGGAAGCACTTAAAATTCTTATGGAGAAGAAAAAGGGAAACTATAATGTGATCCAAATCGATCCTGAATATGTTCCAAATCCAATTGAATATAAAGACGTATTTGGAATACGCTTTGAGCAAGGAAGAAATGAACTAAAAATAGATGAAGAATTGTTTTCTAAGATAGTGACAGATAACACAGAAATTCCAGAATATGCAAAAAGAGATTTGATGATAGCAATGATTACTTTAAAATATACACAATCTAATTCTGTGTGTTATGTTAAAGATGGACAGGCAATAGGAATTGGTGCTGGTCAGCAATCGAGAATTCATTGTACAAGATTAGCAGGAAGTAAGGCAGATAACTGGTTCTTGCGTCAAAGTCCTAAAGTGTTAGAACTTCAATTTGTAGAGGGAATTACACGAGCAGAACGTGATAATGCAATTGATGTGTATATCAGTGAAGATTATATGGATGTTTTGGAAGATGGAAAGTGGGAAAAGATTTTCCAAACAAAACCAGAAGTTTTTACAAAAGAAGAGAAGAAGCAGTGGCTTAACAATATGAACGATGTTATATTAGGGTCCGATGCATTTTTCCCATTTGGTGATAACATTGACCGTGCGTATAAAAGTGGTGTAAAATACATTGCTCAACCAGGTGGTTCTGTTCGAGATGATCAAGTAATTGAAACATGTAATAAATATGGAATGGTGATGACATTTACAGGAATCCGTTTATTCCATCATTAAAATATGATACAATCCGTATGACAGGGGATATATTTATATGATATACTCACCTGCGTACGGATTTTTTGTAAATAAAGTATTTTTATAGATGATAAGAAATAAAGGAGAAGGAAAATGATAATAGAAACAAAAGATGCACAACAGACATTTCTTCTTGGAAAGGAGCTTGGGGCGAACGCTCGCCAAGGACAGGTATTTACGCTAACAGGTGATTTGGGAGTAGGTAAAACTGTATTTACACAAGGATTTGCTGAAGGATTAGGGATTTCTGAGCCGATAAATAGTCCTACTTTTACTATTGTACAAATATATGAGAGCGGTCGCTTACCATTTTATCATTTTGACGTATATAGGATTGGCGATATAGAAGAGATGGATGAAATTGGGTTTGAAGACTACGTATTTGGAGAGGGAGTATGTATGATTGAATGGGCAAATTTGATACAAGAAATTCTCCCAAAACAATATACAGAAATTATTATAGAAAAAGATTTGGACAAAGGGTTTGAATATAGAAAAATCACGATACAAGAAGTTGAGTAGAGATTATATTTGCAGAATCCTTAAAAAAAGAGTAACATAAAAGAATGCGAATGAAACAGAAAGGAAACGAGTTATGCGTGTATTGGCAATAGATAGCTCAGGGTTAACAGCTACAGTTGCAGTAGTAGAAGATACTCAGACAATTGCAGAATATTCAATCCATTATAAAAAAACACATTCACAAACATTACTTCCTATGATAGATGAAATGTTTAGAATGGTAGAGTTAGACATAAATTCTATTGATGCGATAGCAATTTCGGGAGGGCCAGGTTCTTTTACAGGATTGAGAATCGGTTCTGCTACGGCAAAAGGACTTGGATTGGCATTGAATAAGCCGTTGATTCATATTCCAACAGTAGATGGGTTGGCGTATGGAGTGTATGGTTGCAGAGATCTTATTTGTCCGATTATGGATGCTAGAAGAAACCAAGTATATACAGGAATTTATACATTTTCTCAGGAAGAAAGTTTAGAGGAAGATTTGACGCAACCTAAGTTTACAGTGTTGAAATCACAGGTGGCTATTTCCGTAGAGGAGTTGCTTCAAGAATTGAATGAAAGAGGCAGACAAGTAGTTTTCCTAGGAGATGGAGTACCAGTTTATCAAAAAATAATAAAAGAAAATTTAAAAGTTCCATATTACTTTGCTCCATCCTATATGAATAGACAAAGAGCTGCTGTGGTAGGAGCATTGGGTATTCAATATTATGAGCTAGGAAAGTATGAAACTGCAGCGGAGCATGAGCCAGATTATTTAAGAGTTTCTCAGGCAGAAAGAGAAAGAGAAGAACGAGAGAGAAACAATCAAGTTATAATTCGAGAAATGAAGATAGAAGATACAGCGTTTGTTTCAGAAATGGAATGCCAAATTTTCTCTGATGCATGGAGTGAAAAGAGTGTGCAAGAAACGATGGAAAATCCAAATTCAGTTTGTATCGTAGCGGAAAAAGCAGGACATTTACTCGGATATCTTTTAGCATATCATGTTCTAGATGAAGTAGAAATTGCTAGAATCGCAGTAGAGAAAGAGGCAAGAAACCAAGGGGTAGCCACTAAGCTGGTGGAACAGCTAAAAGAGATAAGTAAAGAAAAAAATGCAAAAAAAATTTTATTGGATGTTAGAAAAAATAATGATGTAGCAATAAAGTTTTATAAACAAAATGCGTTTGCAGAGGATGGTATTCGTTCAGATTTCTACAGAAATCCAATAGAAGATGCAGTATTAATGAGTTGTGTGATTTAGAAAAAGTTTCCACTAGGAGAAAAAATCAAAAAACGATATAATTTAGGCGTAACAATAAGGTAATCTCAAGCATATAGGAGGAGATTTTATGCGCCAGTATAAAATGAAAGCGACAAAAGAAGTAAGTAAAATTATTTGTAATAGATGTGGAAAAGAGATTATGGTATCGAAAGGCTATGCAAAAGAAGGCGTTTTTCATGTAGATTATAGTTGGGGATATTTCTCAGAAAAAGATGGAGAGAATCATAGCTTTGATTTGTGTGAAAAATGTTATGACCATATTTTGCAGGAGTTTTGTATACCAGTGGAAATAGAGGGATAATATGTTAGATGTATGCTTGTTAGGATGTGGGGGTATGATGCCACTTCCGTATCGTTGGTTAACTGCATTGATGACGAGATTCAATGGCAGTAGCATGTTAATTGATTGTGGAGAAGGAACACAGATAGCAATTAAGGAAAAAGGATGGAGTTTTAAGCCGATTGATGTGATTTGTTTTACACATTATCATGGAGATCATATCAGTGGTCTGCCAGGCTTATTGCTTACTATGGGAAATGCAGATAGGAGAGAACCATTGACTTTGATTGGACCAAAAGGGTTAGAACGTGTGGTGAAAGCGTTGCGTGTAATTGCACCAGAGCTTCCTTTTCCAATCATAACACGAGAAATTGAAGGTAATGAACAAATATTTGAGTTAAATGGGTATCGATTAAAGGCATTTAAAGTGAATCATAATGTGCTTTGTTATGGTTATTCAATAGAAATAGATCGTGCAGGAAAATTTGATGTTAATCGTGCTAAGGAGCAAAATATTCCACAGATGTATTGGAGTGTTCTACAAAAAGGTGAGAGTGTTGAAACTTCTGAGGGAACACTGACCCCAGATATGGTGTTAGGACCTCCTAGAAAAGGGATTAAAGTGACATATACAACAGATACAAGACCAACCAATTCTATTTTAGAGAATGCAAAAGAATCTGATTTATTTATTTGTGAAGGAATGTATGGTGAGAAGGAAAAAATATCAAAGGCAATAGAATATAAACATATGATGTTTCATGAAGCGGCACAATTAGCAAAGGATGCTAATGTAAAAGAAATGTGGTTGACGCATTATAGTCCATCGTTAATAAAACCAGAAGAGTACATGGACGAAGTGCAGAGTATTTTTCCGTCAGCTAAAGCGGGAAAGGATAAGATGTCTAAGGAATTGATGTTTGAATAATAGAAAGAGGCAGCGAAAAATGATAGAAAAAAAAGATATAAATATACTTGCAATTGAAAGTTCCTGCGACGAAACAGCGGCAGCAGTAGTTCGTAATGGGCGTGAGGTACGCTCCAATGTAATTTCTTCTCAAATAGATTTACACAAGCTTTATGGGGGTGTAGTGCCTGAAATTGCCTCAAGAAAACATATAGAAAAAATCAATCAAGTTATAGAACAAGCATTAGAGGAAGCGGAAACTACATTAGATGATATAGATGCAATTGCTGTAACATATGGTCCTGGATTAGTTGGGGCACTCTTAGTGGGAGTTGCTGAGGCAAAGGCAATTGCATTTGCAAAGCAGCTTCCTTTAATTGGGGTGCATCATATTGAAGGTCATATTTCTGCAAATTATATTGAACATCCATCATTAAAGCCGCCATTTTTGTGTTTGGTAGTTTCGGGAGGTCATACTCATCTAGTAAGAGTGAAAGAATATGGAAAATATGAGATTATAGGTCGAACAAGAGATGATGCTGCTGGAGAAGCGTATGATAAAGTGGCTAGAGCAATAGGGCTTGGTTATCCAGGTGGACCTAAGATAGATCGAATTTCTAAAGAAGGAAATTCAGATGCAATCGTATTTCCAAAGCCACACATGGAAAATTATGATTTTAGTTTTAGTGGTTTGAAATCTGCTGTACTAAATTATATCAATGGATGTAAAATGAAAGGCGAATCATTTGCTCCGGAAGATGTTGCAGCATCTTTTCAGAAAGCAGTTGTAGAGGTGCTTGTGGAAAAATCTATGAAAGCAGTGGAAGAGTATGGTGTGAAACAGTTTGCTATTGCAGGAGGTGTTGCATCAAATACTACTTTGCGAAAAGCAATGGAAGAAGCATGTAAAGTAAGAGGAATAGAATTTTTCTACCCATCTCCGATTTATTGTACAGATAATGCAGCTATGATAGGAGTTGCAGGATATTACGAGTATTTAGCAGGCACACGTCATGGGTTAGATTTGAATGCAATACCGAATTTAAAAATAGGTGAGAGATAACAGGAAAGAGGGAGTAATTGTGGAAACAAAATACTGCACAGCGATTGTTTTGGCAGCAGGGCGTGGAACAAGAATGGGAACTAAAACGCAGAAACAATATCTGGCTGTTAAAGGGAAACCCATTTTATATTATTCTTTAAAGGCGTTTGAAGAAACACCTAGTATTGACGAGATTATTTTAGTCACAGGAGAGCAGGAAATAGAATATTGTAAAAAGAATATTGTAGAGAAGTATCAATTTAGCAAGATTAAAAAGATAATAGCAGGTGGAAAAGAACGCTATGATTCTGTATGGGCAGGTATTCAACACGCAAAAGCAGACGGATATATCTGTGTTCATGATGGAGCAAGACCTTTTATAAGTAGAGATATTATAGAAAAGGGAATTACAGAAGCAAAGAAGTATCAGGCATGTGTGATAGCAGTTCCCGTAAAAGATACAATAAAGATTGCAAATTCAGATGGGTTTGTAGAATCTACACCTGAACGAAGTGCAGTTTGGGCAATTCAAACACCTCAAATATTTTCTTATGAAATTATTTATAAAGCATATGAAAATCTTATGAAGCAAGAGGAACGAAATGTCACAGATGATGCAATGGTAGTAGAGAAGATGTTAAACTATCCGATTCGTTTAGTAGAGGGAGAGTACAAAAATATAAAGATAACAACAATGGAAGATTTGTTAGTTGCAGAGGCTTTTATACAATAAAAGAAAAAATATAAAAAAAGGTGTTGACATTTATTATTAATGTATGCTAGAATACATCTTGTCTTAAGGGAAAGCCTTTAGATGAAATGAGTATAGCATGGAGAGGTATCGAAGTGGTCATAACGAGGCGGTCTTGAAAACCGTTTGTCCGAAAGGGCGCGTGGGTTCGAATCCCACCCTCTCCGTTTAGGAAGTTCAAGAAGAATGAGCTTCCTTTTATTTTCCTTACTGTGTGAAAGGAAAGAATGTGGAGAAGTACCCAAGCTGGCCGAAGGGGCTCCCCTGGAAAGGGAGTAGGTCGTTCATAGCGGCGCGAGGGTTCAAATCCCTCCTTCTCCGTTTACTCAAAAAAAGAGTAAAAAAGTAGTTGACAAAACGAAATAGACATGATAATATAACAAAGCTGTCAACGAAGCGAGGTAACAGCCGCTAAAAAAGACAGAAAATAAAATGAAAAAACTTCTTGACAAACAGAAAACGACATGATAGAATATCAGAGTTGTTTCTGAGAAAAAGAAGAAACAAAAAGAACCTTGATAATTAAACAATAGACAACACCTTGAAAATTTCTTAAGAGAAGATTTTTTAAGAACGCATCGAAAGATGTACCCGTCACAGAGATGTGACAAACAGTAAAGGGATAAATTAGCTAGCAGTTAATTTTGAACAGACAAACACTTTTAACGAGAGTTTGATCCTGGCTCAGAATGAACGCTGGCGGCGTGCTTAACACATGCAAGTCGAGCGAAGCGCTTTAATTGGATTTCTTCGGAATGACGATTAAAGTGACTGAGCGGCGGACGGGTGAGTAACGCGTGGGTAACCTACCTCATACAGGGGGATAACAGTTGGAAACGACTGCTAATACCGCATAAGCGCACGGTATCGCATGATACAGTGTGAAAAACTCCGGTGGTATGAGATGGACCCGCGTCTGATTAGCTAGTTGGTGGGGTAACGGCCTACCAAGGCGACGATCAGTAGCCGACCTGAGAGGGTGA
>JAHLFA010000098.1 GCA_018883985.1 Candidatus Ruminococcus intestinipullorum | reverse complement strand
AGACACTATTCGTACCTTTTTCAAACTACTGCGTGGTGGTCGTTTCACTTCTGTCATTGTGGTAACCTCCAGTTTTCAATTAATTGTTCATACCATGTTTTACTGTTTGAAATGCTTTCTTCCAGAATTCTAAATGTGTGAAATCTCGTTTTTAATATCTCTCTATCTGTAACAAAATTATACTTTCCAATTATTTGTTGCTTAAATTTTCCTTTAGATCATTCGCAATTTCATCTGTGTATTTTCCACCCAAAACCATCTCCTTTTACTCTAGGAAAAACATGAAGATGAAAATGTCCAAAATCACAGCATTCACCACCGTTTTGCATTATGCTATAGCCTGAATGTTTATAATCATTTTCAAATACCTTGACAATATGCTGAGCAGTCTCCATTACTTCTACAAGATAATCCTGTGATAACTTTGTAATTGAATCTACATGTACCTTCGGAAGAACAAGCACATGCCCGTTTGATATTGGTTCTATATCCAGAAAAGCTATTACTCTATCTGACTCATATACAATTTTTGCTTCTGACTTACGACCTATAATATCGCAAAATACACACATTTTTCTTAGCCCCCTTGTACTAATCTATCAATCCCGTCCATTTAATTATTTTCTGAATTCCGGTAAATTGTTTAGACTCACTGTCTCCAACATCTGTAACTGTTGTACTACTAACTGGAGAAGTAATTCCATCCTCTCTTTCTGATTCTTGCCTTGGTTAATTAAAACAGCATTATAACTTTCTTCATCTTCCCACATTTTCAGATATGCTTCAATATAATCCCTTATCTCATTAGGCACATCATACATTGTCAGTCCCAGAGATATTTTCACTTCTGTAATATAAGCGGTATGTACCTTAAATCCTTACTTCTTCTCTACATATTCCTGTATCATATTATATGTGATTTTCGGTTTTGTTTAATATTTGTGGGACAAAAGTACACACCGTCTCGTCGTGCATCCCTTTTCCCACAAAATAATTACTTCATCAATTTTGCACCACACTGATGCAAAATTTATTTTTCTTTCATACCACCGATATATTCTGCCTCACTTGGTAGATATAATTTATATTTGGAAGCAAAAACCTGTGTTTCATTTGCAGGTAATGTATACTTAACTACAGACTCACTTTTATCTGCACACAAAACAATACCAATCGGCGAATTATCCCCTTCATTCATAAGTTCTCGTTCATAATAGTGAGCATACATCTGCATCTGCCCTAAGTCCTGATGTGTTAAGTCCCCAACTTTTAAATCTATTAAAACAAAACATTTCAAAATGTAATTATAAAATACAAGATCAATTCTAAAGTGACGTCCACCAAATGTTATTCTTTTCTGTCGTGCTACAAATGAAAAACCTCTGCCAAGTTCTAAAAGGAATTAATGCGTCCAACTCAATTCGCTACGCAATGCGTAGCCATTTGGAAACGTTAAATAAAACTGTCGCATATTTTTCAAATTGGCAACAGTAAATCCTTTTCCAAAATCCTATGTCATTTGCTTTGACAACTCTTTTAGCAAGCCCAAACTTCTCTTTACCTTCGCTATATAAGCAGTATGTACCTTGAAGCCGTATTTCGCTTCTATGTATTCCTTTATCATTTTATAGGTAACTCTCTCTTTCGTCTTGTACGCCTCGGCTCTTTTAGCGATATTATCAAGCGATACTTTGCCCTCACCCTAGCCAAACTCGACTTTTATTTTGATTGTACTGTCTGTTTTTTTGTGGGACAACAATACCACCGTCTCCACATGGAACGATACGTTAGTAAGTACGTCATATCCACCTATCTGTTCAAGGGAACATATCCACGAACCCTTTAACGATAGAGCCAATTTTGAACCCACCTTACCAGACCGAACGAGTTTTTAATGCAATAAACTCATCTGCAAACTTTGCAGCCTGTTCTCTGCTATTAACCACTTCTAACGTTTCCCTATTATACTGCGCTTTCCTAGTCCAATTGTATGAGCCATGGACCACAGTTTCAAAATCTATAACGCAAAACTTATGATGTACGATATTATCAAAATAGCCTTTTAATGGCATTCTATAAGATTCGAAATGCTTTTCGTATTCAATACCGCCTTTTCGATTAATCTCATCTGCGTCAACAATTATTTGTACATTAACACCTTGCTTTTTCTTCTCAAGAAGTTCATTGAACAAAACCGGATCCGTAAACCATGCTACTGCTATCCAAATAACATATTTTGTCTGACGTATTTAATAAGCTTTTCCTGTTGATGTTCAAAACAAACATCAACTTCATCTGGCGTACCAACATTTTTTGTCCCATTCATAATTTTTAACACGCCAAAATCATATGATTCCGTTTCTTCATATAATTCATCGCACCACTCTTCAAGAATTCTCTTGTGTTTTTCTAATTCGTTCTTATATTCTGGTGCAATTCGAATCTCTATATTTTCATAAAATTGCCATGATTTCCTTGTGAAACTATTTGTTTTATCAAACGTAACATAAGAACGTTTCAACAATGATAAAACATCTTCTTTTTCTTTATAATCACTATATCTTGCAATGCGAATTAGCCCATCGCGAAATTGCTCTTCATTCATGTTTTACTCATCTTCCTCTTCTTCATCTTCGTAATCTTCCGTTGTAAATAGAACCGCTGGTGTGTACTCTGTTTCAGGCACTAAGCTTCTTATCGCTACAAATAATTCCTCAAAATAATCACCAGGTACCCAGTATGTTTCTTTAAACTTCGTTTTATCTGAATATGTAATATTAAATTCAATACCACCTATATCAGTGCAGAACTCTTCAACGCCTCTTTCAATAATTCCTGGAAGCATACCCGCAACCTCATCATATTTCATTTTGAAGATTGGACTGTTCGTTTTGTAACTCCACTTTCTCTTTGGATTAATATCCGTTTCCTGATAAGGAACATAT
>JAHLFA010000097.1 GCA_018883985.1 Candidatus Ruminococcus intestinipullorum | reverse complement strand
CCGAGAGATATCGTCGGCAGCGTCAGATGTGTATAAGAGACAGCTTCAATCCCTTTAAGTTGTTTTCTAAACTGTACTAACATCAACGGATTTCCTACTGCTGTAACTTTTTGATGTAAAACGCTTTCAATGATATATTCTTGTCTCGTCTGATATCCACAAAGTTTCACTCTTAAATCTAATTCTGCATCTTCTTCCGGAGACATTCGAAATGCTATGGTTACATTACGCCACCGATTCTTGCTATCCCTATTTTTTTCACTCATCCAGATATTCCTCTCTTTCCTGATTTAGATTTTCCGCCATTTCTGTTTGGATTGTCGGGAACAAATGTGCATATCGATATGTGATCTCCACACTTTCATGTCCTACCCTTTCTCCTATTGCCACCGCAGAATATCCCATATTGATCAATAACGACACATGAGAATGTCGTAAATCATGGATTCGTATTCTCTTCACTCCTGACAACTTTACACCACGATCCATTTCATGATGAAGATAGCTTTTTGAAATTTGAAATATCCTGTCATTTTCATTCAAGCCATACAGCATTCCTATATACGATTCTAATTCTTCGCTTAAAAATTCCGGCATGGTGATCATACGATTACTCTTCACAGTCTTTGGATCTGTAATAATATCCTTCCCTTCTAATCTTTGATAAGATTTATTGATCCGGATAGTACACGCCTGAAAATCGAAATCTGCCGGTGTCAGTGCTAACAACTCTCCCATACGGACTCCACACCAATATAGAATTTCAAATGCATAAAAGGAGATCGGCTTATCCGCCACCGCTACAATGAACTTCATATACTCTTCTTTTGTCCAGAAAAGCATCTCTTTTGTTCTTTCTTTTCCCATAGATCCAGCCTTGCGTGCAGCATTGCTTTTCAAATCATAGAAATTAACTGCATGATTCAAAATTGCACTCAGCTGATTATGGATGGTCTTTAGATAGACCTGTGAATAGCCTTCTCCTTGTTTATTTCGATAGTTCATCATGGTGTTCTGCCACTGTCGAATATCGGAAGGTTTTATTTCCTGCAACTTCTTTTTCGAAAAATATGGGAGAATCTTTTTTTCTACAATATGCTTTTTCGTCAGCCATGTATTATATTTGATTCTAGATTTGATATCATTCAGATAAAGATCCACAAAATCTTCAAAATACATATCCAGACTCAAATTCTCCTTTAATTTAAACGCTCTTTCCCATTCCTGGGCATCACATTTGCGTTTAAATCCCCTTTTCGTCTTCTGCTTTCTTACTCCGGTCCAGTCCTTATAATAGGTTCTTACCTCGTAAGTATTTGACTTTTGGTTTTTGATCACTGTCAAAACATCACCCCCTGCTATTTCATTTCGTTCATACCGTAAACTCGTTCTTCAAAATATTTACGGCTGATTTTTCCTTTGACAACAACGAAACCTTTTTGCTCCAATTCAGCATTTAACTGACGGATCAAACGATACGCATAGGAATCAGATACTTCTAATTCTTTCGCTACTTCTTTTGCTGATATAAATAATTTACTAGCCATCTATATCCCTCCTTTCTTTTTTCAGTTCATTATCGAACGGTGTATATGCATCATAACATTTCATTTCCGTACTGTCAATAGAATAATTTCAAAAATGAACGGTTTATTTTTATATTTCATTTTTGAACTGTTTATGCTATACTTTTAAGTAACAATCAGCAAAGGAGTGTTTTCTTATGACAGTAGGTGAGAAAATAAGAAAATTCCGGATCGATCAAGGATATACACAGAAAGAATTGGCAATCATGTCCGGCTTGAGCGAATCGGCAATTAGAAATTATGAACTTGGGAATCGTTTTCCATCATCAGAACAATTGGAAAAAATAGCAAACTCATTAAAGATCAGTCCATACGCCATGTCTGATCCAAACTTTGATACTTATGTTAGTGTCATGCACGCATTATTTGCTTTAGAGGATCAATATGGTCTGCACGCCTACCGGGATGAATCCGGCGTACCACAACTCATGTTTAAAGACAAAGGACATGATTCTTTAAATATGCTGGATAATATTGGAGCATGGGCTGATATGTACCAGAAATTCAGAAATGAAGAGATTACAGAAAAAGATTATTTAGACTGGAAAAGTCAATTCCCAGCTAAATAAAAAGAAATTATTTACAATAATATTAAAAAAGTATTGTCATTTGATTGTCAACGGACATAGAAAGAGCCAAGAAAGCCCGTAAAATAGGCATTTCTTGGCTCTAATATATTATTCGAACTCTATCGTCCCTGGTGGCTTCCCTGTCAAATCATACAGTACTCGATTCACATGACTTACCTCATTTACAATACGGCTTGTCACTCTCTGCAGCACATCCCATGGAATCTGTGCAGACTCTGCTGTCATAAAGTCAATCGTATTAACAGCTCTTAAAGCGATAGCATAATCATAAGTTCTCTCATCACCCATAACTCCAACACTTCTCATATTCGTTAAAGCTGCAAAATACTGTCCAACTGTTTTGTTCATACCAGCTGCATCCATCTCTTCACGATAAATTGCATCTGCCTCTTGAACAATCTTAACCTTTTCAGCAGTTACCTCTCCAATAATACGAATTCCAAGTCCTGGACCTGGGAATGGCTGTCTAAATACCAAACGCTCTGGCAATCCCAATTCCAAACCAGCTTTTCTAACTTCGTCTTTAAACAAATCACGCAGTGGTTCAATAATCTCCTTAAAGTCTACATAATCAGGCAGACCTCCCACATTATGATGGGATTTAATCACAGCGGACTCTCCACCCACACCACTCTCAACTACGTCTGGATAAATCGTTCCCTGCACAAGGAAATCTACAGCACCAATCTTCTTCGCCTCTTCCTCGAAAACACGAATAAATTCTTCACCGATAATCTTTCTCTTCTGTTCTGGTTCTTCGATTCCAGCCAACTTGTCATAGAATCTCTGCTGTGCATTCACTCGAATAAAGTTCAAATCATATACACCTTCAGGACCAAAAATGGCTTCAACCTCATCACCTTCATCTTTTCTAAGCAAACCATGATCAACAAACACACAAGTAAGTTGATTTCCAATAGCCTTAGAAAGCATTACCGCTGCCACAGAAGAATCTACTCCTCCAGACAATGCACAAAGTACTTTTCCATCACCGACTTTTTCACGGATTTCCTTAATAGAATTCTCTACAAACTCGTCCATCTTCCAGTCGCCTGCACATCCGCATACGTTCAAAACAAAGTTTCTTAACATATCCTTTCCTTGTACAGTGTGCAATACTTCTGGATGGAACTGTATTGCATACAACTGCTTCTCTGTACTTTCAGCTGCTGCTACTGGACAATCTGCAGTATGGGCTGTAATCTCAAATCCTGGTGCAATATTAGCAATATAGTCAAAATGACTCATCCAGCAAATTGTTGGGGAAGAAACCCCCTCAAACACTTTGGAATCCAGCTTGTCTACGATTACCTCAGTCTTACCATACTCCCTTACGTCAGCTCGTTTTACTTCACCACCAAGCACATGCATCATCAACTGTGCCCCATAGCAAAGCCCTAATACTGGAATCCCAAGCTCAAATAATTCCTTTGTATATGTTGGAGAATCTGCTTCATAACAGCTGTTTGGGCCACCTGTTAAAATAATTCCCTTTGGATTCATTGCTTTGATTTTTTCTATATCAGTTTTATAAGAATAAATCTCACAATATACATTGCATTCGCGAACACGACGTGCTACAAGCTGATTGTACTGTCCGCCGAAATCAAGTACAATTACTAATTCATTCTTCACCACTACTTCCTCCTGTCTTGTCTAGTGTATTTATTATAATGTAGCTGTTGTGAATTTACAAGTTATTATTAAAAAATCCAATGCACTTCTGGCATTGGATTCGCATCATTACATCTTATACAACTGCATACTCAGCTAGCTCTTCTCTTAACTCGTCCCATTCATCATGATGTACTTCTAAAGAAATAATATTGTTCAAACCAAGATTCATAATTCCTAAAATAGATTTTGCGTCAATTACAAATCTTCCCCTTTTCATATCCATATCATAAGGGTACTTCTCTACAGTACGAACAAACTTCAAAATTTCTTCAGGGTTTCTAAATTTAATTAGCATTTCGCTCATAATCATCTCTCCTCTTACGAATTCATCTATATTTTTCTTTTTATGTCATCTCTCTTATGTTCATTCTTAGATTAGCACACATAAATAAAAAATACAGGGTGAAATTTTTGAAAAAGGGAGAAATTTTTAAGACGCCATCCTTTTAATGAATGGACTTTCTAAATTCATTTGGCAACATTCCGACCTCTTCCTTGAATACCTTGCTCATATATTTCGGGTCAGAATACCCTGTTAATTCTGCTATTTGATTTAATTTCAAATGGGTAGTTAAAAGCAGTTCTTTTATCTTTTCAATTCGATAACTACGAATTGTTTCGGAAAATGTTGCTCCTGTTTCTTTTTTAAATTGTGCACTTAAATATTCTTCTGATACATATAATTTATCTGCAATTTCCTCCAGAGTAATTCCTTGTGAATAGTATTTCCTAATCAATTGCTTTGCTTTCTTGACCAAGGTACTACTAGAATCCTCTGTATCCTCCTGCGAATAATTGAATAACTGTAAAAAATCAGAAATTGCTAATTTTATCTGTTTCCATACAACTGCTTCTGCTATTCTCTGTAAGACTCCCTGTACTTCTAAATCAATTTCCTCATGTGTTTGTTCCTTATAGGTATGAAAAACAACCCAGCAAAGATGGATTATGAGCTTTTTGACATCCGCTGGGGAATAGGACTCTTCTTTGTAATATTCATATAATTTACGAAAACTATCCTCCAATTCCTTTTGATTCCCCATCCGAACGGCATACTTTGCAGCTTCTTCTATCTCCATTTGATATTTTAAAATAGTCGGATGTTGAGCCTCTATTAATTCAGAACTAATTAAAGTTGCTGGAGGAACTACCAAGTTCCACTCTCTTTGTATTTTCATTTCTTCTAGTACATCAGGCATTTTTAGCAATGTGTCTGCACACCCCCACAAGTAAATAACATCCTTACCTAAATGTGATGACAACATAGGGACTACTGATTTTTGAAAATATTCTTTTTGTGACTTCTTATCTGAATTAGAAAAAATTACCATTAACAATAATTTTCCACTTTCATACTCCAAAACACTAGATTGAAACTCCATACTGTGATTGGCTACAGATTCTAAAAGTTCCCTCGCCTCCTCTTTTTGCTTGTCGTACCCATCCCCTAACCAAAGTACGAAAAATTCAGCTGGTTCATTGATAGATATCCCATATTTTTCCTTAATCACTTCATCGTTTAGCTGCTCTAAATTATTTTGTTGACCATACATACAAGTAAGGATAACATTTTCCAACGATAACATTTGTTTTTCATCTTTTTCCTGTGAAATGGATTCTTCTACTTGCTTCAATGCACGTTTTAACTCTGGTATTTTAATTGGCTTAAGTAAGTAATTTTCTATTTTCAAGGAAATTGCTTCCTGTGCATATTCAAAATCTGAATATGCAGATAAAACAATCGCCCTACACTTCACTTGCTCATCTCTTAACTTTTTAAGCATTTTTAAACCGTCCATCTTAGGCATACGAATATCCATAATTACCAAATCTGGCTCTAATTCTTTTATTATTTGATATCCTTTTTCTCCATCCTCAGCCTTTCCAACAACTTCATAGTCTGCATTAATCTTACTTAAAAGCTTCACCATTCCTTCTCGAATAGGTGCCTCATCTTCCACCACTACGATTCGCATATCTCCTCATCCTCCTTCACAGGTATAAACAAATGAACTTTCGTATAGTTTCCAATTTCGCTTTCAAAATAAACTGCTGCCAACTCCCCATAATATAATTTTAATCTCTTCCTTACGTTTGCAATTCCAAGATGATTTTCTAATATATCCGTTTGGGAATTTAATTTGTGTAATAACTCAGAATCTATTCCAATCCCATTATCTTGTATGAGAATATGAAGCTGGTTTTCACATTTTTTGATTTGTATTGTCAAAAGACATTCTTCTTGGTTTGCAAATGCATATTTTAATGAATTTTCTACAAACGGCTGAAGCAGCAATTTATGAATTCTATATCTCTCTAACTCCTTTGGTACCAAAATCTCTACATCAAGTCTTTTTCCAAGCTTTGCCTTTTGTAATAAAATATATTGTTTCAACCATGAAATTTCTTGACCAATACTTGCACTTCCCCCAGCATTCCACACTGTATAACGCAGTATATCTGCTAATGCCCCTAACATTTCACTGATTTCATACTCTTCCTTTTCAATTGCTTTCCAATTGATTGTATCTAATGTATTATACAAAAAATGGGGGTCAATCTGTGCCTCTAAAGCTGATAGCTCTGCATTTTTTTGCTCTAATACTGCTTTCTTTACCTGTTCAATCAAATCCTCGATATTCCCTATCATTTCATTAAATCCATAAGAGATCCTTTGTATTTCTATAGGCAGTGATTCCTCTACGGATATCTTCTCCTTAAAATTTCCATGCTCGACACAATTCATTACATAGCCCATAGATGCTACGATAGAAAGATATGGTTTTGTTTTGTAATAAATAAAAAGTACTGTTAATAGAGCTGTAATTAGCATTACAACCATCAGAAATTCCCATTGATAAATAAACATTTTCTGATAAGCCACTAAATTTTGTTCATTACAAATAGTTAGTCCACTACTCTCATTTTCTATCATAGTATAGCTTTTCTCTAGATTATCTTGAATAGATTCTAAATCTTTTCCAATATCCCCTGAATTGGATGCACTAATTATTTTTCCTTCATCTATTAGATAAATACTGGAGTCATCATCCGATAAAAATGCTTGTTTTAATCGCTCCTCATTCACACTAATGACAACCGTACCTAAGGGGTTTTTTATATCTTTATAATCAATCAAGTTTCTAGCGATATGAAAGAAATAATATCTCTGTCCATTTATAAAAACAGGATTGCTGATACTATATTTTTCTCCTCTTTCTATTTTGGGAACCTCTATCTCTTGTATCCATTCACTATGAACAGACGATGCATTAAAACGATCATAAAATAATAGCTTTCCTCCTGCTGTTTGAATAAGAATCCCTTCAATTCCCGTATTTTGATTGCACAGATGAATTAACTTTCTACGTAATATACTTCGATTTATCTCTAAAATATCTTCACTTTGGTCTACAGCCTCAACACACTGTAACACCTCTTCATCGGCACAAAAATCATAAAGGATTGTCGTATATTTATCTAAAATCATATTTAAGCTTTGATTGGCATTTCTAAGATTACTTTCGATTCTATCATTCAAATTCTTTTTCAAGTTCTTCTCAATATTAAATTGTGAAATCGCTGCAAAGATAAATACAGGAATCAGTGCAGCAAACATAAAATTCATTAATAATCTATGACGTAAGGTTGTCCCCTTTTTCATAACTTTCCTCCCGAATTTCTGCAATCCGTTTTGCTGCTTTATCTAAGTTCTCTATTTGGTTTATTTGCCCTATCATTTCTTGTTCTATCACCTTTATAAACTCCTCCGAAATGCTAGGCCATTCTATGGAAAATTCTCTTTCTCTGCAACTTTGAAAAATTTCAAAAATTCGATTGCTTCTTTCTGTTTCTCCTCCTCTAGCACACCCAAAATTTCTCCACCCATAATAGAAAAATGCTCTCCTAATGTATTTCCTGGAGGAAGGGCAACATCAAAGTTAAGTTCTGGATTCATTGTACGAATGGAATCTACAAAATTAGAAGAAGAAATAATCATTGCTGTATTTCCTTGTGCAAACTGTTTTATCAAATCTCCCACGGTCAAATTCATACACTCTCTTGTCATAGCCCCAGAATTTATTAAATCACGTAACATGGAAAATGCTCTTTGACTTTGTACAGAATTTATACTGTCAACCTCTCCACCATATCCCCAAAATATAGGTAAAAATGAGTACATTGTTTCTTCACTTTGTACTGCTGAAAACAAAATTCCATACTTCCCATTCTGAGCTACCTTTGATGCAACACCAGAAATCTCTTCTACATTTTGTGGAACTAAAACTCCTGCCTCTTGTAAAATATCCTTATTATAATACAATACGGCACAATTCATTCCTACGGGAAGTCCCATCATATGTCCATTTACTTGGCATGCTTTGTTTATCTGTGCATCCCATGTTTTAATTTCCTCTATTTCTTCAGATAAATCTACAAAGGGATGCATCGCATGAAAATACTGAAAATCTGAAGAATCAACTAAAGCCAGCTCTGGCACTTTACCATCTGCCATACCTAGAGCTAGCTGCTTTCTAAAATCCTCATCTGGAATATATTGTGTTTTTACTCGAATTCTATTTTGAGAATGATGAAAATCGTCAATCACTTCTGCCAAAGCTTTCTGCATTCTTTCATCTTCCCAATAATACCATAAGGAAACTTCAACTCGCTCCTTTGGTTGCAAAGTATCCCCTCTTCCACATCCTAATAACAAAAACATAAAACTAAAATAAAGTATAAGCACTCTCCTTATTCTGTATGATATATTCAAAAGTTTCATGTTTCTCACCTCTTTTAGCTTACTGTAATCTGTTCTGCACTCAATTATGGTGCAAGTACTTTTCTTTTGTAGCTAACCCTCCACGAATATGTCTTTCTGATTTATTCATATCCAAAACTTTACGAGCTTCTAATGCTAATCCTGGATTGATTTGAATCAGTCGTTCCGTTACATCTTTATGTATCGTTGATTTTGACACACCAAATTTTTTGGCTGCTTGACGTACAGTCGCCTTTTCTTCAATAATATACGTTGCAATTTCAATTGCTCTTTCTTCGATATATTCTTTCAAGGATATTCTCCCCTGCTTGTTTTTTTACAATGTATGCGGGGAAAATATCAGTTATTCCTCTTTGATTTACGTCTTTTCTATGAAATTAACAGCCAATTATAATCTGATAAGACTTTGTAAAACTCTCTCCTGATTGTACAGAATTGATACCTGGTTTTTCTGATATATCTCCTGAAAATCCTATATCATCACATCTGCCTGCCCATGGTTCTAAACAAATGAAAGGTGCTCCTTTTGGTGCCCAAATACCATAGCTAACAAACCCATCTCCTTTTACACCTATATATGGAGATTTGTCTTTCTTTCTATATAACCATGCTTCTTTAATTTGCTCCCCATCTGCAATAATTGTTTCTGAAAGCATATCCTCATTTACTGTTAGAAACTCTTCTTCTAAATTTAATGTATATTTCGGTTCGGTAACACCAAGTCCCATTTCTGCTTTTGTACAAATTAATTGTTCAACCTTTGGAATTTTTATTAAATAATCTGCACAACTTTCCCCCTCTTGTTCAAACATAAATGCTGGGTGTCCACCGATGGTAAAGAATATAGTTTCATCTGATGGATTTGTAACTTTCCATTCCACCCCAATCTGATTTTCTACTAAACGATATGTAATATACAATTGAAAATCAAATGGATATTCTTCTCTTGTTTTTTCATTGGATTGCAGTAAAAATACAGCCATATCTTCTTGCTTGCTTATACATTCAAACATACAATCTCTTGCAAATCCATGCTGTTTTGTTGGATAATCTTTTCCATGAATTTTTACAATATCTTGATGTGTCTTTCCTACATTAGGAAATAAAATAGGAGAATGACGTCCCCAGAACTTTGGATCCCCTGTCCATAATACGTCTTTTCCAGTTTTCTTATTTTGAATTTTAATAAGTTCTGCTCCTTTTTCTGAAATTTCTAAATAAATATGTTCATTTTCTAATTTCATAATAACCTCCTTTGTATACACAATCTTTTTACCATTTTAGCATAAATCTATTTAGAAAACCATCCTAATAGAAAAACCTCCAAGTACTTGTTGCTATTCACAATGTACTTGGAGGTATCTATCTACATAGATTCTTATTCTGCTGTCGTATCTTGTTCTACCTGTACACAGCTTTTTGCAAGGTATTTTGCTACTTTTTCTTGAAGTAATGAATCTTGTATCAATTCTTTTCCATATTTTTCTTCATACTCTTCGATAGAGTCATTTGTATATCCTGCTGCTGCAGCATATCTCTTTAATCCAATTTCATATTCATCATCTGAGATTTCTTGTTTCTTCTTTTCTGCTAATAAATCAACTGCTAACTGCTGCTTAATTGCATCTTCAGCCAGTTTTTTTGCTTCTTCTTGGAATTCCTCTTCTGTCATTCCAAGATATGAAGATAGAAACTCCTCAAATTCAACACCATATGCAGATGCCATTTGCTGATAATAATCTGTGATAGTTGTTTGTTGCTCTTCTACCTCTCCCTCAGGAAACTTCTTTACTTCAACTTGATCTACAAGAGCTGTTAAAGTTGACATCCACAATTCTGTGTTCTGTATCTGATCTTGAATCTCTTCCTTATAGCTTTTTACATTTTTAGATTCAATACTGTTTTCTTTTACCCAATCATCTGTTAATTCAGGTACGCTTACTTCATAAATATGATTTAACTTAATAGAGAAAACTGCTACCTTTCCAGCCAACTCTTCTGTATAGCTATCAGGAAATTTTACTTCAATGTCAAAGGACTCTCCAGCTTCATGTCCCTCGATTTGTTCCTCAAATCCTTTGTAATCCCCATTTGCACCAATAAATCTTCCAGAACCTAGCTCCAATTCTTGTCCAGATGCTGCTCCACCTTCAAACTCGACACCATCTACTTTACCTACAAAATCAATATCTACTGTGTCGCCCTCTTTTGCAGCTCGATCTGTCACTTCCTTTTTCACTGCATCAGCATTCAAATAATAGTCGATTCGATTTAATATTTGATCTTCTGTAACCTCAACCTGTTCTACTTGAGGCACTTCAAGACCTTCATATTGCTTAATTGTAATATACTCATTTGATAGTTCACTAGAACATCCTGATAATGTAGCAGCTAAGAATACTCCAAGAGCTACTGTTAGTATCTTATTCTTCATAATAGTTAACCTTCCCATTTTCATTTGATTTTACGATTATACCATAATCTTCTCACTAAAGCAAAGGTGAAAGTAATCTAGAAAATTGTTCTTTCATCCGAATAACCATAGAACGCTGTTCATAAAAACTTTTCGTTACCTGTGTGCATTTGGTAATATCATTTTCAAAAATATTTTCTAACTTTTGTACTGTACTTTCACTATATAAAACAGCATTCACTTCAAAATTCAATTCAAAACTTCGAATATCCATATTTGCCGTTCCAACACATGCTGCCATACCATCAGCAGTCAATGCTTTCACATGTAAAAATCCATTATTGTATATATAGCACTTTGCTCCTGCCGCTACCATCTCCCCAATATAAGAATAAGTTGCCCAGTATACAAATGGATGATCTGGCTTACAAGGAATCATAATCCGAACGTCCACTCCAGAACGTGCGGCAATCTTTAACGCATCTAAAATAGATTCATCTGGTATAAAATAAGGAGTCTGTATATATACATGATCTTTTGCACTATGAATCAACTTCAAATAGTTGTCACGAATTAGTTTTGTTTTTGAATCTGGTCCACTGGAAATAATTTGAATTGGATCTCTTCCATTCCTTTCGTAACTAGGTATTAGAAATAACTGGTCATTTTGAAATAAGTTTTCCTTTGCAGCATAATTCCAATCCAAAACAAAGCGAACGGCTAATGAGGTCACAGCTGCTCCCTCTATACAAAGGTGTGTATCTCTCCAATATCCAAATTTTTTTAAATCCAATCCCAAATACTCTCTGCCTATATTAAATCCACCAACAAATCCAACTCGACCATCTATAACTGCTATCTTTCTATGATTTCGATAATTCATGCGAAGCTGTAGTTTTCCAAGTAGAGCAGGAAAAAATTCCGCAATTTGAATGCCCTCTTTTCTTAATCGCTCCCAATCCTTTTTTTTCATAGAACGACAACCCATGCTGTCAAATAATACACGGACCGCTACCCCTTCCATTGCTTTTTGAATTAGAACCTTCTCAAGCTCCTGCCACAATTCATCATTTCTGATTATATAATACTGTAAATGAATATAATTCTTTGCTTTGAGCATCTCTTCAACTAATGCACGAAACTTTTCCTTTCCATCTGTGTATATCTCTACATGATTATTATCCGTTAAAACAGCTTGACCTGCCTCTAGATTATACAATATAAGATCTCGATATCGTGATGTAGATACACTGGTCAGTTTCATTCTCTTTCTATAAATCGCCTCTTCTTGACGTCTTACTGCATATTTTAATTCCCCGTCTATATCCTTGGAACGAAACATCTTACTTTTATGCATATCCTGCCCAATCATCAAATATAAAATGAACCCTAAAATTGGAATAAAATATAATAGAAGAAGCCATGTCCACACAATCTGAGGAGATCTTCTTTGAAAAAAGATGATAATCAAAGACAGTATAATGTTCAATATAAGTAAATGTTCCATTAAAAATGTATATCCAGTTCCTATACCTTGCCATATCATTCCTGCCATAAATACCATCCCCATTCTTTCTTATGTAAAGATAGTATACTCCTTTTTTGAATAAAAGTAACCCCACAATCTCAAATTGCTTGCACTTAACAACAAGAAATGGTACAATACTACATGCAAAATAACGGAATAAAGAGGATTTAGGAGGGTTTTATCGTGAATGCAGGATTAATCGTACTAATCGTAGTGCTTGTTCTTCTAATTGGAGCACTCGTTGGACTTTATATCTTTGGCAGACGTGCTGAGAAGAAACAAGCTGCTCAAAAAGAACAGATGGATGCTGTTGCTCAAACTATCAATATGCTAATTATTGATAAAAAATTAATGAAACTAAAAGAGGCAGGTTTCCCTGCAATTGTCCTTGAAAACACACCAAAATATTTAAGACGTACAAAAGTACCTGTTGTTAAAGCAAAAGTGGGACCTAAAATTACAACACTTATGTGCGACTCAAAAATTTTTGATATGGTACCTGTTAAGAAGGAAGTAAAAGCAACTGTAAGTGGTATTTATATCACAGATGTAAAAGGAATTAGAGGACCATTAGAAGTACCTCAAAAAGAGAAAAAAGGATTTTTTAGTCGATTCAAGAAAAATGCATAATAATAAAAACTGTCGTTAAACAAAGCTACTTTGTATAACGACAGTTTTTTCATTTAAATATTTGCTTCTATAGAAAAGTCACCACTACTCTTTGATACGATATTCATCTTGATTCTACAATCTGCAATTGGTTCGTGATTTACATCCAACTCGTAGAGTATTGCAACCTGTATTTTATTTTCCAAAAACTGAATATCCATACTCTTTGTCTGTACTCCTATCAGCATTTGACCATACTGAGTTTTATAGTACGTAAGATTTTTTTTATTTTTTTCAAAAATCATATGGGAGTTAGATACACCTGTCTTTAGAATCTCTATCTTATCTGTACCAGTTATCTTGATTTTATTCTTAATAACTTCACTCGTACCTTCTATCACTTCATCATATACTACGTAATGCTTATCATTTCTATAATAGTAAGAAGCTGGTGTGACTACCTCAATTACATCTTCCTCATCCTGATCTGGCAATTGGGCAGCAATATCTACATGCAGTCCTGAAATGCTAACTAATACATCTTTTGTCATTTTTCTCTCCTAGTATTCTTCTATATTTACAATATTTGCCTTAGAAATATCAAATGGCATCACTGTATTAGCAAAATCAACAAACTTCTCTGCTGCATCACTTACATAAAATTCATAACGACTTACAAGAGATGTTGTACCATCATTTGCCATATCATGCTCACTTAGTAATTGCTTCAAATCCATTGCAGTTTCGTAGGCTGGATTTACAATCTGTATTTTCTCCCCTAAATACGCTCTAATTTTAGAACGCAACAGTGGATAATGTGTACACCCTAATATCATTGCATCAATCTGGGTATTTTTCATAGATTCTAAATAATACTCTATAATTTGTTTCGTTACAACATGCTCTTTAAACCCTTCCTCCACCAACGGAACAAAGAGCGGACATGCTTTTTCTATTACGTGAAGCTTTGGATTAAGCTCCTGAATCACTCTTGTATACACACCACTTTTCACAGTTGCATCCGTACCTACTACACCAATTTCACCATTCTGTGTGGCTGCCACTGCAGCTCTAGCCCCTGGAATAACTACACCTAATATGGGGACGTCAAATTCATCCCTTACCGTTTCCAAAGCCAAAGCACTCGCTGTATTGCATGCAATTACAATCGCCTTTACATTCTTTCCCTGTAAAAATCTGATAATTTGTTCAGAGAAACGAATAATCGTATCTTTCGATTTACTTCCGTATGGAACTCGAGCGGTATCACCAAAATATACAATATTCTCATTTGGTAACTGCCGTGCAATCTCTCTTACAACAGTTAAACCGCCCACACCAGAATCAAATACTCCTATTGGTGCTGTTTTCTTTCCTTGTTCCATACTTATTCTCTCCATTTCCTAGATTGCAAATGTCTTTGAAATACTATATTGATATGCAGGAATTGTTTTCTTCATAGAAAGTGCCTGATCAATATCATAGTCTACATATTCTCCATTGCGATATCCAATTACACGATTTGTTTTGCCTTCACATAATAAATCTACGGCTAATGCTCCCATTGTAGAAGCATACACTCTATCTTTACATGTAGGGCTTCCTCCACGCTGCATATGTCCAAGAATTGTAGCTCTTGTTTCAATTCCAGTTGCTTCCTCAATTCTCTTTGCCATATTTAAAGAATCACCAACACCCTCAGCATTAATGATAATATAGTTCTTTTTACCACGCTTTTTATTTTCTAAAATATCATCTATAATTTCTTGTTCATTATAATCTTTTTCTTCTGGCAATAAGATTTTTTCAGCACCATTTGCAATTCCACACCATAGTGCAAGATATCCAGCGTCACGTCCCATAACCTCAATAATACTGCATCTCTCATGAGAAGTTGAAGTATCACGTACTTTATCTATAGCTTCCATTGCAGTATTTACTGCTGTATCAAATCCAATTGTATAATCTGTACATGCAATATCAAGGTCGATTGTTCCTGGGATAGCGATTGTATTTACCCCTAAATTAGCTAATTTCTGTGCTCCAGCAAAAGAACCATCTCCACCGATAACTACCAAGCCATCGATTCCATACTTTTTACAAATTGCTGCTGCTTTTTGCTGACCTTCTACTGTACGCATTGTCTGGCAACGTGCTGTTTGAAGAATTGTTCCACCTCTTTGAATGATATCTGACACATCACGAGCAGTTAAATCAATAATCTCTTCTTTTAAAAGTCCATGGTATCCTCTTCTAATACCTCTTACTTTGATTCCTTTTGATAATGCTCTTCTAACAACGGCACGAATAGCTGCATTCATCCCTGGTGCATCTCCACCACTTGTTAACACACCGATTGTACGAACTCTATCTTCAATATTCTCTAAAACTTTTTCCTGTTCTGACATATTCACTCTCACCTTTCTTGTATGCTTGCCTAAAATTTAACACTTCGTGTTTATTTTATCGTATTTATATTTCCTTTTCAATAGATTTTTCTACGACTTTCACTCTATTCTCGCCGTAATTATTCATCAATCTGCTTAATATGTCTGGACCAATTTTTATATTCTTATTTCTTGGAAGACGTTTCATAGCTCTTTCTTTTTGACAATAGATTACAACCTCATCTTCCCCTTCTGAATCTGCAAGATATCCGTATAGAAGCTGCTCATTTTTTAAAAAGTCTTGCTTATCAGGAAATTGAATCCACAATTCCCTTTTTGTTTGTTCAAATGAAAGAATTGATTCACAAATTAATTTGCTTGCTCTTTCATCCTCTTCCACAACCTTTCCTTTTACAAAAATCTTTTGTTCCACTTCTAAATATTCTCGATATTTCTCGTAATCCTTAGGGAAAACAACTACCTCTACTGTTCCTACCAAATCTTCAATGGTCAAAAATGCCATCATTTGATTTGTTTTTGTATACTTAATCACTTTATCTGTAATCATTCCGCCTATAATTTCTCTTGCACCATCTTGAACCTTGGAGCGTCCTGTTTCTTCATCTGGTTGAAAATCCATAGTTGTAACAGAAATAGATTTTTTCCACTTCTCTTCATATTGTTCCATAGGATGTCCACTAATATAAATACCTAATACCTCTTTTTCAAATGCAAGCATATTTTCTTTGGAATACTCCCCTACATCAGGCATCACAATTTCAAATTCTTTTTTCTGCTCTTCACTTGCAAAATCAAATAACGTCATTTGACCTGTCACAGAATATTTTTCTTCCTGATTAACCTGTTCTAAAATCTGAAGATAAATACTCATAAATTGCTTTCTCGTACCTTCAAAGCAATCCAATGCCCCTGATTTAATAAGGTTTTCTATCACTCTCTTATTTAAAGTTTCTTTTCTGGATATTCTTGTGATAAAGTCTTCTAAGTTTTTAAACAGACCATATTTTGTTCTTTCTTCCACGATTGATTCTATAATTTGCTTTCCAATACTCTTGATTGCTGTTAGCCCATAACGAATCTTACCTTCGTCTACTGAGAACGTTGACGCTCCCTTATTAATATCTGGTGGAAGAATACGTATTCCCATCTGACGACATGCATAAATATATTCAGCTACTTTGGATGGATTGTCTATTACAGATGTCATAAGTGCTGCCATAAATTCCACTGGATAATAATATTTCAAATAGGCTGTTTGGTATGCTACTACTGCATAAGCTGCTGCATGAGACTTGTTAAATGCATACTTTGCAAAATCAATCATCTCATCATAAATTTTATTTGCTGTTTTTTCATCAATTCCGTTTGCCACACAACCTGGAACTTTGTTTTTTGCATCTCCATACACAAAAATTTTACGTTCCTCTTGCATAACATCCCCTTTTTTCTTAGACATCGCACGACGCAATAAGTCACTTCTGCCTAGAGTATACCCTGCCAAATCTCGTACAATTTGCATGACTTGTTCCTGATATACAATACATCCATAGGTTGGTGCTAAAATTGGCTCTAACTGAGGACAATCGTACGTAATTGAGGATGCATCATTTTTCCCTTTAATATATTTGGGAATAAAATCCATAGGGCCTGGTCTATATAAAGAAATCCCCGCTATAATGTCCTCCAAACTGTGTGGTTTTAGTTCCTTCATGAAACTTTTCATACCAGCACTTTCTAATTGGAAAATTCCATCCGTTTTTCCTGTACCAATATAATCTAACACTGCTTTATCGTCATAATCTATTTTATCCATATTTAAGCTTGGCAAATGCTTTTGCACAAGATGTGCCGCATTTTGTATAACTGTCAGTGTACGAAGTCCCAAAAAGTCCATTTTTAAAAGCCCTAACTCTTCTAACGTTGTCATCGTAAACTGTGTTGTTATGGAACCATCTGATGCTTTAGATAACGGCACAAACTCATCCAGTTCCCTTTGTCCAATTACTACCCCAGCTGCATGCATGGAACTATGTCTAGGCAAACCTTCTAATCTTTTGCACATATCAATTAGTTCTTTTATTTTGGGGTCTGCTTCATAGGTTTGACGAAGCTGTGGATTCATTTTTAATGCTTTTTCTATTGTGATATTCAATTCTTGAGGAATCATTTTTGCAATGGAATCTACAAACGCATACGGAAGATCCATAACTCTTCCTACATCACGAATGACTCCTCGAGCTGCTAAAGTACCAAATGTTACAATCTGAACTACTCGTTCTTTGCCATATTTTTGCACTACATAATCAATAACTTCTTGTCGTCTTTCATAGCAAAAATCTATATCAATATCTGGCATCGTTACACGTTCTGGATTTAAGAATCGTTCAAACAATAATTGATACCTAATTGGATCAATATTTGTAATTTCCAAGCAATACGAAACTAAACTTCCTGCTGCCGAGCCTCGTCCTGGTCCAACTGCAATTCCATGATCTCTTGCATACTTAATAAAATCCCATACAATTAAGAAATAGTCTACATATCCCATGTTATGAATGGTATCTAACTCATATTGCAGCCTTTGTTTTAATTCATCAGAAGGATTTTCATAATGTCGATTTAATCCTTCCCAGCAGAGTTGATTTAAATACTCCCAAGAAGTCATATGATTGGGAACATCATATTTTGGGAGTTTAGTCACTCCAAATTCTATTTCCACGTTGCATCGATCGGCAATTTTCTGAGTATTTTCTAACGCCTCTTTTGCATAAGGAAACAACTCCTCCATCTCTTGTGGAGATTTTACATAATACTGTCCCCCATCATAACGCAATCGATTTTCATCTTCTAATTTTTTCCTTGTTTGGATACATAACAAAATATCATGTGGCTTGGCATCACTTGCATAGGTATAATGTACGTCATTTGTTATCACCAATGGAATATTTGTTTCTTTGGATAGTACCATCTGTCTTTGATTTGTAAGTTGTTGTTCTGATATACCATGGTCCTGCATTTCCAGAAAAAAATTGTTCTCCCCAAAAATATCCTGATACTCTAGTGCCGCTTTTTTTGCTTCTTCTGTTAATCCACGAAGTAAATATCTTTGCACTTCTCCTGCAAGACATGCACTAAGTGCAATAATCCCCTCACTGTACGTCCTTAACAATTCCTTATCTACACGTGGTTTATAGTAATAGCCTTCTGTGAATCCTTTTGAAACAATCTTCATCAAATTGGCATATCCAACATTATTTTCAGCCAAAAGTACTAGATGATGATATCTATCTTCACCACCAGCTATTTCTCTATCGAATCTAGAATTTGGTGCAACATATACTTCACATCCTAAAATTGGTTTAATACCCTGCTTTTTTGCCTCTTTATAAAAATCAATGACGCCGTACATCACACCATGATCGGTAATCGCAGCACTATTCATCCCTAATTCCTTTACACGGGCGACATATTCTTTTATTTTATTGGAACCATCAAGAAGACTATACTCTGTATGAACATGTAAATGTGTAAAATCCATCTTTCTCCTCCATGAAAACAAAGAAAGAGTCCATAAGGTACTCTTTCTAAGGTTTGACTGTAATTTTTACTGTATGCGAATCCTATCATTTAAAATTTTAATTCGACGCTCTTTCAACAATCTTCCAACTGCTCTCTTAAAAGCAGCCTTACTCATTCCAAACTCTTTTCTAATAAGCTCTGGGTCTGCTTTATCTGTGAAAGGAAGCTCTCCATCTAATTGCTGTATTCTCTGATAAATGCACTCTGCATCCTTATCCATTTGCTCTGGAATCTTTCCACGAATGCTCAACTCCAACTTACCGTCTGCTTTTACTTGTACAACACGTGCTTGCACGATATCTCCTATTTTTATGTTGCCGACTACATCCTTTTTAGGAATTCTTGCTGAAAATTGATTATCTACTGCAACAAAAACACCAAATTCGTCACTTCTATCGTAAACGATTCCCATAACCTTATCATCTTTTTCATAAGGGGAATCTGTTCGTAATTGTTCATATACTTTCATAGTTGCACATAAACGTTTACTTTTATCAATATATAGAGAAACCAAACAACGATCTCCTTTTCTTACCTTCGTTGTCTGCTCTTTAAATGGAAGAAATAAATCTTTCTCAAGCCCCCAGTCTAAAAATGCTCCAAGTCTTCCTATATCAACAACTTCTAAGACTGCTAGCTCTCCCATTTTTATTTTTGGCTCATTTGTAGTTGCAATCAAACGGTCAGAAGAATCTTTGTATAAGAATACTTCTACTGGATCTCCTGGCTCAATTCCATTTGGTACTTGCTTTTTAGGAAGAAGAACTCTTTCCTCATCATTTCCTAGATAAATACCAAAATCAACAACTTTTACAACAGTTAAAACCTGCTTTTCTCCTAATCTCATCTATTCTCTCCATTTCATCTTGGCAGTTATTTATTCTTTTTACAGTATACCTTGTATTTTACTTGATTTCAATCACTGCATATGCTTTTCCTAATTCATTACACAAAAGCACAACTGCTCGATTCTCTTCTATTGCAAGCTTAGGATAAATTATATCTCCTAGCACAGCCGATTTTTTATATTCAACTCTTACTTGATGTATCTGCATATCCTTTGGGAGCAATTCTATTGCCATCTGTACATATTGGCAATTATTCACATGCTCATTTGTATCAATTTGATACTTTAGAACTGGGAATGCCTCACACTCCTTCGTTGTTTCAGGTAATATGATTTTCCGTTCTTCATAGGGAAGATCTAAAGCTGGTTCCATACCATATGGCAGAATATCTTCTTCCTTTGGTCTTATAGGACGTCCCTTTTCTAAATCCATATATACCCATAAAGAATGTGCTTGTGCAAAATCATTCCCGTCTAAATCTTTCATAACAAAATCCCGATATCCATAAAGTCCCTGAAAGCCTGTTGCAAAGGTTCCCGTATTCACCGTTTCGCCAAGTTTTGGCAACTTGTTAATTTTAATCTGCCAATAAGATAGCACCCACGCTTTCCTTTTCTGTTTTAAAACGTCCATTCCAAGGCCAATATCTTCAGACTGAAATGTACTGCAATCTTGAAAATAATTAATCAAGCCTGGTAATGTCAAACTTCCCTTATGATCTATCTCACTATAACGAATTCTGCTTTGAAATGAATACATGTACTATCTCCTCCTTGGATTTTGCTATGTTTCTGCTTTATAACTATGCTCCATTGTAATTATGCACTGAAAACGTGAATCTTTTTCCCGTAATTTCTTAATTAAGTAGGTTTGGATTTCCTCCTTTTGTTCTGTGGTATAGCCAAAAGGAACTACCATATCAAATATTAAATTAATCTGTCCGTTTCCATTCACTACACGTAAATCGTGGATTTCACATGACGAATCTACTTCTGCCAAAATCTCCTCTATTATACTTCTAATAGAAATCAGATGCTCATTTTTCATATCAATAGGATCCATATGTATTACTAACAAAATACCTAACTGCCTTACTGCATCTCGTTCAATTTTATCTATCAATTCGTGTGCCTCTTCTACATTTACATCGTTGGGAACTTCTGCATGAATAGATGCCATACTTTTATTTGGACCATAACTATGAATAATCAAATCATGGGTTCCTTCAATTCCATCATATGACTCAACAAACTCCTTTACTCGTTCATAATCCTCTGGATCGATTGCTTCACCTATCAAAGGCTCTAAGGTATCTTTTGCTATACCAAATCCTGCCCACATTACGGCAAGGGCAACTCCAATACCTATAATTCCATCTATATTTTTCCCAGTGAACTGAAAGAAAATTAAGGAGAATACTGTCGCTCCTGTTGTAATGACATCCCCCATTGAATCTGTAAAAACGGCCATCATCATCTTAGAGCCTATTTTCTTTCCTAAAGTACGATTAAAAATCCCCAGCCACAACTTTACTCCTATTGATAACAGTAAAATGCACACAGAAATCAATTGGAAATTTAACTCTTGCGGGGTCTGTATTTTTCGAATGGAATCCTTTAAAAATGTAAATCCTACTTCCAATATTAGAAATGATACAATAAGTGCTGCAATATATTCAATCCTGCCATGCCCAAAGGGATGCTCCTTATCAGCTGGTTTTTCTGCCAGCTTCACTCCTACAAAACTTATAATAGAAGATGCAGCATCTGAAAGATTATTAAATGCATCTGCCGTTACTGAAACACTATTTAATATAAGCCCTGTCTCTTATACACATCTGACGCTGCCGACGAT